>CAYHWG010000029.1:0-13064 GCA_964360375.1 uncultured Gammaproteobacteria bacterium | reverse complement strand
TCGTACGAAGATGAAATTTATGCAAAGTGGCTGAAAAGTGGTTTTTTCAATCCGGATCATTTGCCCGGAGAACGCACAGAAGTTTTTTCGATGATTTTACCGCCACCAAACGCGACCGGTGTTTTGCACATGGGTCATGCGGTGATGCTTGCTGTGCAAGATATTTTGGCGCGCTATCATCGCATGCGTGGAAAAAAAGTTTTGTGGTTGCCCGGCACGGATCATGCCGCGATTGCGACAAACGTGAAGGTGGAAAAGATTTTGCAAAAACAAGAAGGCAAATCTCGTCATGATTTGGGGCGCGATTTGTTTATAAAACGTGTGGAAGATTTTGTGGAGCAAAGTCGATCCACGATCAATCATCAGGTGAGTAAAATGGGATCAAGTGTGGATTGGTCGCGTGAAGCGTTCACGCTTGATGAATCGCGCAATCTTGCGGTGCGCACCATGTTCAAAAAAATGTTTGATGATGGACTCATCTATCGCGGATACCGTGTTGTCAATTGGGATCCGGTTGGACAAACCGTCATTTCAGATGATGAGATCGTTTATAAAGAAAGTGTTGGAAAATTTTACACGTTCAAATACGCACATGATTTTCCGATCGCTATTTCAACCACACGTCCGGAAACAAAAGTGGGGGATACGGCTGTGGCGGTTCATCCAAACGATGAAAGATATCAATCCTTGATCGGTCAAACGTTTGAAGTTGTTTTTGCGGGAGTTCCTCTCACGATTAAAATCATTGCGGATGAAAACGTGGATCCCGCGTTTGGAACCGGTGCGCTTGGTGTCACACCCGCACACAGCATGGTGGATTTTGAGATGTCACAAAAACATGGATTGCCGCTTGTGCGTGTGATCGATGAACACGCAAAGATGACAAAAGAGGCAGGGCTACTTGTGGCGGGATTGGACGTGCTTGAGGCGCGAGAAAAAATCGTTGAGTGGATTCGTGAAAATGGATTGCTTGAAAAAGAAGAAGACGTGCAACAGAATCTTTCCACAGCAGAGCGTACTGGTGCGGTCATTGAGCCAACGCCCATGTTGCAGTGGTTTGTGAATGTGAACAAGGAGTTTCCATTTCATGCATCCGTGCGTGCTCCTATGATTGGATTGATTGATGGGCAAATGGTGACA
The DNA here is from genome assembly GCA_964360375.1 of uncultured Gammaproteobacteria bacterium. Lineage (GTDB taxonomy): Bacteria > Patescibacteriota > Patescibacteriia > UBA9934 > GWF2-40-263 > XYB2-FULL-45-11. The sequence goes on along the minus strand of CAYHWG010000029.1, from coordinate 11,924 downwards.
CTTAAACAATTGATGCAACAGGCCGTCCTCACAAAACAAACGCAAATTATTCCGGAGTCGTTTGAGAAAACGTATTTTTGGTGGATCAACAATTTGCGCGATTGGTGCATCAGCCGCCAACTTTGGTATGGACATCGTATTCCCGCATGGTATCGCGCATCTCGCGTCATCCTGAGCGAAGGTTTGACCGAAGCCGAGGGATCTTCGGAATTGTATGTCGGAGTGAATCCGCCGGAAGGGGACGGATGGATTCAAGATGAGGATACCCTCGACACATGGTTTTCCGCTGGAATGTGGACGTTTTCTGTGCTTGGTTGGCCAAACGAGACCGAGGATCTCAAAACGTATCATCCAACAGACATGCTCGAAACAGGCCGTGACCTCATCTTTTTTTGGGTCGCTCGCATGATTCTCATGTCCACGTACGCCCTTGGGGAAGTGCCGTTTAAAACCACTTATTTGCATGGACTTGTGCGTGATGATCAAGGTCGCAAGATGTCGAAGTCACTTGAAAACAGCATTGATCCACTCGACATGATCGCAAAATACGGAGCGGATGCCACACGCCTTTCACTCATGATCGGCATCACGCCAGGCAACGACACAAAATTATCTGAAGACAAAGTAGCAAGTTACAGAAACTTCACAAATAAACTTTGGAACATTTCGCGTTTTGTTCTGTCGAGCGTTCCCCCTCCTTTAAAAGGAGGGGGTGAGGGGGTGGTCGTAAACGTGGTGAATCCAAAAACCGTTTCTGATAAGTGGATCTTGTCGCGTTTTGAATCGGTTTTGAGAAAAGCAACAGGACATCTTGATCAATACGAATTTTCCCAAGCCACGGAAGTGTTGCGTGATTTTACCTGGGGAGAATTTGCGGATTGGTATCTTGAGATCGCCAAAGTGCAAAGATTGGATGCACGTTTGAAATCTTCCACAGAAGAGATTCTCTTGTTTCTTCTTGAACGACTCCTTTCGGTTTGGCATCCGTTTATGCCATTTGTAACAGAAGCGATTTGGAAAGAATTTAAAACGGATTCTCTCTTGATGATTCGACGTTGGCCTGTGATGGATGGATATAACGATGAACAATCTGAGCAAACCTTGGAGTCTTTGAAAGAATGGATCGTCGGAATTCGTCATGCACGATCTGAACAAAAGATAGAACCGAAGCATGTGCTGGATGTTGTTTTGGTGGCAAATGCATCTTTGCATCAAGACATTGAAAAACAACGTTCTGTGATTGCAACGCTTGCACGTGTTCATGCAGATTTTCTGGTTGAAACATCCTACGAAAATTCTTCGAAAGACGTGTCTGTTGTCATGAAAGATCTGACGGTATTTTTAAAACAGGAAACAACCCTTGATCCAGAAAAAGAAAAAGCACGCACGGAAAAAGAAATCGCCGAATGTGTAAATTATCTGGAATCACTCACGCAAAAACTTTCCAATCAGGAATTTCGATTAAAAGCACCCGCACACATCATCACAAACATGGAAGCAAATTTGCGCGAGACACAAGAAAAATTGGACACACTTCGTAAATAGTGAAACGTCTTTATCGTTCTATCGCCTTTCCTTATGTCTCCAATCCAAAATGTTAAACAACAAATTTTGCGCGAATTAAAACAAGCCGTCGGAGGCGGATTTGTTCCGCATCTTGAAGATTTGTCTGTTCCGCCGGATCCAAAAATGGGTGATGTCGCCTTTTCGTGTTTTCATGTGGCAAAAAAACAAAAAGCGAATCCTGTTGAAATCGCCAATGAAATCGCTGCAAAAATAGGACCAAAGGGTTCCATTTCACAGATACGTGCCGTAGGACCGTACGTGAATTTTACGTTTGCGATCGAGGTTTTCGGAAAAGACGTGTTAAAAGATGTCGATGCGTCTAAAGATGCGTACGGGGTCTCTTCGATCGGAAAAGATAAACGCGTGATGGTGGAATATGCAAATTTGAACACACACAAAGATGTGCATATCGGACATTTACGCAACTTATTTGTGGGGCAAATGACCGTGAATATTTTACGTGCAAATGGATATGACGTGATTCCGCACGCATACATAAACGATCTTGGTGCCCATGTGGCAAAATCCGTTTGGGCCATCATGACGCTGCATGCGGATGATGTCGTGACAAAAGAAAATCGTATTGCGTTTTTGCGCGATGTTTATATTGAAGCAACGAAGTATCTTGAGGATCACCCAGACGCTAAAGAACAGGTTGCAGAGGTGTTTCGACATCTTGAAGATCAAACAGGTCCTGAAGTTTCGGTGTGGAAAAAAACGCGTACGTGGTCGATTGATTATTTGGAACAGGTGTATCGTGAACTCAACATTGGAATTGAGGAATGGTATTTTGAAAGCAATCTCATTAAAAAAACAAAAAAAGAAATTGAGAAGTTGATGAAAAAAAGGATCGTTGTGCAATCGGAAGGGGCGTGGATTGTTGATCTTCGTGATCAAAAACTTGGAGTGAATTTATTGGTAAAATCGGATGGCACGCTTTTGTATAATGCAAAAGACATCGGACTTGCTCTCAAAAAAGAAGAGGATTATCACGCCCTTCGATCGATCTATGTCGTAGATGCGCGTCAATCACACGCGATGAAACAATTGTTTGCAACGCTCAAGCTCATGGGATTCCAAAAAGAATTGACCCATCTTTCTTTTGATTTTGTTACGCTCAAAGACGGGGCAATGGCGTCAAGAAAAGGAAACGATATTCGATTCGAATTATTTCGTGACAAGATGGTCGAGCGCGCAGCAAAAGAAACACGCGAGCGACATCCGGATTGGAACGAGAAAGATATTTCAAAAAATGCGCATACGATTGCCTATGCTGCCATGCGTTTTTCGATGTTGAAACAAGACATGGAAAAACCAATTGTGTTTGATCTCGAGGAATCGCTCGTGTTTGAAGGGTACACGGGTCCGTACATTCTCTACACACTTGCGCGTATTGAAAGTTTGTTGAAAAAAGCGCCAAAGACGAAAAAGAGTTTATCGGCAAAACATCTGAATACTCCGATGGAACATCAATTACTTGTTCTTGTTTCTGCCTATCCTGATCTTATTTTTTCGGTGAGTCAATCACTTGAACTCAGTCGTGTTGCTCAGTATTTATTTGATCTTGCACAAACATTCTCCTCTTTTTATTCCGAAGTGCCTGTGCTGAAGACGGATGCACACATTGCAGTGGAACGCCTTTCTCTTGTCATGGCCGTTGGACAAACCCTCAAAAATGGGTTAAGACTTATGGGAATTGAGATGGTCGAGGAAATGTAATTTTATGTTCAATAAACAAACACAATCTATGGGACGAGCAAATACATCGGGGGAAACGATTATTGCAGAAGGTGTGCGTGTGGAAGGAGAGTTTCGCTCAAACGGAGATGTGGTGATTGATGGGGAGTTAAATGGGACGCTTCAAACAGCACAATCTCTTCAAATCGGGGAGAGTGCTGTCATTCACGCGGATGTTTCGGCAAAAAGCGCTGTGATCGCTGGAACGGTTGTTGGAAATATTCTTGCGACAGACAATCTGGAGTTACTCTCATCTTCTCGAGTGAGTGGCGATATTCAAACGGGACGTATTTCGATTGCGTCAGGAGCAACCGTGAACGGAAGGATCTCCATGGGAGAGAAAGAGGAATAGGAATAGCTATGTATTGTTATCTTTACGATGACTTCATTCAAGGCAACAAACGATTTGAAAAAGAATTAGCGCTCGTTGAAAATCGTTTGACGGACCTTGGGATTGCTGGCAAGATTTCGCGTCTTGCTTTGTTTCGGAATGCGGAGGAAATGATCCGTGATGAAATCGATAAAGGAGTGACGACCGTTGTCGTGCTTGGAAATGACGATACGGTTCGCAAAGTATTAAACGTGCTTGCAGAAAGCCGTGTCGTGTTCGGCATCATCCCGATTGGACCAAAAAACGAACTCGCACGACTCATGGGTGTTCCAGAAGGTGTTGCTGCCTGTGATATTCTTTCCTCGCGTCGTGTGGAAACGATTGATATCGGACTTGTGAATGGTCGTAAATTTATTATGGGAATTTCTGTTCCGCAATTTCGTGCAGAACTAACGTGCGAAGATAAATTTCGCATCATTCCAACATCGTTTGCGGAGTTGCTTATCAATAATCTTGCAACGGTGTGTAATCCGTGTGACGGTTTTTTGCAAGCGATCATTCGCGCGGATGTAAAACGCGGTTTTTTTAAACGCTCCACGATCGAAGAAAGTACTCTTCCGTTACAAACGATGAGTATTCGAGCAGAAAAACCGATTAAAATTTTTGTGGACGGAGAAGAGATGGAAGGAACGCGTTTTGATATCTCGGTTGAAATGAAATGTCTGAAAATAATTACAGGGAAAGATCGTGTATTTCAGACTTGATGTTTTACGCGAGATGATTTATCATCTCGTTGCGTTTTATCTGTTTGTGCGGACATGGCGGAATGGTATACCTGCCTGCCGGCAGGCAGGCGCGCCAATCACCATATTGTATGTACATTGTATACGTCATTCAAAGTCAACAAAAAGATTATACATATGTAGGCATGACGGATAATTTAGAAAGACGTCTGGAACAACACAACAAAGGAAAAGGAAAAAGTACTCGACCTTACGCTCCATTTAAATTACTTTATCAAGAAGAGCTCCCAGATCGGATTATTGCTCGTGAACGGGAAAAGTATTTTAAATCAGGCGTTGGAAGAGAATTTATAAAAAGTTTCAAGAAATGATGCGGACATGGCGGAATGGTATACGCGCCAGCTTGAGGTGCTGGTTCTCGCAAGGGATTGGAGGTTCAAGTCCTCTTGTCCGCACCACAAAACATCCGATTAAATCGGATGTTTTGTTTTTTGTCGTCTCGTCAACCCATCAATGCAAAGCCATCTCAGCACTGCCGGAACATGGTAGAATGGCAATGGATAATGTTGCCTTTGTTATGGAGAGAGAAGTGCGATCAAAAAAAGCAAAAAAGATCGGTTGTTATTTGTGTTTTGATGAAAAAGAAATTCGTGCGCTTGAAGCAAAGAAAAGAAAAAAATAAATAAATCCCTCCTGCCTTTTTATGATTGAACAGTTAACTTCCTTCATACAGCCAATTGTCACGGAATACGGCGCACTCGGCGTTTTTTTGGCGACATTACTTGAAGAAATTATTGCACCCATTCCTTCACCGCTCGTGCCGCTTATGGCAGGATTTTTTCTTTTGCCGGTCCGTGAGGGCTTTCTCACGATCGCTTGGCAAGCACTGTTTGTTATCGCTTTTCCGGTTGCTCTTGGAGCAACTCTCGGATCACTGGTTGTTTACGGTATCGGTTACTGGGGAGGAAAACCCGTTATTGAAAAAAGCAAAAAATGGCTTGGGTTAAGCTGGGGTGATGTGGAAAAAATAGAGCGTAAACTTATTCGCGGAAGAGGTGATGAATTTGTGCTTTTTGCATTGCGAGTGTTGCCGGTTGTTCCAGGCGTGGCAATTTCCGGTTTTTGCGGAATAGTGCGTTATCCTTTGAAAACATTTGTGGCAATTACCTTCCTTGGCGCGCTTGCGCGCTCTACTGCTTTGGGGATCGCGGGTTGGTATGTGGGATCGATGTATCTGGTATACGTAGATGTCATTTCCAAGATAGAAAATTATCTTTTTGCCGTTTTAATTCTTCTCGCGGTATTTTTTGCGGGACGATTTCTTTTTTTGAAAAAGCGCTGTCGAGGTTAAATGGATAAGTGATCGGTCATATGACTTATTGTCATCAGTGACATTAAACTTGATACAATAAAGACAAAACAAAACATCTCTATTTGAATGAATCGCTTTCGTTTCATTCAAATAGAGATGTTTTGTTTTTTTGTGCAAGTCGTTTATTGACAAAAGAATTTATTTCTGATTTACTCTCAGTCTAGCGGACGAAATCTCTATAAATTCCTCACTCCCCACAAATATCCCCACACACGTGCTTCGCGCACATACCAAACGTAGCTTACTGAATTGTTTGATTGCTTCGTGTGCATCGTTAGAGAGTGCGCACAAGACGACGTTCGTCGACAAACAATATTCATGAAGTTTCCTCCCCATTTTTCTCCGCTAGCGAGGTCTCGCCATGATGAAAGTCATGGTTTTTTATTTTGTGATGGCCTGCCATCCTACGCTCTTGAGATGACAAGACAACTTTGCGTCCGTCCTTCGCTAAAGCTACGGAGGACATAAAAACAGACGACTCATTGTCGTCTGTTTTTATGGTGGATGTTGGGGGACTCGAACCCTCGACCCTCTCGGTGTAAACGAGATGCTCTAACCAACTGAGCTAAACATCCATTTTTTTCTGTGAAAAAAGTATACGAGACTCGCTCGTCTTTGGCAAGAGACTGTGTTAAACTTGTCCTATATGACGATTTTATTACGTGTTCCACTTGGAATTGCGATTATGGTTGCCGGTTATTTTATGGTCGCAAAATCAGAAAAGGTGTTTGAATGGTTTGGAACCAATGAGTTTGCAGAGAAATATTTAGGGTATGGTGGTACGAGATTATTTTATAAACTGATCGGTCTGCTTGTCGTATTTGCAGGAATTTTTGTGGCGACCAATGTGATGTCTGACATCTTAGGCAGTCTTGCTCATGTTTTGACAAACACAAAAGAACCTTGACGCCAGAGGGCCTTTTCGATTACGCTTTTGTGTACTATGAACTTTTCTTTTTTTAATCCAGCAGCATATCTCACAGCTCAACCCGCCCCTGTTGACGGACTTACAGGCAAGATTATTTTCGGGGTATTTCTTCTTTTTTGTTTACTTGGAGTCGTTGGACGTATTATGCTTGAGCAGCGCACTTTTGATCGATATGTGATTCGCATCATCAATCGATGGATTACGTGTTTGCTTACGATGGGATTTTTAGGACTCATGATCTTTTTTCTCAGTTACGAAAATATTCCATTACTCGGTGCACGATTTTGGTATGTGCTTTGGGTGATTGGGTTTCTTGTGTGGACGTTTTTTCTCGTTAGGTTTATGACGCGCGAAGTTCCAGCACTGCGGGAGAAGAATTTGCGTGAGCATGCAAAATCAAAATATCTTCCCGGAAGAAAACGCGCATAACCCTATGATGAATCCGAGACGTCTTTTCGGAAATCACGGAGAGGATGTTGCGGCAGATTATTTGGAACAGAAAGGGTATGAAATTTTAGTGCGACAATACAGATCCTCCTTTGGAGAAGTGGATCTTGTCTGTCGCATGGACAATCTCTATGTTTTTGTCGAAGTGAAATCACGCAATTCACAGGCGTATGGGTATCCGGAAGAATCTGTGACAAAAGTAAAACGACAACACCTTCAAAGAGTGTCAGAAGCCTATCTCACAGAACACCATTTGTTTGATGTTGATTGGCGTGTGGATGTGATTGCGCTTGAGTTTGATCAAGATCCACCAAACATTACGCACTTTGAAGCTATTGACGCATGAGGAAAAGATTGGTATTCTGTTTTTAGTTGAAACCTGTCTGAATAGACGGGTTTCTTTGTTGAAAGATTCTTAATATTTTTTTATGTCCTCTGCCATTGAGCAAGCTATTAGACAAATTTGTGAAGAAAAAGGTCTTGCGTTTGAATCTGTGATTGATGCCATTCAATCCGCTCTTGGAGCTGCTTACCGAAAAGATTTTGGAGATAAAAATCAAAACATTGAAGTGGAGTTTAATCCAGAAACGGGCGCAACACGCGTGTTTGATGTAAAAACAGTCATTGAAAACATTGATCTTGATGAACTTGCAAAACAAGAAGAAGAACGAAAATTAAAAGCCGAAGCGCTTGCATCACAATTTGCAGACGCTCGTAGAAAAGGCGAGGGGGTCGCCGCATTCTCTTTAGAAGAAGATACAGGTCCACACTTTAATCCAAAAACGGAAATTATGTTGGGGGATGCCATGGTTCTTAAATTTGGTTCAAAAATTGGAGACGTCATTCGTACAGCATTGCCGGAAGCTGGAGAATTCGGTCGTATGGCGGCGATGACGGCAAAACAAGTCATTACGCAAAAATTACGTGAGGCAGAACTTGAGGTAGTCTTCAATGAATATAAAGGACAAGAAGGGGATATTTTACACGGAACCGTTCAGCGTCGCGAAGGACGTGTTGTGCTTGTGGATCTTGGACGCACAACGGGAATTTTGCGTCCAGAAGATCAGAATCCAAACGAGCGTTACAATTCCGGCGATCGTATTAAGGTATATGTTCGACAAGTGGGATTGACCACAAAAGGTCCTGAGATTTTGCTTTCTCGCACAGCAGATGAGATGGTCAAAAGATTATTTGAAATTGAAATTCCAGAAATTGGTGATGGAACTGTTTCCATTAAATCTGTCGCCCGCGAAGCTGGATCTCGCTCAAAAGTTGCCGTATCAACAGAGGATTCCTCTATCGATCCGATCGGAGCTTGTATTGGTCAGCGCGGAAGTCGCATTCAAACGATCATTGCAGAATTGGGCGGGGAGAAAGTGGATATTATCGAGTGGAACAAAAATGCTGTCGCCTTTATTTCAAACAGTTTAGCTCCTGCAAAAATTGCGCGTGTGGATGTTAGTGAAGAAGCAAAAGTGGCATCTGTCCGTGTGGTGACAGATCAACTCTCCCTTGCCATCGGAAAAGGAGGGCAAAACGTTCGTCTCGCAGCAAAACTGACCGGTTATAAAATCAATATCGTCGAAAATGATAAAGAAGAAGTTGTTGAATCGGCCGAGCCTGCTGTGGAAATGACTCCTTCCAACTCATAAACATTTCATCTTCGATTATTCATTCTATGAATCTTTATCACACGTACCTTTTTCAACCCATCTTCAACTTGTTGATTTTTCTTTACAACGTTATTCCCGGAGCGGATGTTGGGTTTTCTATCATCGCACTTACGATTATCATCAAGTTTGCTCTTTGGCCGCTCATGAGTTCCAGTTTAAAATCGCAAAAAGCGATGCAGCAATTACAACCAAAACTCGATGCACTCAAAGCGGAGCACGGAACCAATAAAGAAGCATTGTCAAAAGCGATGATGGCGCTTTATCAAAATGAAAAAGTGAATCCACTCGCATCTTGTCTTCCAATTATCGTACAACTTCCCGTTCTGATCGCACTTTACCAAGTCTTGCTTCACGGATTTGACGGATCTTTGCTCGATCAACTCTATCCATTTGTCCATAATCCAGGGCATATTAATAACATGTTTCTCGGATTGATCGATCTTTCAAAAAATAATGGAGTTCTCGCAGTGTTGGCAGGAGCATTTCAATTTGTGCAAACGCGCATGCTCATGCATCGCCAACCACCAAAACAAGTTGCGAGTTCAAAAGGAGCAGAAGACGAATCCATGCTCGCCTCCATGAATAAATCCATGATGTACATGATGCCGCTCATGACCGTCGTCATCGGATTTAATCTTCCGGGCGGATTGACCCTTTACTGGGTGACGGTGACCTTATTTTCCATCGCGCAACAATGGTGGGTCTTTAAACAGCAAGATAAAAAAGGGGAAAAAAAATAATTCCCCTTTTTATTTATGCCAACCAATCTTGAACAATCTATTCTTCGCACCCTTTGCTGGTTTTCTGTGTTTGATCGACCAATCACGAGGTTTGAAATTTGGAAATGGTTATTGGAACCGGATCGCGCCTACGATTTAGCGGAAGTGTATCGAACGATTGAGTCGAGCGAATGGATCAAAGAAAGAACAGTCGAGAAAGATGGATTTTATCAGTTGAGGGAACGTTTTGTAGGGGCTGGTCTTGCCTTGCCTGCCGGCAGGCAGGTGCCTGCCCATCATATGAAAGAGGAGATTGAAACACGTTCCAAAAATTATTTGGACGCCTCAAAAAAATTTCGTAAACTCAAACGCGCGTTGATCTATTTTCGATTTTTTTCAAATATGCAATCTCTTGCAGCTGTGAATTCGATTGCATTTATGAACACGAACGAAAAAAGTGATATTGACCTGTTTGTGATCACAAAACCAAAATCGATTTGGTCTACACGTTTTTTTCTGGTCGCGCCATTTATCGTGCTTCGAAAACGTCCGGGCGTCTCAGAACAAGATCCATTCTGTTTTAGTTTTTTTGTCACTCCAAATGCGCTTGCGATGGAGCCTCTTCGACTTAAAGAAGGGGATCATTACTTTGCGTTTTGGTTGAAGTCGATCGTTCCTGTGTTTGATCGAGAACGGTCTTTCGAGAAATTCCATGCAGCAAATAATTGGGTGAATAAAATATTACCGAACGCATCACCTCGATTCGTTCATCCACTGCGTCGTTCTGTTTTTTCTTTTACACCTTTTGTTACGTGTGAATTTTTTTTCCGACTCATTTCTCTCAAACGTCTTCCGACGTCTATCCGTCATCTTGCAGACAAAGATTCTCGTGTTGTGATCTCAGACGAGATGCTTAAATTTCACGATACGGATCGACGTGCGGAGTTTCAGAAACAGTACGAAGCCTGCGTGAAACGTGTATGCGCATAAAAAAAACATCTTTCCTTTTTTATCTCGCCATTTTTTTGCTGCCGTTTCAGACACAATACATTTATCATACGTTTTTGTTTCCGGAAGGGTTGAGTGAGTATGGTAAATTTTCGGTTTTCGTCACAGAACTTTTGATCGTTCTTTCCTTTTTATTCAGTCGAAGCTTTGCAGAAAAATGGCATGTGGAGTCGAGAAAAATCATGCGTGGATTTTTTTTCTGTCTCGCCATGGTTTTTTTATCCTTAACCTTTTCAAAATTTTATTTCGTCAGTTTGTTTGCGATTGGTCATCTTCTCATTGCAGGAATGATTTTTTTGCGCATGGGAGAATCACGCATCAACCGTGATGTTGTTTTGTCTGCATTTATTCTCGGACTTGTTTTTCCTTGTCTTCTTGGTTTTTATCAATACACGCAAGGGTTTAGTCCCGCGTATGCCTGGTTGGGTCTCGCCGAAAAACAGGTGGAAACACCCGGAGTGGCCGTTGTCGCTACGAACTCATTTCGTGTGATGCGCGCGTATGGAACATTTTTGCATCCGAATATTTTTGGCGGGTATCTCGTGACAGCTCTTTTTTCTCTTTTTTTTCTTGCGCAATCAAACGCATCTCGAACATGGATGTGGATCACTATTCCACTTACGGTTTTATTTTCCTCAACACTTTTTCTGACGTTTTCTCGTAGTGCATGGCTTGCGTTTTTGTTCGCAAGCTTGGTGTTGTTTATCGGCTCGCGTGTATACAAACAAACGATTTCCAAACGCGTGATTTTTCTTGGATGCGTTTGTTTTTCGACACTCATTCTTTTTTCGGTCGTTTTTCACGCACAATTTTTTGCACGATTTGATCCATCACTACATGTAGAAGCCATCTCCGTTTCTGAACGTACCGGACAATATCAAAATTTTTTTGAAGCGTTCAAGCAACATCCGTTGGTTGGTTCGGGTTTTGGCACTTCCGTGTTTCATCTTGAATCCATGATCAAACATCAACCCGTCTGGTGGTATCAACCTATCCATAACGTATTTTTGCTCATCTTGCTCGAGTTAGGAATCGTTGGATTCATGGCGTTTGGTTATTTTGTAAAGCAAGTTTTTTCTATCATTTGGCAAAAGCGAAAAACGATCGAAGGAATCTTCAGTATAACGCTGCTCATCTCTTTATGTTCCATGGCATTTTTTGATCATTATCTTTTTTCTCTGTGGAGCGGTCTGTCACTCAGTGCATTCATTCTTGCGATCTCTGTTCGATTAACCCACGAATCCTAAAATTTTCGTAACGTTTAACTCGTCTCTTAAGACCGTTGCAATACTCATCTTTTGTCATTGCGAGGAGTTATACGACGAAGCAATCTTTGTATTTCGCAAGAAAAGATTGCTTCGTCGTCGATGACTCCTCCTCGCAATGACACAATTTGGAGT
>CAYHWG010000028.1:0-13397 GCA_964360375.1 uncultured Gammaproteobacteria bacterium | reverse complement strand
GGTTTTATGGGAAGCTTTGCGGAACTTTCCGTTCACAACGGTATCATGGAACGCCTCACCATTCCTGGTGGAGGCACGTATGATTTACAGGGTCAGCAACGCACACCACTTGTTTCTCCTTGGCCATTACAATTGTTATCCGCCAAATGGCAATTTCAAGACGCAAATTGGTTTCCAGATTTTCAAACAAGCGCACGACAAATGATTCAATTTTATAAGGATGCAGGCGGAATGGAAATGGATGGAGTGATCGCCATCAACGCGACGTTTGTTATCGATCTCCTTCAACTTCTTGGGCCGATCGACATGCCAGATTATGGTCGCATCATCGATCAAACAAATTTTCTCACAGAAACACAAAAAATCGTTGAAACGGAATATGACAGGGTGGAAAATAAACCAAAAGCGTTTATCGGAGATTTAGCTCCAAAACTCATTGAAAAGGCGTTACACGGAACACCAACAACATTTTTAGATCTCGCAGAACGCTTAAACGATGGATTATCAAAAAAAGACATTCAGCTCTACTTTGAAAATGAATCGGAAGAAAAATCTGTTCTTGCACATGGATGGGGGGGAGAAATCAAGTCCACGGACAAAGATTATCTCATGATTGTGAATACAAACTTAGGTGGAGGAAAAACGGATGGAGTTATAGAGGAGCATGTCAACATGCATGTTCTCGTCGATGATTCAGGCATGATCACAAACACCATCACCATTGCTCGCACACATCATGGTCATGAAGGTGATCTTTTCACCGGAGTGAATAACGTAAACTTTCTGCGTCTTTACATACCTAAAGGAAGCAGACTCATAAAAGCAAGTGGGTTCAATCTTCCTGATGCAGCATTATTCGAAACACCGGAACCGGACTGGGGTGTTGATCAAGATTTACAGTATGCAGATGATGGATTCTCTCTTCATGAACAAAGTGGAACTCAAATCTATGAAGAAAATGGGAAAACGGTTTTTGGAAACTGGACACAAACAAAACCAGGAGAGACAACCATCACGACATTCACCTACACACTTCCGTTCACTCTTTCAAACCTTCTTTCTAAACAGGCAACGATAAAAAAAATCCGCTCTGTCCTTGGCATGCGTGAAACAGAAACCTATTCTCTGCTCATACAAAAACAATCTGGAGTATCCAAAAGAACCACGGAGGTAAATATACAATTTCCAAAATCATTGCAAACCGTTTGGTCATCTCATCCTCTTTCGCACACATCGTTTTCAAATGAGACAGATGGATTTTTAGGAGCTTTGTTTGAACGTGCTTTATGAAAAAATTACCACATAAACAAAAACCAACAATCCGAGACATTCGTAAGGATCTACGCGTCATCTACGAAAGTCGAGACGGGAACGTTCAGGACATGTCAAAATTAAACGCACAAAAAAAGTCTGGATTTCGTGGATTTTTGATCAAAAGTATTGTCTTTTTGTTTTTACTTTCTGCTATTGCCTGGACAGGCTTTTTTGTCTTCTCAAAAGGGTTTTTTCAAAAACAAGATGCGCTTTCTGTTGAAATCGAAGGACCAACGGATGTTCGAGCTGGGGCTCCTGTCACCTATCTTGTGCATTATGAAAATACAGGAAACGTTCCGCTCGCCTCCCTTGATCTTTCCGCAAGTTTTCCTCCAGGCTTCCATCTCACCTCATCCATCCCTCCGGTGAACGATAAAAATATTTGGAAAATTGGAGCACTCACACCAAAATCTGATGGAACCGTGACGTTACATGGCATGTTTCTCTCTGAAGTTCCGAGTTCTGAACGCATACAAATTCTATTTACCTATAAACCAGCAAATTTTAATTCGACGTTTCAACAGATCGAAACAAAAAAAGTCGACATGAAAGATTCGATTTTGACACTTCAAGTTAAAGGTCCAGAAAAATCCGTTCCTGGTGATGAAACACAGTATGTGTTAACCGTCGGACATGCAGAAAAAAATCCCGCATTCAATCTACGCATGATTCCAAAATTACCTCCAAATTTTACGATTACAAGCCAAGACCCTCCCTTTGAAACAGGGCACGTCTATTGGAACATCGCGACCATTGATCCGAATCAACCAAAATCTTTTTCTCTCAAAGGAACATTTACGTCTTCTGCTGCTGGCGTACAACAAATAAGTGGCACGATCGGTTTCATGCAAGACGATGTTTTCTTGAAACAAAAAGAATCAAACGTGCAAACGGAAATAAAGGGTGGTTCTGTCGGATTTCATTTGATCGTAAACGGTTCAAACAAAGATCAATCCATTGATGCAGGAAAAGTGATTCATGGGTCCATCAATTTTGCAAACCAAGGAACAGAACCTGTTGGTGAAATCTCTTTTGCCCTCCAGATGGACGGTGGAGGAAAATCCATTCCCATCGATTGGTCCAAAGCGGATCTTCGTGGAGGTAAGCAACAGGCAAATGAACTCCAATGGAATAAGGAGACAACACCCGCTCTTTTGGAACTCCCATCAACAGATAAAGGCGTGATCGATTTTTCTTTGCCTCTTTTACAAACGAATGATGATTCGACCGCGGATCGCATCACATTAAAACTTGTCACGACAATCGGAAAATTTGCAGACGGATCCTCCGCGCGTACGATTGAATCAAATCCGATCGTCCTCTCTATTCAATCGACCGTTGGCTTTCATGCGGAGGCTCGTTACTTTGATGAAGAGGGACAACCAGTCGGAACAGGCCCCCTTCCACCAAAAGTTGGGCAAGCAACAAGTTATCGTATTTATGTTGATGTGACGAACTCCATTCATGATCTTGTAAATATAAAGATTACATCAACACTTCCAAAACATGTGACATGGAAAGATAAAAAATCAGCCGATATTGGCTCTGTCGATTACAATCCCACAACACGCATAGTCACCTGGTCCATTCCAAAATTACCAAAATCCATTCCAAAAGCAAACGCATGGTTTGATATCACAAACACACCAAAATCAACGGATGTCGGTAAATTTATTACCCTCACAAGTGGAACAAGCTTTACCGCAAAAGAGACAAAAACAAATGTAGATCTCACGAATTCTGTTTCAGAACTCACAACAGAATTACCAAACGACCCCCTCGCAGAAGGAAAAGGAACGGTGAAAAAATAACGTAACCCAACTCACAACGTAAATAAAAAGAATCTGTTTAACAGATTCTTTTTATTTTCTTCCTCGTTTTATTTTTCGTGCAACACGATAAAACAAATATCTCCAAAATTTCTGAACGACGTCAATCGTTTGCGGATAGGAAACTTCTTCCCCTCCAAATCCTCGCTTAAATCTTGAAATGCCGGCCCATGAATGGTTCGCGGGCGCGTCGATGGGCGCAACGCCCCACCAGTCGTAAAATGTGATACCTCGAGACTTTGCGTCTTTCATTAATTCCCAATGTAACAAATACGGCGCCATAAAATTTCGTTTCGTATTCGACGACGCCCCATGCAAATACGTTCGTGTCTTTCCAAAATCAATCATAATATTCGCGGCAAGAATATCTCCCTCATGTTTTGCGATGGCGAGAAACACTCGCAATCCCCCATCCTTTACAAGGAGGGGCTGGGGGTGGTCACGTCGAGACAAAGTATTGAGCATGTCTCGATAATATTCTTTTCCGTGCAAACGAAACGTGTCTCTTGATGCTGTCATCTCAAACACGGGCCATACATCATCGATCGATGCGCTCCCAATCTCGATCACCACTCCTTTCTTCTCGGCGAGTCGAATGTTATATCGCGTCTTTTTGTGCATGTTCACAAGAAGTTGATCGGTTGTGACAGCGAGGTCGGTGATGAGGGTGTGTTGAGGTTGAATCGATTTCGTTTTAATTATTCGTAGAGGTGCCGCTTGCGTGTCACTCGAAGCCTTGGCGAAGGGTGATGGGTACCCATCTATTGGTTCGACACGAATAAACAGATCGTTGTGTGTCACATCAGAAATATCCACCGAAGAACCTAAACTGATTGGCCCACGCGGAATGTATGCATACGTTCCAAAAAACGGAATCTTTTTGCGTTGCACCTGCGCAATCGCGACAACTTCATCTTCATCCGACATCCACGCAATGCGATCAATGGGCGGGCACAAGGCCACGCCCCTACGATCGTCTGATAAACTCTTCACAAATTCTCCCCAATTCCACGATTGCAAAAACTGACCCGAACGCGGGCCGTGTTTAAGGACAAAGCAATCCCAATCATTCTTGCTCAATTCGCTTCGCATTTTCTGCATACATGTTCTGATAGGCCTCCTTTTGTGAAGTTGATAATTGAGTCAGTTGCAAAAGGAGATCTCCAATAAGAAAAACCATTATTGTCACAAAGTAGGTGTAAAGGGAAGCGAGAAGACTATTATCTCGAATCAAAAAAAGCAAGAAAATCGAAATCAATCCAACAAACAAAAATACCGTCCATGTGTAAGGAGAAATTGGCGAGGAAAGACTGTGAACCAATTCCTGTCGTTGAAACGAAACCTCTCGCGTCAAACACAATAACTCTTCAAAGAGAATCCGATCTTTTTCTGTTTTTGGTTCAAATGCATAAATTTCGTGTGTCATGACATGAAACGAGGCGTCAGATTTTTTATCGTCTGTAAAATCGTTTGATTGCAAATACAAAATAACAGCTTCTCGCACGGTTTTTTTCCACGAAGCGTGTGCGTTCATGTTTTCGACAATGTGTGCCATTCTTCTTGTTCGCGATAACTCAAGAGCAACGCTCACATAAAGTGTTTTGTTTCTCCGCATGGCTTCGTTAATCAAAAAACCAGAAAGAAAAATAAACAAAATCAATCCATAAAGTGGATTCGCGATCGTGGGTATTTTCTCAAACGAGAAGATGGGAACAAGGTTTAACAATCCGTATCCTATTAAAAAAATGATCAACAAACGAGGGAGGAATAAAAATCGCATACGCGTTTAAATTATTTTCCTAAACGTTTCAAAGCAAATCGAATTCGCTCTTCCGTACTCTCTCCTTCCACTGTCGACAAAATTTGTTCTGCATCACGCCTCGAATATCCGAGTGAAGTGAGCGCATCTATCGCGTCTTTATCTGCGCCTGTCGCCGTTTCTTCATCCACAAGTATCCCTTTCAGTTCCAAAATAATTTTTTGCGCGGTCTTTTTTCCGATCCCTGACACGCTTGTGAGAAATGCCAAATCCCCTTTCGAAATTTTCTGTTTCACGGATTCAATCTCGTCTGTGTAAACAATTCGCTGAGCGCTTTTTGGTCCGACTCCTGAAACCGTAATGAGTTTCCAAAATAACTCGAGAGCAGAAACAGATGTGAGTCCAAACAAATCATGATCACTGTCACGAATGGTCTCATGTGTATACAAAAGCACACGACCATGAAGCGTACTTGCGATTTCTTCAGGCAAAATCACTTTATATCCAATGTCGTGAACGCGCACAATCACAAATCCAACTCCGTGATACACCACTTCCCCTTCAAGCATCGCGATCATACATCAGGATTAAACAAGATTTGATAATACCGCCCCACGCGTTTTTCTATTTCTTTTTTTTGTTTTGAACTCATGGGCGGCATCTCTCGTTCTTCCAAAATAGCCAATTGTATCTGTCGTAAGATGTTTCCAAATTCCACACCAGGTTTCATCTCCAAGAATTCCATCAACGCTATTCCATCCAATCCCGATTGTTGAAACGCTCGATTTCGCATACGAATCGCTTCAATCTCACGCAATGCCTCTTTTTCCGCACGTCGCTTTGGGGCAAAATCATGCTCGGATTTTAAACAATGGATAAGCGAAGTGGCGTCATGCACACATCCATCATCATTAAACGTGCAGGATCCGCAGACCATATCAAAAAAGAGACACCCTTGCAAAAGATCCAAAAAAAGTTCCGCATCATATCCACGCTTTTGTGCCAAATGCACATAACGCTTTATCACGTTCTTTCGTACGTTTGCAAAATCTCCATTAAAAAACATGTGGTGACCAATGAGATCTTCGAGAATATTTCGATCTCGTGGTGAAAGACGATGCGCCGCGCAAAACCGATCGAGCATAGCGCTATATACCGGCGTATAAATTGCTTCGGCGTGATGCGGATAATGTATGTTGATGCGATACACCTCGTAAAAACGTTTTTGTACTTCACTGGACGTTTCATTTCTGTGTGCAAGAGAAAACTCATGAAACAACTCAAGATAAGCTTGGCGTAACTCCACTCGCTTTTTTGCATCCACATCAAACTCGTACGTAAACGGCGCATTGAATCCAAGTTTTTCTCCAAGAGAGCCTACAGGAGCGGTAAATTCGATGCATGCCCACTTCGCCGCGTCATGCATGAGCGCAAACACTTCAAAGAGTCCTATGTTCTCTTTGATCGTCTCTTCAAGTTTCTCAATCTCCCCTTCATATCCTTTCAAACGTCGAAGTTCCTCGATGTCTATCAAGTGCAATTTTTCTTTTTGCATTCCGTACAACACACACAACATGGTTCGGACATGTGCATGCATGAACGAACCTTCCGCATGATACCGAGGATCTTGCGGAGTCTGCAGTGCCTCCAAAAATAAAGGTTCTGATTGCGAAGCTCCAGAAAGAAGTGCATCCGCAAGGAGCGTCACGTCCGGTTCATGCAAAACACGAAGGATGACCTCATCAAGATATTCGGTTTCTTTTTTTTGATGGAAAGATTCAGATCGAAACATAGAATTCATTGTAGGTTCTTTCATTTCTTCGCCAAGATGAGAAAAAATATCATCGTTGTTTCCGTGTCATCCCGAGCGAAGGTTCGACCGGAGCCGAGGGATCTCTCGTTGATGTTTTCCTTTACCCACAAGAGATTCCTCCACTCCTCGATGACTCGTCGGTCGGAATGACAGAGAAACTCGCTATGGGTTCATAATAAGTGTATTGTACTTGAAATTGACTCTGCGACCAAATAGACGAACATCAAAAAACTCTCATGTGAGAGTTTTTTCTTTGTGCATAGAAATTTTATGTGCTTTTTTTCAGGACGACATATGTCACTCCAGAGATTTCCCCAATGCTTTGTCCGTCACGAAACGTTTCTACGATTTCTTGAAGAGGTAAAAATGTATGCACGGCCTCACGCATTTTTCCTGTGCCGCGACCATGAATAATTTTTACAACATCCTCACCGCGCATGAAGGCAGAGTGCAAAAACAGATCGAGTTCGTGGATACCAGCCTCAGAATCGAGCCCATGAAGATCAACCGTTGGTGCGAGACCAGAGAGTTCCGCGCCAAAAATTTTTGATTCCGCAAGAGACGCGGGCGATTCGACGGACGGGACACCTTCTCGAGATTGTTTCCAGGCTTTTGGCATACATTATTCCAAAATATTTTTTACATCTTTCAACCCGACCTGTTTCTTTCCTGCCTCGTTATGATAACCCCAATTGTGATCCAATCCGAATGTAAACCCACCAAAGGCTTCAAATAACTTCATCGCCTGATTGGATTCTTGCACATAAATCAGTCGACGTTTCTTTTCAAGAATAATGAGCGAGGTGGGCTTACCAAATTCGACTGCCACAAGTCTCGACAAACGTGGACGAAGAGAAAAATCCTTGTTTGTTTCGACCACAAAATATCCGTTCCATGATTTGCGTTTATTCCAAGCGGCAAGCGTCCACCGATGTTTTTTCCCTTCCGTTTTTAAATCACGTAAAACAGTCGTGAGTTCATCATGATATTTAAGCACACGTTCAACCTGTTTTTTTGAATATCCTTCATCAAACAACGCCCACACAAACCCACGATCCATGATCCCAATTCCTCGCACGAGCATTGGATCAAAACCCATTTTGTCGAGTCGGGCATCCGTGAGCCGAAACAGTTTCAGAAATTGTTCAAGCGAGGATGGCAAAAGTTTTCCATTGGTTGCGTGTGCACGGTCGAGGCCTGTGTAATGATGATGATCAATAATGGTGAGCTTCACGCCAAGGTTTTGTATTTTCGTTTCTGTCTTCACTCCCGGCATCTCAACCACAATCATCTCCGTACATCCAGTACGTTTTATCTTTGCGACAATTTGTTTCTCCGCATCGAGCGACGCTCCATGTTTTTGTTCTGATAAAATGATTGGTAATCCGATCGCCTCTGCAAGTTTGGATATCAATATCGCCTCGGCGTCATTGGGAGGAATTACAAGGAGAGTTTCGGAGAGAGTCATAATGTGGGATGTCTCAAGTAATTTGATAAGCTCATCTGCTGGAATGCCGTCTTCGCAAAATTTTGTAAAATCAATAATGGTTTCCCAACCCTCTTCCTCAATAAAAAATGTTCGGAAAAAAGGTTGCGATTTTTTCATAAAAACGTTTAAGCCTGTTAAGAGATTAGCATTGAAAATATATTGGGTCAAAATCAAAAACCGATCCATGAAGAATCGGCTGAGTAAAGTTTGGTCTTTCATAGATCCTCCTGCTCACTTTCAGCTTGTTTTGTTTTTTTCTTTCGCCGTTTGTCTGGAATCGTCTTGCCGACGAATCGGCCGTCACGCAAACCCGCCGCCATCTCCGCTTTCCGACGTGCACGCTGTGCATCACGAAGATACTGCGGACCCCTGTTCTTTTTCTTACCCATGATGTCCCTCCGAGTTGAATCCTCTCACTCAACACGACCACTTCGCGTCGAGAAAAACACCTCTGTTCGAACCACCACACACATTGTGATGTTCCAAAGAAAAGGGCGAACTGAAGTTCGCAAGAGAAAATATTTACGTTCGTGGACGCTTTACCCACGAAAAATTTGAAAGAACGATCTATTTTTGTAAACGGATTTGCTTCAGATGATAATCGATTGTGTATTGATCGACTTCCTCACCGTTTGGCAAGCGCATGGTGAAGTGATATTCACCCAAAAAAGCAAATCCGCTCCCTACGATGCTGTCTGGAATAAAAATGGGGATATGACGAGACTTAACCGTCAGACCGTCAGCATTGCAAACCGTGAGAACGATTGCAGCCGCCTGTTTTGTGTGGCGATCGATCCATCTTTGCAACAAGAACGATCGAGACCGATCTTCGTACACCCATTTTCCATCCTCATTTCCACCATGCGCATTCAACACATGAATTTCAGAGCATCCACGCCGCGCACCGTGCAAACGAACGAACTCAAGGAACCTAGCATGGACTTCAACGAAAAACATGTCTTCATACTGATGATCAAAAATTTCTTCGATCGTAGATCCTTCCATTGAAGAACCATCTGCTACGATCGCCAGAGCTTCTTGATACACTTCATCACTCGCATGAACAACAACACCAGGAAACTTTTTTGAACAATGAATGTACATGACATCTCCTCTCACTCAACACGAATGATTCGCGTTGAAAGTAAAGGGGCCGAGCGTGAAGCACTCGGCCAAGGGTTGCTATCGTGACATTGACGTATGCCAGTCGGGTTAGAGTCGAAGAACCTCCACGATGTAATCAACACCAAGTGTTCCGTTTTGAATGACCAGCTGATCATCCTTCTTCATTTTTCGAATTGCTTTCGCGTAGCCATCCACACGAAAATATCGGCCGACTTCACGTTCCCCAATCCAGATGATGTACGTTTTACGCACGGTTGTTTCCTTTGCGCATTTCGCGCTCGAGTTGCTTTTGAAAAAAGAGTGCATGCGTTCTGCTCGCATGCTTGCATGTGTCGCCGATGGGCTCATGCATGCCTTTGCTTTTATTGCAGGACGATTTCCCGCCCCTTTTCTCTGGCTCCACCCGCATTCGAGACCTCTAGCCTCGAGTGCGATTGCTCGCACAGTGGATCCGGTTTCCTGCCGGCAGATCAGGAATAACTGTGCCACACGGGCTATGTTACACCTGTTTTATTTATTGCAAAGCTTTTGGCATTCGCGCAGAAAATGGTAAATCTCATTCGACCGTGTAGAGTCCGAATCGGAATTTCGCCCCAGCGATTTCTTCCGTCGTGTACGGGGCGGCTACTACAGAGCCGTCCGCACTCATTGAGCTGGGCGATGTATCCCGACACGAAGTCGAGTGAATTTCAGCACAGTCTTTTCAAGACGATGTGATAAAATTCTACCGTTTCGCCCAAGCTCCGAAGTAGTTCGTGCACTCCTTACGCACGCTATGGCTCTGCAAACTGTTTCAGCAGTTTGCCTACCTGGAAAAGGCCCTCTTCCCCAGAAATCTGGTTCGTTTACTTTTTGGCTGGGGGACCAATGAGCAACGAAACAGGTTTCTGGGGTGATAAGCCCCAAATCTCTCACTCAGCGCGAATGATTCGTGTCGAGAGTAAAGGGGCCGAAAAGATATTCGGCCAAAGGTTGCAAAAAAGACTAGGCCGGCGCGCCATACTTCGCGTTCCACTCCGCCTCCCACGCTTTACGATCACGTTCTTGCTTGCGCACAGAACGCGTTTCGCCGCGGGTGAGCTTCGTGGTTGCTCGACAAGATCCGTCACAGGGCGACGTCGTCAGCGTGTGCGTAGCGCACGTCACCGGATCACGATCACGATGCCAATCGAAACTCTCTTCCCAATGAAGGTGGAGAGATCCGAGGCAGTAATCGTCCGATCGACTGTTGCGTTTCGCGTACATGGACGCGAAGCTCACAGCACTGATCGGTTGATCCGTGGCAAGAAGCGCGGTCATGACTTCGTCGAGGAGGACAACGCTCGGAAGAATCCGACCATCTTCTTCCTCGAGCGAATCACCCTGCGCTTTTGCGACGAGCACACGCACATCCTGCGTCCGCGCTTCCGCCTTGCACGACCCATCGCATGGGCCATCCATCTCCACACACTTGTCCACACCGAACGAAGCGAGTGTGCGAGTGTAGTGCTTTACGCCGTCGCAGAAGTCCTCCGTCTCAAGACCATCCGAATCCGACTTACGAAAAATCAATGCGTCCATGGAAACCTCCGGTCCGATCGAATGATCGGATGAAACACCGTTGTTCGATTCACCACCCTGAGCCTGCCGCAGGATGATGTGTCGAAATAAAATGTGGATGGTGTGCGTCGATCTTTCCTGTGAGCGTCGCGAGCGCTCCTGCTTTTTCGTTATCCCACCACTCGTAGGATAAGACGAAAAAACCGGAAACGACCTCATACCACACACCTTTTACACCCTGCCGTGAAGCATGCTATGTAAGGCTTTCCACAAGCCCCTTCCTGCTGTCGAGACCTTTATTCCAGAAATCTGATTCGTTTACTTTTTGGCTGGGGGACCAATGAGCAACGAAACAGGTTTCTGGGGCAAAAGCCCCAACTCTCTCCCTCAGACTCGCCAAGACAAGCATCCCCGGCGAATGCACGCTGTTTTATGTATTCTCCCGATACATTCCGCAGTGCCGTTTGATGATCTCATGCGATAAATCGCATATATTCGCATACTTTTGTATGTGATCACTTCAACGAACAGTGAAGTCAGCTTTTTTCTGTTCCTCCATTCGCTGCTTATGTCAGCGATAAGTGAACAAACAAGACTATCACAGACAAAAGATCTTGTCAAGAGTAAGCAGGCATTATTAGCTTAAATAGCTAAATTTAGATTAAATTATTGTTCAAACTTTGTGGACTAAATAAGGTTCTATGAAATGATTATCGTCATAAAACTGTCTGAACCTATTGACAATTACGAAAAAGTATGATATTCTCTCTCGTCCGAACCTAAAGAGGTGGACTCTCGTCATAGACTTGTTGTCAGAGACGAGACCCTGGTTAGATGCCAGAAAGACTTTTGCATGTTGCATAAGTCATGTGAGGAAACCATGGGTGGACATTAGACCCAGAAACCAGCAATCGTGTGTCGATGAAACAAAAACAAGCCTTTTTGGCTTTTTGCCTCCGTTTCAAACGGAGTTTGTGTCTTGATTTGGCGACTTACAACCCTGTTGGAGAACATCATGCATCGTCTACTCTCGATTGATCGAGAATATGTTCAACATGGTCGATCATCGAGTTGTTTGTACAATTTGGTCGTACAAGCAGTCGATGTAGATCTTGCCATGACAAAGCGTCGTGGAAATGATCTGATGGCTATCTGACGGAGGTAATATATGGGTGGCATTTGAGCCATGTGAGCAGCCCGCGGGCATAAGCTCTATTCGCTGCGCGCGAATATCTTAGCCGCGGAGCCTGCAACACGACCCATCTTTCCAGAAAACTGCACCCTCGAAATTCTCAGGGTGTTTTTTGTTTTCAATCTTTTATTTTTGTGCCGCTACACGGTGTGATGTCATACAAATTCTCCAAGCAGCCTCAAACAACACCCGCGCTGTATCCGCAAACTCCTGACTTTCAATGATCACGGCCATTACTTTACCGATAAACGAAGCAAACGCAACACGGTTTCCATAAATCCAAATATCACCATGAAAATTACCGAGTTCTGGAAGAAGTTCACAAAATTCTACATGTTCCCTTCCTGTCCGTCTTAGTTGTCCTCGATGCAAAATACGAGTTTTTATTTTTGATGGATCAACCACTTTTCGCACTTCATCAATGTAAGGAGTATCAAGCAAATCATACACATCATCCAAATTGGAAACCTCATCAAACGTTTTTGGTTTGACTTCCGCCATGTCGTGAAATAAAGAATAGATCGCTTCTCGACCTTCATAAAAACGCACGGCCGGACGTTCTCCTCCACCCATGAGTTTTAACTCTGGAATTGCCTTATCAAAATCCACGATCTGTTTTGTCATGTACTCAATTTGATCACGAAAATGCCCAGCTGCACGCTCTGGATCTTCCGACACAAAAAACCGTTTCTTTGAACGCATGAATGATGACACAAGCCCGCGTTTTTGGAGCGATTCAATCGCTTCGTAGGAAGCGGTGCGAGACACATTCGCCTTCTTTGAAATCTCTTGCACGGATGTTGGACCAAGCTCAAGCCCGGCCATATAAATGCGGGTTTCAAGTTTCGATAAGCCAAGTGACGTGAGAAGTTTAAAAAAATCAGTAGCCATAGTGGGATTATTGTAACAGGATCAACGAAAGTCGAGAAGGGTTTATTTTTTCTTCTTCCCGATCTGTAAGTGATTCTGTTTTGTAACAATTGATCGACCCAACTTCTTCTCTAATTGTTTTCTTGCACCACCCGCAATCTCCCCACCAACTTTTGCATCTGATTTCAATTTGGGTACACCTTTTGAATTTTCATTACGATGAATCTCCGTTGTCGCACGTTCGCCGAGCATGTTAAAAATCAATTCGAGTTCCTCCATATGATCACGCAAATTTTCACGCTTCAACCCTTTTAACTTCTTGTATTCTTTTGGAGTTACTCCAAAAGTAGCTTTCGATATTTCCGCTGTCAGTATTTCATAATCACACCCTTGCAAGCCATCGCTTAAATGGTTCCGCCTTTGGAGATGGAATGGATTGAATAATACGAAAAATTCCCTCTGTGTTA
>CAYHWG010000027.1:0-14179 GCA_964360375.1 uncultured Gammaproteobacteria bacterium | reverse complement strand
CCTTCCACTCTTTGGGCATGCAGTCGCCTGCGAGGTTGATGATGTGCTTCACGATCTGGACGACGCCGGTGCTGCGCAAGATCGGGAGGATCTTCGCGGCCATGTCGCCAACGCACAACTTTGCGATGTCTGCAGGATCGTATCCCGCACGACGTAAGGCCATTTTGAGATCATTGGCCGTACCAACATCGAGGATGAGGTCGCTCATGGTTGTCTTCCTTTATGCGACGGCGTTCCTTTGAACAGTGTCGCGTAACGCTTGCCTCGCCGTCAATTCGGTCGAGTCAAGGCGGGCCAGCGGGCTTCTGAAACACTTGTTCAGATTTACCATAGCCAAAAGCAGTTGAGGGAGATCCCTCCGGTGCGTCGGGATGACGCAGAAACAAACAGCTTTTGGCCAGAGTCAATCCTTATTGATATCCAAATATACCATAAAATGACGGTTTTGTCAACCTCATTTGAGACGACCCACATTCTATACTCAATGCACCACCCTTTGTTGCTTGGAAAACTCCACCGACTTGTCTATTGGCTCTCGTTTTGTAAAAAGTATCGAATTTTCACATGGGGTCAGGTCCGGAATCAGGAATTCAAACTAATTATTGATGGTTCTGAGGTTAATTCCGGATTCCGGACCTGACCCCATTCACAAAAAAAACGAGCAAGATGCTCGTAAGAAGTTTCTCTGATTGGGAGAGGTCAGAGCCCCGGTCGACCTTTCAGCCGGTGTCCGCTTCAACCTCTCAATTTGAGCGAGCATATTGACACTCGACCTTTCGGTCAACGTTCCTTTCGCTCGCCTGCCTGCCGGTAGGCAGGCTTATGGCATCGGACAGCTACCCTGTCGCTCTTTTGAGCACTCACCAGATCGTCCGATGCTTGGACATCTAAGCAAAAAGAAGGATTTA
This sequence comes from uncultured Gammaproteobacteria bacterium, assembly GCA_964360375.1. Lineage (GTDB taxonomy): Bacteria > Patescibacteriota > Patescibacteriia > UBA9934 > GWF2-40-263 > XYB2-FULL-45-11. The sequence goes on along the minus strand of CAYHWG010000027.1, from coordinate 13,271 downwards.
TATCAAATGTAAAACCGAGACCGTTGAAAAACTCATAAATTGATCCGCATTTATTCCCTGAGCCTGTCGAAGGGTGCGGAATCAAGGAAATCCATGCCTATCTTCACAGCCTTCGACAGGCTCAGGCAATAATTTGGGAGTTTTTCAACGGTCTCAAACCCTATAAAATAGCGGCTTTGTCAAAGATCGAGTATAATTGTTGCGAAATCAACCTCTATGCTCTCTTCACACGAAATTTTGACAATCGGCGCCGCAACACGAGATATTTTTTTAGTCTCCGATCAATTTCGTTCAGTTGCAAACAAATCCTTCGAAGGCGGACAAGCAGAATGTGTGCCGCTTGGAGCAAAAATTGAAATACAAAATTTTGTTGCAACGACGGGTGGTGGAGCTGCAAACGCAGCGGCGACTTTTGCATCACTCGGTTTTAAAACAGCTATCACATGTCGTATTGGAAACGATTCTATCGGCCGTGATCTGCTTGAAGATCTCAAGCAGTGTCATATTGACACAACGTATGTAAATCGTATTACGGATGGACAAACCGCGTACTCAACGTTACTGACAATGCCGGATGGAGAACGTACTGTATTGGTCTATCGAGGTGTATCTTCTAAATTCACGGATACGGATATTCATTGGAGTGCGATTCGAAAATCCAAATGGGTTTATCTCACATCGCTTGGTGGAAACCTTGATCTTTCAAAAAAAATCGTCGAGTTTGCACACAAGCATCAAGTAAAGATTGCGTGGAATCCTGGAAGTGGTGAATTAAAAAAGGGCTTGAAATCAATTACATCCGTTTTACCGATGGTTGATGTGCTTCTTGTAAACAAAGAGGAGGAAGTATTGGTCAAGGGGGCTCGCGGAATCATCACACTCATCACAGACGGATCCAAAGGAACAACCATGATCGAAGGATCTCGCATGCATAAATTCGGAACCTCCGGAACAAAAGGCATTTCAAAAACCGGTGCGGGTGATGCGTTTGGATCTGGATTTGTGGCAGCTCTCATCAAATTTGGTGATCCACAACTTGCTGCAAAAATCGGCACGATCAATGCAGAATCTGTGATTCAACATATTGGAGCAAAAAAAGGGGTGTTGAAGGAATGGCCGAGTGAAGCGAAGATGAAGAAAATAAAAATAACTTAACTTGTCATTGCGAGGAGGAGCCTTGCCTGCCTGTCTGCCGACAGGCAAGACCGGCAGGCAGGTCCTCGACGACGAAGCAATCTTTTCGAAACGCAAGATTGCTTCGCTCCGCTCGCAATGACACAACGTATGCCCTACAAAATCTTTGTAACCCGATCAATTCCAGATGCGGGAATCAAACTTCTCCAAGCAAACAAACATGTTTCGCTCGATATTTACGAACGAGATCAACAAATTCCACGTCGAGAACTTTTAAAGCGCGTACGAGGGGTAGATATTATTCTTTCGATTCTCACCGAACGCATTGATAAAGAAGTCATGGATGCTGCCGGTCCAGAGCTCAAGATGATCGCAAACTATGCGGTTGGATTTGATAACGTAGATGTGAAGGAGGCGACAAAACGAAAAATTGTCGTTACAAATACGCCGCATGAACGTGTGAATGAATCGGTCGCAGAACACACGATCGCTCTTTTATTTGCGCTCACACACCGCATTGTTGAAACCGATGCGTTCACTCGAGCTGGAAAATATCATGCGTGGGGACCAAAACTATTGCTTGGAACGGATCTTGTCGGCAAAACGATTGGGATCATTGGAACAGGACGCATTGGCTCATCCGTTGTGAAGCGATTGCACGATGGATTCGGGATGAAAATTTTGTACTCGGACGTAAAGCGAAACATGGACCTCGAAAAAACAACCGGTGCAAAATTTCGAACTCTTGAAAAATTACTTGTTAATTCAGATTTCGTCTCCGTTCACGTTCCCCTTCTCAAATCGACATACCACTTGATTGGAGCAAAACAACTAAAGATGATGAAGCCGACCTCCTTTCTCATCAACACAGCACGCGGACCCATCATCGATGAACACGCGCTCATCGAAGCCCTTCGCAACAAAGTTATCGCAGGCGCAGGACTCGACGTTTATGAAGGCGAACCTCTCATCGCTATCAATCCACGTGACATCAAAGAACTTCGTCAGATGAAAAATGTTGTTTTAACACCGCACACCGCATCGGCAACGATCGAAGCGCGCCAAGCGATGAGTGAAACAGCGGCAAAAAATATTTTGCGTTTCATCCAGGGTAAATTGCCACCAAACGCCGTGTCTATGTAATTGAGAGGGTTTTTCGATAAAAAAATTTACGTATCTCTTCCACAAAAATGATTGAGCTTGCTGTAAGAATGGTCAAAGACCATTCCGAAAACGAAAGAGGAGTTGTGTGAAGAATTTTCTGTAAAAATGTTGTAGAAAGCGCCGCGTATTGTAACAAAAACACGATCACGGTTGCTCCAACAAGATACAAATTAGAGAAAGGATTCATTTGAAAAATAGATAAGCGATCTGATCGACAATTCCAAGCATTAAACCACTGAAAGACCGCGAGCGTTGTAAGGGAAATGGACCACGCCTTTACAAGATCTGTTTCAAAATAATTTTGAAAAAGAACAAGAGTCCCGATGACCATTGGGATAACCATGAAAAACATCCTCTTTGCCATCAACACATCCACAATCCATTTTTTTGGTCGTTCAAATTTTCCCAACATGAGTCCTGGCTCTTTTGGTTCCATAGAAAGTGCGAGTGCTTGAAAACTGTCTGTAATCACATTGAGCCAGATAATTTGTGAGACAAGAATAGGGAGCGGAAAACCCAATAAAAGGGCCCCTGCAATAACAAACGCTTCGCCTAAATTCGTCGAAAAAAGATAGAGAATCACTTTTTTTATGGTTTGATAAATTCCTCTTCCTTCCTCTGCAGCAGAAACAATGCTTGCAAAATTATCATCAAGAAGAATAATGTCCGAAGCTTCTTTTGCAACCTCTGTTCCGATTTTTCCCATGGCAACCCCAAGATCAGCTGCAACAAGGGAAGGTGCATCGTTCACCCCATCTCCTGTCATCGCAACAATCTCCCCGCGTTTTCGATAGGCTTGAATGATACGCAGTTTATGATCCGGAGTCACTCGTGCAAACACCGTGATGGAAGAAAGGGTTTCCGCAAGTTCTATATCCGTCAAAGCGTCCATCTCTTCTCCTGTCATCACGAGATCTCCCACACGCCAAATGTCTGCTTCTTTTGCAATCGCTTGGGCCGTTATTTTATGATCACCTGTAATCATAATCACACGCATGCCTGCATCTCGTACTTTTTTCACAGAATCTTTTACTTCTAAACGCAAAGCATCACGCAACCCAAAAAAACCAACAAACGTGAGTGGAGATACGTTGTTTGGATCAACCTCTGAGCCCGAATTTACCTGCATCGCAAACGCGATGACACGAAAACCGTTTTGAGCAAGTTGTATAAACACGTTTTCGAGGTCTTTTTTTTTCTCCTCTGTAAGGACCTCTTGAGCATTTTTGTGCCAAATAAATTTACATAAATCGAGAATGCGTTCTGGAGCTCCAATTGCAGAGAGAAAATTTTTTTGGTCAACTTGATGAATCGTCAAATGATATTTTCTTTGAAAATCAAATGGAAGATCAAATATTTTTGGTGAAGTCTGTTCCAAAATATCCTGACGAATCCCAAATTTTTCTGACAAAACCATTAAAGCCGCCTCTGTTGGATCACCACTTACTTTCCAGGCACCTATTTCTTCCACAAACGAAATCTTTGCATGGGAACAACATGCTGCGATGCGTCCGCTCAAGAGCAGTTCTGGATATTTCGTAGGATCAATTATTTGATTTGCAATCATCACCTCTCCTTTTCGCTCATAGCCATTCCCTGTTATTTCAAAAAGATGTTCATCGACATAAATCCGCTCGACAATCATTTCATTTTTTGTCAGCGTTCCTGTTTTATCAACCGCAATAACCTTCGTTTGCCCCAATGCTTCCACCGCTTGCAGTCGTTTCACAAGAACATGATGTTTTGCCATGCGCCGCACACCTGTTGCAAGAACGAGTGTCATGACGATCGGTAATCCTTCCGGAATAATGGAAACAGCGAGAGCAACCGCGACAGAAAACATTTCTCCAAAAGATTTTCCTACAAAAATTCCAAGTATGACAATACACACAATCATGAACGCAACAACGATCATGACCAGTTGAGAAAGATAGCGGATATTTTTTTTCAAAGGAATTTCCGTATCAATCACAGCGATTTTCCTTGCAATTTTTCCGATTTCCGTCAAGGACCCTGTCGCAACCGCCACAGCCAAACCATTCCCACTGAGCACATGTGTTCCTTTAAAAATCATGTTTTTTTGATCTGTGATAGGCAACGTCTGTTGTTCTAAAATCGAATGAATTTTTGTCACAGGTCCAGATTCTCCTGTAAGGCTCGCTTCGTCGATTTGAAGTGTGTTTGATGAAATAATGCGAGCATCTGATGGGACTTTTTCTCCTTCATGCAAAACAAGCACGTCTCCCGGAACAATCTCCGTATCTAAAACAATCATTTCTCTACCGTCTCGCACAACGGTTGCAGATGTCTCTGTCATTTTTTTTAATGCGCTTAATGCATTTTGTGCTCTTCCTTCCTGAACCGTTCCTATGATTGCATTAAAAAAGAGAACACAAAAGATAATGATCGCATTTTCAATTTCATGCATCAAAAAAACAATGACGGCCGCAATGAGTAATACAAAAATAAGCGAACTCTGAAATTGTCGGAAAAAAATGATCCATAAACTGTCAGACTTCCCCTCTGGGAGTTTATTTTGTCCGAACAACTGCTGGCGATCAATTACCTCTTCTTTTGTCAATCCATGTTCCCGAGAATGGACGATATCAAAAACATCTTCCACGGTTTTCGTGTGCCAAAAATAATTTTTTTGTTCCATCATACAACGCGAAAAAAGTAAATCTTCCCTTGAGTGTCTGAAAACAGTTGGTGACGCTTTTTGGAATTTCTATGGATTTTTTAATATTTTGTAATCAAGGCAAGAGAAACACCTCCAGGCTTCCAGACGACAAAAAACGAAATGAGTTCGCCCTCTACTTTGAGGGATAACTTTTTATGCAGTGTATCTTCAACAAGTCTTACGAGTGGTCCGATAATCTTTCCTTGCATGTCATTTCGTGAACTCGTGTATGTTGAACGCTTTAAATCTTTGCTCAGTACAGAATGAGATGAATTTTCAAACAAAACTTTAAATAAATCTATCGTAGCCTTCTTCGTTGGTAACACCTTTGAATTTACCGTTTTTCCGTCAACATAAATTTCATGATTAATCGAATCAATCACAACGTCCGCCACGCTCGGATCTATGTTTCCTTGTTCTATACTTACGCTCGATGATGACCCATCTTCGCGAGAATAAATCATTTTTAGTGATGAATGAAGGTGAAGAGAAAATATCCCTTCACGTTCGCTTTGTTCCACTTTGCACCCTTCACCAGAACCCCAACCATCCCTCCATGACACAAATCCTGTTGCAATGTTTGGACTATACTCTCCTTTTAATCGAGTAATTTCCTCTATCATTTCTTTTCTTAATGCATGTTTCTTCATAAACACCATAATATTTCCTTCGGTTTTTCCAGAGCAAACATACAAACAAGCAATAGGAACTCCGATTCGTTCAGCGACATCTTTTAATCGCCGAACAATGTGTTGCATGTGAGACGAGGGCATTTCTTCAAATGGCGCGCTTATTGTGGACATGCTATCGAGCGATTCCAAACATTCCGTTACAGCAGAACTACGTGTTGGTTGACGATAAAGAGCAATAAAACAATCCAAAAAGTGAATAGATTTTAACAATGAACTTTTGCAAAATAATTTCCAGTAACAATCAACTACCTTACTTTCTTCCACAAAACGCGGGATTTCGGATCCCATTTTGGTTGGATCAAAAAGTTTATTCGTTCGCATTTGTAATTCACCTAATGATTGACGGATCGTAGCTCCAAAATTGTATTCTGAATTTGGCCAAAAAAAACTTTGCCCAACATCAATACTTACAACATCAAACGGAAATACACCTTGAACATTCGCAAGCTCCTGAAGAGATAAGCCCATGAAATGCTCGTTCTCATCAATCACGTCCACAGAATAAATAAGGGGTGTTTCACTATGAATAAAACTCGCATACGCTTCGTCTCCACATGCCCGCCCACCTGTTGCTGCCTCAATAAGACGCATTGCCGACCGATGCATTTCTCGGAATAGTTCTGCGTCCGCATTTTTTAATGAAAATAATTCTTTTCCTGGCAACATCGCTAACGTACGCATCGTTTTTGCATCTACAAACCCAAAATGATTATAAAGAGCACACACAACTGCCATAAATACATCTGGAGAATCCGCTGTATAGAAAGGTTGCTCTGACAAAAGATGAATGCGTATCCCGTCGAATCTTTTTGATTGAGTTTTGTTCTTTATGAGTTCAATAAACAAAGGAATGAATTTCTTCCATGAAATAAGAGAGTCCTCTGTAGATGAAAACGTTTGTGTCAATGTGTGATAGGCAACAGAATCACCTTGTTCAACCAACGTATTTTGCTCGATGGCTTCAATCCCGACATATAATTTATAAGGTGCTTTTTGCACAACGATGGGCGACCCCTCTCTCCAGCCAGCGCCCCATGTAACCCAAAATGTACAATCTGTAGAAATAACTGTTTTGCACTTACCAAAAAAAACTTTATACGCGTTTGAAAATTCTATTTGAAAGGCTTCTGTATTTTGTTTCCTGTTCATATTTTTTGATCATATCCCGCTTTTACATCTTTGTCCAAAACAAAAAAAGATGATCGTGAGATAATCTTTTTTTTGGTGGACCAACAGGGACTCGAACCCTGGACCCTCTGCTTGCAAAGCAGATGCTCTACCAACTGAGCTATTGGCCCATACAGCGACAAAAGTATAGCATTTCAAATTTTCTTGTCAATCACTATCCAATTTCAACAATTCTTAGACGTTTTTTCTTAAAAGTTATCCACAGTGTGTAAAAAACAAAAACGGCTTCATAAAAAAAATTTATAAAAATTTTTTGAAAAAAATAAAATTTATAAAAAAAGAAAAAAAATATCATTCACAAGAATCACCGCATAAATACGCATCAATCATAATTTTTTTTGAATACTAAAATAATTTTTTTTGAAAAATTAAATGAATCTAAAAAAAATATTTAAATTTTTTAAAAAAAAATAAATTATTTTTTATAAAAATATTATTTTTTTTATAAAAAACTCTTGTTGATTTTTGCAGGTGTATTATAATTAAAAGTAATCGGAGGAGTATGCGCGTCATACGAAAACGATTCTACCCGCACCCTAACAGGTGCGATGCTCGATCGAGCATTTAATACATGGATCAAGAGGATGTTTCATTGCTCAGATCCACTCCCACTCGGGAGATATAAAAAAATAATATGGCAGCAAAGAAAAAAGCAGCAAAGAAAAAAGTAGCTCCAAAAAAGAAAGCAGCAAAGAAAGCAAAGAAGCGTTAAAACAAAATAAGATTCCCGGACGCGCTGGGAATCTTTTTTGTTTAAATGAGTTTTTCTTGCCAGGCGGAGCCTGGTCCGGCTCCGCCGGATTTCATCCTCTTTTTTTCTGACACTCCGAAGACTGTGATTTTCCCATAAATTCCGTCATAACCTGGCTGCTTAAAGACTTCACGAGTACGCATACGACGAATTGCTTCACCAAGAATTGGTTCAGATGCAATCGATGTGATCGTTTCGATCGGTGTATCAAGAAGAAGCGTGAGTTCATCGATCTGATCCGTCAGTTGAAAATACTCCGCCTGTACTTTTTTCGAACTTGTTGAGCCTACTCCATAAATCTCCGCAAGAATCTCAGCAAGAGGAATAATCGACTTGAATGGGATCTTTCGATCGGCCACAACATCCGCTTTCCGGTTAGAAAGTTCTTCGACTCGATGATGTACCCCGAGTGTCAGTTTCTTTTTACACTTCGGACAGCGTTCTCCGAGTTTCATGGATTCTTCGGGCGAACAGCAAAAAAGATCAGCTGCACATCCGTCGAAGTGATACTTCCCTTCTTCAGGATAAAACTCGATCGTGTATTTGAACGTCGATTGATCTTGTTCACGAAGAACGCGTACAAAGTCAGAATATGTCGGCGGCTGATCGAACTCAAACACGTTTGCTTCGCGTGCGAGATTCTTTGGTGAATGTGCATCGGAGTTCGAGATCAATACAACTTTATCAAGCCCAGAAAGCTGCCAGTTCATCTGTGGATCAGACGACAGCCCGGTTTCTATTGCGTAGATATACTTCGACATGGATCCAAAACACTCTTCTATCGAATTGAAACCGGATTTCGATCCAAAGATCGCATACCACGGCGTCCATGCGTGTGCAGGAATCACAATAATTCGCTCGTCGATCGATCTGAGCATCTTATATAATTCTTCCGAGTCAATGCCGAGAATTGGGCGACCATCGGACTTGATATTGAATCCTCGAGAGACGAGCACTTCGTTTACTTTTCGACATGTTTCGAGCGATGGTGACCATACCAGATTATGTACACGACGTGTCTTGTCCCCTTTTTTATAGATCTGTGAAATTTCGGTGATGAGCATGAATTCTGTTTCCCTTGTGTCATTGCGAGGAGGAGTCTTCGACGACGCGGCAATCTTTGCGTCCGTAAGATTGCTTCGCTGCGCTCGCAATGACAAATGTGATTTCACCCGATAGATTCCCTCTCGTACTTCCTCGAGATGATCTTCGAGATGCTGAAACCACTTCGGATGCGTCCAATCCCCTGTTGCGACGATGTTTATCCCTTTTCGCTCGCACCAATCGGCGATCTTCGGCAATTCCAACTCCTTCGAGCAAGCTCGAGAGTATTTGGAATGAACGTGCCAATCCGTGATGTAGCGCATAAAAACGAATTACGTTTCTTGTGGTAAAGGAATTTCCGTAAACATAGCCTTTGGCCCTTTATATTCCTTTGGAAAAAAGCGAAAATGTTCAAATGGAAAATAATAGGATTTTCCATCTTTTTCGATAAATTTTTCCGTCGAAGCCCCATCAAGTGAAATATTTTCCAAATCAATAAACTGAAAACCTTTTTGCTTGTCGTAAATGAAATTGCTTCGTTTTGTTAAATCCGTTGGAATCCATCGTCCAGACAAGACGCGGACAGTCTCCTCGAATGTTTTCCAATGATTTTCAGGAATACCTTGGATATCTTCTGTTGTTAATTTATTTCCAATGACCCCTTCTGCAAGAGGCATAATGAACGCACGCTTCGTTGTGTCCAAATCTATTATTTCATCAGGAACAAAAACGTTTTCTAAGTCTTTCGTCTCATCTTTTAAACGAGACAACTGTTCTTGATTCATAGATCTTCTGGATCGCACCAATTTAACAAATTTATCTTTGAATCGATAAAGTCCTATATTACGACCGCCTTCCCCCACGGTTTTTTTGAGCTGATTATATTCTTTTATAAAAAGCGTCCGGTCGAATAACCGGTCTTCTGTAGACTCAACCGCTTCCGAGGAAGCACGTTCTTGCAGAACTTCTGCCTCGAGTTTTTTCATGATACTTTCCGTCAGTTGTTTTGCTTGCTTATCGAATTCTCCGATTGATTGTGTTGCTGCTTCTTTTAGAAGCTCGATATCATCTTGTTCTTTTGTTGTCGTCTCTACCCAAGAGAATGATTCTAATTTTTTTGCAGCATGTTCAAAACTGGAAACATCGTTCGCGATTGTTTCAACAGCTAACTGCACAGATTCAAAAGGGTCCAAACTGTCTGGATGATTTTCTGCTTCCGGCGACGATTTTTCTCGTTCTCCTGTTTCAACAGGAACAGGTTGTTCGGGATTTTTTATGATAGACATATTACAAAGAACGAATATCCTGTTCTATTTGTTTGATTTTTATTTTCTCCGCTTCCTTTCGTAAAGTCAAAGCTCTCAACTTACGTTCATAAGAAAGAACTTTTAGCGCTGCTTGAAATTCATCTTGAATAACTTTGATTTTTGAAACAAATGTGTTTTGCATAAAAATTGTCAGAACATGAATTAACGTCATCTGTTTTTATCTTAACACTCAAATAAAAGATCGGGAATCTTTTATCATTCCATTTCCACATCCATGAGGTAACAGACGCGTCGATGTGATGTAGCACATAATTTGCTATTCGATTTCTTTTGTCTGTAATTCGTAAAGCTCTGCATACAAGCCCTTTTGACGCAGCAAATCTTCGTGTGTCCCTTCTTCCTCAACGCGCCCTTTTTCAAGAACGATGATTCGATCCGCTACACGCACGCTCGAGAAACGATGCGAAATAACAATGACGGATTGCTCGCGTGTTTTTTTGAACAATTCTTGAAAGAATTGATATTCAGATCGAGCATCGAGCGCGGCAGTTGGTTCATCGAGAATCAGAAGCGAGGCGTCTTTGATGAGAGACCGCGCAAGCGCAAGTTTTTGCCATTCACCACCCGAAAGTTCTGTTCCGCCTTCACCGGATTCATGACCCAGCATCGTCTCATACGTATCGGTAAGTCCTAGGATCTTTTGATGGATACCGGATTGTTCTGCGGCAAGTTGAATAGCGTTGGCATTATCCATTGCTGCAAGTTCACCCACACCAATATTTTCCCGAACCGTAAGTGAATATTGTTCAAAATCCTGAAACGTCACACCGATTTGTTTGCGGAGCGACTCGAGTGTGTAATCGCGATAATCTTTTCCATTGATGAGAATCGTACCGCTCGTTGGTTCATACAATCGCATCATAATTTTCACAAGCGTCGACTTCCCTGCTCCGTTCTCGCCGACGATCGCTAATCGATCGCCCTTCTTGATCGAAAAGGAAACATGTTCAAGCGCGAAGATGGTCGTGTTGGGATACGTATAAGAAACATCGATGAGTTTGAGTGTTTCAATCGACGACAGAACCTCCGCATCGACGCGTTCGATGATCATCGGTTTCAATTGTTCAAGTGTGCGAAATGAATTGAGATAGTTTGTGTGTTCGAAGAGTTGAGCAATCTGCCATGCTTGGCTCACCATGAATCGCTCAAGGCCGACGAAGGCTCCAATATACCAAGTAAGAACAGTGAGGCTGTAATAAACCAGACTAATTGCTGACTCCATACTCCATTTGCGGAACCATGAACAAGAAGATCGATGATGCGCGCCCCAAGATACAACTCTGCCGGCGGAATCACACCAATCAATAGCTGCACGATCGTGAGCTGAATGGTCTGTCGCGGCGCAATCTTAAACACGAACGCAAGCTCACGAAAAAAAGTTTTTGCAAGTGTTGTTACGGGAACGCGATCGGGTTTGGGCATAGTATTCAATGAATTGGTTATGCAATAAACAGCTTATCTGTTTTCCAATTTTGTGGATTTTGTAAAATGTATTCACGAATCTGATACAAGGAGGCAATGTTTCGAATGATCTGTTCGTAAAAATTACGTTGCCAGATTTTTTGATCGAATGATGGCCAGTTTGCATGTTTAACATTACGGATGTATTCGTTCATCGAAAATGATTTGAATGTTCCAACAATATTCGCGATGGTAGGGGCGGGTCTTGTGCCCGCCCTTTCGCGTATCGGATTGACGATGATGATTCCATGAATATGATTTGGCATGATGACGTATGTATCTAATTCAATATTTGAAAACCGATTTGGCAAATCCATCCATTGTTGTTCAATCATCTTTCCCATATCATTCAATTTCATTTCCCCGTTTATAACATCGCCAAATAAACATTTTTTGTGTTCTGCGCAAATCGTAATATGATAAACGCCTTCCTGTGAATAATCATATCCTTTCAAACGAATTGATTGTCGGTTGTTCATAATGATTCAATACGAAAGGGCGGGCACAAGACCACGCCCCTACAGACGTGTTCGCAAAATCGCTTCTGCGATTTTTAATTCCTCTAGCGTATTAATCCCAATCGCTTCCTCTGGTGGAATCGACACGGTTGAAATTTCGATTCCTTCTTCGAACGCCATTGCAACAAGATCAGTGAGATAATATTCACCCTGTGCATTCTCATTTTTTAGTCTTGCGAGACGATCCCAGAGCCAATCGGTTTTAAAACAGAACAATGCTGGGTCGCGTTCGAGAATTTGTTTTTCTTCATCGGTTGCATCCTTGAATTGTCGATTGCCAATCACGTGGCCTGATTCATCTCGAAGGATGCGTCCCCATTTCTCAAACGCCTGATACCAGCCTTCTGTCGAAGGTATCGTTGTGGTGGCCATCGTGATGTACGCAGCATGATCTTTATGTGTCGAGGTAATGCGATTCAATGTCGACGCAGACAAAAACGGATGATCGCCGTAAAGAACGATGAGCGCGTCCGCATCTGTGACGTAATCGCGTGCACATTGAACCGCATGTCCTGTTCCTAGTTGTTCTTCTTGGATCGCATATGTACAAGAATGTGTAATTGCATTTTGAAATATTGAAGAATCTCCGGCGGAGCCGGATCCGGCTCCGCCGGATTTTCCAATCACAATAACAGGATTCATCTCAAGACCCGACACTTCGATCGACTCGAGGAGATGCTGCAAAATAGGCTTGCCCGCAACCAGAGTCAATGCTTTTGGAATATCCTGTTTCATGCGCGTCCCTTTTCCAGCGGCAAGAATAACGATGCGAAATTTCATAGGAGTGCATAAAGAATAACAAATCAACGAACAAAAAGAAAACCCACGAAATAAATCGTGGGTTTTCTCGTTTTCGTTTGAACGCACATATACAATGTCCTGGCGCCTACCTACTCTCGCCCTATCGGACTACCATCGGCCCGTCGACGCTTAACTGCTGTGTTCGGGATGGGAACAGGTGTGACCATCGTGGAAGAGGCACCAAGACATTGTATATGTGCGAATTTCGCACGAACAACAATTGAAGACCAACAGAAATTGGTAACTGATTTTTTGATTTTGATTTGGGTTGCTCGAAACTCTCTTTTGCAAGAGAGGTTGTAGAGCTCGACCTATTAGTACTGCTCCGCTCAACACATTACTGCGCTTACACGTACAGCCTATCAACCTGCTAGTCTCGCAGGGGTCTCAAATGAAGATTAATCTCTGGATTGGCTTCACGCTTAGATGCTTTCAGCGTTTATCCAAACCGAACGTAGCTACCCAGCAATGCCCTTGGCAGAACAACTGGTACACTAGAGGTTCGTCCAT
>CAYHWG010000026.1:4317-14375 GCA_964360375.1 uncultured Gammaproteobacteria bacterium | reverse complement strand
CGTATCACCGATCTTTTTCTCGAACTCATCGAATTGCAACGGACGATTGTCTCGTGCACTCGGCAAACGGAAGCCGTGATCGATGAGCGAATTTTTTCGTGCTTGGTCTCCGGCGTACATTCCGCCGATCTGTGGGATCGTCACGTGTGATTCATCAATCATCGTCAAAAAATCCTTCGGAAAATAATCTATGAGCGTGTAAGGTGGTTCACCGATGGCGCGGCCATCAAAAAATCTTGAGTAATTCTCAATTCCGTTACAATATCCGATTTGTTCAATCATCTCGATGTCATATCGTGTGCGTCGAGAAAGTCGCTCAGCTTCCAGAACTTGTCCGTTCTCTTCAAACATCTTCAATTGTTCTGTGAGTTCATGACGAATTTGTCCGATCGCGGCCGCCTTCCGTTCTTGCGAAACGACGTAATGCTTTGCGGGAAAAATCCAAAGATCGATTCGTGTATCAAGAATTTTTCGTGTCACCGGATCCAACTGTTGGATCGTTAAGATTGCTTCCACCTTCGCCAAGGCTTCGGCGGACGAGTCGTCGTCTAACTCCTCGCAATGACCAAACACCAAACGATAAATCATCTCTTCGTTCGTCGGCATGATCTCGACAATATCTCCCTTCGCTCGAAAATGTCCGCGCGTGAGATCCGCGTTCGTCCGTTCAAACTGCATCGCAATTAATTTTCGAATCAACTCTGTTCGCGAGAATTTGTCTCCATCTTCTCTCCTTCTCTCCTTCTCTCCTTCTTTTGTCGTTAAATGCAAAACCGTTTCTTCGTATTCTTTTGGCGAACCCAAACCGTAAATACAAGAAACAGACGCAACGATAATGACATCACGACGTGTGAGTAAAGCTTGTGTCGCAGCATGCCTCAATCGATCGATCTCTTCATTAATCATCGCTTCCTTCTCGATATAGGTATCCGTTCGAGGCATGTATGCCTCCGGTTGGTAGTAATCGTAGTACGACACAAAATACTCGACGATGTTGTTGGGAAAAAATTCTCGGAACTCGTTACAGAGCTGTGCAGCGAGGGTTTTATTATGCGCGATGACAAGTGTTGGACGCTGCGTCTGTTGAATCACATTCGCCATCGTAAATGTTTTTCCCGATCCCGTGACTCCGAGGAGCGTCTGGCGATTCCCGGCGGAGCCGGGTCCGGCTCCGCCGGATTTCTGAGACGCCAAACCTTCGACCAATTGTTCAATGGCTTTAGGTTGATCACCGGCGGGTTGGTATTTGGAGTGAAGTTCAAATTTCATATTGTTTGTCATTGCGAGGAGGAGTCATCGACGACGAAGCAATCTTATTAGCGCGTCTTGTCGAAAAGATTGCTTCGTCGTCTAACTCCTCGCAATGACACGAACGCCAAACTCCCTGCGAGGTTGTTCTCCAGGGGACGCTACAACGAACTCGTGTTGTAGAACGAATAAGATTGTACGAAAAGCTTAGCAAGCTTCTAAAAAAGTGTCGAGAAATCTGTGCACACCACTTCGTCCCGTCAACGGCGGGACTTCGTGAGGGGTTTTTTTTATTCGAAAAACAAAAAACACACAACCGTGGTTGCGTGTAGAAAAATCTCTGTTTATTCCTCTTCGGTCGACGCACACGCGCGCGTGAAGTCAAACAGACGCAATTTGTGTCCGTCCGGATCTTCGAGCACGGAGTAGCACCCACGTGCGCGAAGCATCTTCATGAGACGATCCTCTGTGGAGACGGCATGGGTTGCGTCAAAATGTTTATTCGCGTACGCAAGGGCATTCGCAAATAGATCGCTCTCGATCAAATCTTCAACCGCGGCTTGGTTCACTTCGGTCACATCGTAACCGGCTTGGATGTAAGTCATTGCGCGGCGATCAAGTGCCTCAGCATAATCTTCCTCATCGTCAATATTTGGCGAGACGAGATAAATGAGAAGCTCTTTTCGACATGCGTCATCGCGACAAACATCATTCACAAACGATTTCGGAAGCGCCCCCAATTTATATGCATCGAATCGATCGACGATGGATTTTGCAAACACGATACGATTATTCACATGATCAAATGGATACACAACAATCACAGGATCGAGATCCGGATGTGAATCAATTCTGTAACGATACATGAACACGAGAGCTTCACGCATGAGTGCTTCACGCATCTGACGAATCATTTCATCCGTCTCTTTGTTCGATTCTAGCGTGTCCAATTGACGATAGACTTCTCGAAAACGGGAAGAATATTCTACATCAAGAAACTGATACAGATCGATGAGTTTCGTCGCAGTCTTTGCAATGATCGCGTCAGGCTCGATGCCAAGACACACTTTAGCCCGTTTGATTCTCTGGATCATCTCTTCATCGTGAGGTGCAACTTCTGTCATTGCCGCGATGGCCGTTTGTGCAAGCTGCACAATCACGAACGCGTGATCGCTCGATGAAAAACAGGGCGACGAACGCTTCGGCAAACCTTCCGCTTTTTCAAGTGCTTCGTCGAACGCTTCTTCCCGCGTCGGATTGATCTTCCCTACATGAACAGGCGTGAGACACAATGTGTCGTCAGCCTGCGTCGAAGTCGACGATGAGGGTAGAATGACCTGTGTCAAAATCATCTGTTCGACTTCGGAAGAAGCGTCATTTTCGGTCAACATTTTCACGTTACAACTGATCAGCACAAGAGCAAAAAGCACAACACGAAAAAACATATTCACCTCCCTCACGCACATTGCGCCAGTGCGCGCCACAAAATAACACAAAAAAGAGCGAGGTGTCAATCCTGACCCTTACCTCCAAATCCACAAAAAAACTCCCGCTAGTCTAGCAGGAGTGTGGTGACTGGAAACACTGTTTTAAGTCGAGACGCGGAGCCAAACGCACCGGAATGTCCGTTTGTTGGGCTCACGCTAAATCGGGGATTACGAGAACTGAACCATTAGATGTAGGGAGCATATCCTTCTCCGTACCTCGAACCCGCAAGATCAATCCCTTTTGATCGAAGATGAACGTCGTGTTGTACAGGAAGATGAAATCCTTCTTGCACCACGAGACCAACCTCATTCTCCGCGAAATGCTTGCTACACACATCAACAGAATTCTCAAGGAACATTTCCCCGAGCTGTACAAATGCAATGTAGCGCATACAAATTTTTCCATCCGGAACCATTGGTACGTCGACGATATTCGCGCATGCTTCATACTTCGTAGAAAAAATGAAATTCCCGTTTCGGGCTAAATCTTCTTTTCGGATCGTGAGATCAACAAGGAGAATTTGAGAAAATCTGTCGAAACAATCCTTTGGAATTTCCAAAGCCTTATTCCAAAGTTCGCGATACGCATGCTCAGACATGCCTGTGCCACCATTTGTGATTTCGTGATACCTCGCACGAATCATTGATTGTACTTGTAATCGCAACATGCGCGACAACGAAACTGTACGCGGGTTATAAGAAACAACCATTGAAGCACCTCCGAGTTTAGTCTCATGTAGATAAAGCCAATCTTTATGCACAATCGACTATCCAATATTACAAAAAACTCGTAAAATGTCAAGGTAATAATCGGAGACCGTTGAAATACTCATCTTTTTGTCATTGCGAGGAGTTCGACGACGAAGCAATCCTTTTATTTTCGAAGAAAAGATTGCTTCGTCGTCGATGACCTGCCTGCCGGCAGGTAGGGCTCCTCCTCGCAATGACACAATTTGGAGTTTTGTAACGGTCTCAATCTGATCATCCGAATTCATGCACTATGAAACGCGAATTTCGACATATTCCAGAACCAGAAAACGAACCTGCTGTCGAAACAATTGAAACATCTGAAATTCCTGTTGAGGTTGTGGCGAAAGAAAAACAAGAGGAAGGAGAAAAACCATTCGATCCCACACCGGAACAATGGAGAGAAATTCGCGAGAAACAAAAAATTCTTTCTTCTTTGGCTTATTTTATTGGGAAAGATTTTTCTATTCCCATCGAATTAAACAAACCAGGAGCAGGATGGCATTGGGACATGACACATAATATCATCCGCATTGATCCAAAGGATCTCCTAGAAAAACCGATGGATTTTTTACGTTTCGTTATTTCTCACGAAGGCGGCCACAGACGCATCTCGCGCGCCACATTTATCCCTTTAGAAATTTGGCAACAGCCTGGATTTTCTTTCATGATGAACGCGATCGAAGACCCACGTGATAACAATTTTGTCCGTGACAGTTACCCAAGATTTGGTGAGCAGATGGAAATCGCCTACGCACAAGAAATAGATTTTGAAGGAAAAAGCGTAGAAATTTCAAAAAAGAAATTAGGAACAACCCCGCGTTTTCTACAAGCGGGATTTGAGTACATCAAACAATGGTTTCATGAAACACAAGGTCTTCCCGTCGAACTTTCAAAAGATCTTCCGGATGATGTACGTCGGGTGGTTGAACTCACTCTTGATTCTGCTCGTGAATCTTGGTCGCGTTATCCCACAAAAGATGAAGCAGACGGGAAAAAATCCGTTGTTTCTCCTGAGGGAAAAACGATTACAGGTGAAGCACTCATTGAGGCCTATGCACGTGTCTCCTATGAAATCAATCACGAGGAAGTTTGGCCAGAATTTCAAAAACTCGTCGAGAAAGATTTGGAAGATCAAATGTTGCAAGAATTATTAAAAGAAATGCAAAAAGATCAAACAGAGAAACAAGAAGATTCTTCAGAAGAAAAGGACAATTCCACTGAGCAAAAGAAATCCATTCCAGAAAAACTGAAAAAGAAATTAACAGAAGACCAAGAAAAAGAATTAATGGATGCATTAGACAAAGCAATAAAAAAAACAGAGTCTGAAGGGAAACTGGAAGATGTGTCGGACGATGCACCAAAAGAAAAAAAGGGAGAACCTGTTGACATGGATTCACTCTCAAAAGAACTGAAACAAAAAATAAAAGACTATCTCGATTCCCTTTCAAAAGAAAAACAAGATACCCTCGGTGAGGCTGCAAAAAAAATGTTGAAAGAGTTGGAAGACGAGATCAACAAAGCTTTGGCAGGAAAACTCTCCGATGATCCGACCAAAAAAGCCGAGCGCGAAGCAAACGGTGAACCTGAACCAAAACCACCTACACAACGATCCGAGATTTCTGAGGGACAAGGTATTTTTACGCAAGAAGAAATCCCCGAACCAGTCACACAACAGAAATTCAAAGAATATATCGAACGAGACAAACAAGAAAACGACAATCTCGCGCTTTACGAATCAACAGCACGCGAAGTACGCCCGCTCATTCAAAAACTCGAAGCAGAATTAAAGGAAATTTTTCTACCAGCTGATGCGCAAAAATATGAAACGGGACTCCGAACGGGAACACGTATCAACATTAAAAAACGTATTCAAGAAAAAGGACAATCCGTTTCTGTCATGGAAAGTAAAGCTTGGCAAAAACGGGAAGTTCGGGATCAAATCGACGTTGCTGCAACGATCTTGGTGGATGTTTCGGGCTCTATGTACGCAGATGGACGAAGTCAGGAAGCGTTTCGTGGTGCCATTGTTCTTGCAGAAAGTCTCAATAACCTCGGGATCACCACAGAAATTTTAGGCATCCATCATGAACTCATTGAATATAAAAAATTTGGGGAACCGTTTTCAAAAACAGAAAAGGCACGCATGGGAGGAATCTTAAAAGAAGCAGAAGACAGTTGCTGCAGAAGTTGTGGATGTGAACATGCCGATTCAGACATTGATTGTGGGGTTAAAGAAGCGACAATACGTTTAGGAAAACAAACTTCTGCTCAAAAATTAATCTTTATTCTGTCAGATGGAATTGTAGAAACATCGGGACGATTTGGAAGAGATGAAAATGATGAATATGACAGAGAGGATGATTCCTCTTCAGATGAAGAGACAGAACACTCAGGACTTTCCGATGTTGTCTCGACGATCGAAGCAAAAAAAGGAATTCATCAGATTGGTCTTGGTCTTGGAAATGGCACACACGAAATGGAAGTATTTCCAGATAATCTCATCGATGTAACCGTTCAGCAAATGACCAAACAACTCGCACGCGTGATTAAAAAATCCATGGAACGTCAGAAAAAACAATAACGTATTTTCCTTATGCCATACGCATCAAAACAAGCTTTGCAAGATTTTCTCTCCGTGGTTGAAAAACAATCCGAGCCTGGAATCGTCATAGCTGTAGACAACGCAGAGCAAGATCATTTCATGCACGAACTCCTAGCAAACGGATTCACACAATCAAAAACCGTTTTTGATCTTCTCAAATCTCCGAAAACGTTTCTCCTTGTAGACGCTCACAACGGAAAACTTGTGTACGATTTTTGCGTGCAGTATCCAACAAAACAAATTGAACTACAAAATTCCGCAACAATGGAAACACATGTTTTGCTTCCTGAACAAGATTCATCACACACAATTATTTTTATTCTCACAAAAGAAACACTTCACTATTTGCAATCAACAGGTTTAACTCTTCTTCGGGCGGTCGGTCCCGCATTTCAATCGTAATCGTATGTCATTCACATCTGAAAATCGTTCCGGTGCCCTGACGCGCCAAGAACAACGTACATCAACTCCAGACACAAAAAGAAACCCAATTGAAGAGACGGAACGCACCATGACGTACCTCGGTGTTGAACTTCCGAAAGCACAAGAAGGTTCAAAATTTCTTGTCCCGCGCAGAGGCAATTATGAAAATTTTGTGAATGATGCAGAATTAACACTCCCTCTTCAGCGTGATATCGCGATCTCCTTATTAAGCGGAGATCCCATGCTTATTGATGGAGGAACCTCACTTGGAAAAACAACGA
Organism: uncultured Gammaproteobacteria bacterium; assembly: GCA_964360375.1. GTDB lineage: Bacteria > Patescibacteriota > Patescibacteriia > UBA9934 > GWF2-40-263 > XYB2-FULL-45-11. The sequence continues at coordinate 7,584 of CAYHWG010000026.1, read as the reverse complement.
CCGTGAAAAAAATGTGTGCAGAGTTGGGATATGAAGTGCATTATGCAAACTTAAGCGGAGCCACAGAAGTCGAGGATCTGATCGGTCGGTTTATTCCAAACCCGCATAAAAAATCTTCCGACGATCCAGAATTTATGCACGCAGATGGATCGGTTACAAAAGGATTGCGACTTGAAAAAGGAAAAATCAAAGTCATTATTTTAGATGAGTTCAATGCATCCAGTCCAAAAGTATTGATCCGCCTTCATGAAATTCTCGATTCATTGGAGCGAGGAACGGAAGTCGTGATCGATGGAACAGCGGAACAAGTTCCGGTGGATAAAGCGCAAACAAAAATCATCGCGCTCATGAACCCGCCCGGAAATGGATTTATCGGTCGTGAGCCACTTGATCCTGCGCAGCTGCGACGATGGGTCTACAAAAAACTCCCAAGCGAGCTTCCGGTAAGCACATTTTCTTTTGCAACAGACTCTCTTTTTGGAATCGCTTCTGAAGCAATCCCGGATGTTCATCCGAGTCAATTTATGACAATGCCAGTTCTCGCGATGAGTCCAGAAATGATTCGAGAGATCCCTGGCATTGAAGAAATAACGGGACGCTACAAAGAATTTCATCTCGCCGCAAAAGAATTATTAAAAGCGGGAACACTTGGTGCCGATCAGCCCCAAAGCTTCATGTTCGATGACCGCATGGAAACCCGTCGCGTCCGAGATTTTATCTGCCAATTTTATACAGGAGACATCAATGAAACGTTTTAAAAAGCTCTGCAATACTATTACGCAAACAAATTGGAATCCGCCGTCGACAGAAAAAAACTAAACGAGCTTATCCGAAATGTTATCACCAGAACAAAACCAAGTGACGCTCAACGCCGAGGGCTAGAACGAACATCAACACCCAAACCTTTAAAAAAGATTGAGTCACAAACTTCTCCGAATCAAGAAAATTCATTTGATCGAACATCTTACGAAAGCTATTTTTCCGAATCTAATGCATTATATCAACTTGAAGTGCTCCTTCAAACCGGAGTCCATATAGATGAAATTGCACAATGTCTTTCGGGATTAGAATCAAATGACGCATGGAATTTGCGCGATAAACTTAATAAACTTGGGGCAAACCCTAACATGCTATTGCTTGGACTTGCGGGATTAGATTCAGACAGAGCGTGGGCTTGGCGTAACGATCTCTCTACAAATAGCATCACGGATGATCGAAGCATTATTAAAAGTGTGGCTGGATTGGATTCTGTCAAAGCGTGGCAATGGCGAGATAAATATGACAAATCTGACGAGGAAAGTAAGGGAGATTTGATCTTGAGTCTCGTTGGAGTCGACTCTGAACGCGCATGGAGTATCCGAAAAGCGAATCTCAAAAAAGGTAAGCATCTCAACGAAATTGTACAAAGTCTTGCAGGTCTTGATTCCGATCAAGCATGGAGTATGAGAGATAATCTTAAAAATACTGGCGCAAATGATGTTTTTTTAATAAGAAGTCTTACAGGTCTTGATTCAGAAAAAGCCAATTATTGGAGAGATAATTTTTTTCCATTTGGTCTTGGTCAAGGAACCGTGAGTGCGCTTTTGCAAAGTTATGCTGGAGTAAGTTCTCTTGAGAGTTGGCGGAAAAGAAAATTATTATTGGAAGTTGGTGTGGATGCTGATGCTCTCGTGCGTGGATTTGCTGGAATCACTATTATAAAATTCGATAATATTCCACTTCCATTAGAAATAAAGAAAATTGTTAAAGAAAGCGCAAATCTAGATATGTGGGCTCAAGGAATAAATGGCACCTGGTTTACAGGGATTGCTTGGCGCACCGCTCAAAAACAAAATCAAAATCCGCCTGAATTTGAAATCATACGAAAACCAAAAATGAGTGACGAAATAGATGATGATTTTGAAGAAGTATAAAAATCCTCTCATCTCCAGAAAATCTGTACCCACGGCTCATGCGACGAGTTTTTTCTGTTGACTAGCTTGTACACTTTCCTCATTCAAGCGACGAAGAAGAATTCTCGCTTGTTGATCCCCTTGTTTTGCTCGTTTCTCCAAACCCCGAATATATTCAGTTTTTGCCATTCTTTCTTGTTTTGCCTTTTTTTCTTCTTCCATTTTTTGTAACGCAATTTCCATGGCCGCACGTTCCTGACGCGTCTTCGCTTGGTTAGGACTTCCACGTTTCACAAACAGAACATCACAGGCCTCACGAACCATTTCCATTCCTTCATCATCAAACAAATCTGATGCAGGTTCTTGCGATTTTGGAATCATCTGTTCCAAAAAAGCAATTTGTGAAGACAAAAAATCGCCTAATTTTTCCATCTCCGATTTTCCTTTTTTGATAGAATCCTCCACGTAGATGCGTTGTGCATTGAGTTGAATAAAAATTTCCTGAATTAAGATATGTCTAATCGGATGAAAACTCAATGATTTTTGTTTTCCGGTCACCCATAATTTCGAAAGTTCAAGAACATGTTTTTTATCAAGTGCAAGCACGATCTTTGGAATCATTTTTTGCGCTCCACGAAGACTCTGATCACGCGTTTGAAAATATCTCACTTGCCCCATCTCACCTTGATCCAACTCTTTGCGAATTTTCTCCAGCTTTCGACGAATGACTTTCACGCCGTGTGTTGCATCAATCGCAAATCCAAAAAAATTCCGCATACCATCTTTTCTGAATTCCGATAGAAAATCGATTCCATGACAATAATCGTCATAGTCTGTCGTTTGCTGCGTATCAACTCCAGGACCAAACCATTCGTTCTGTTCTATTTGTTCAATAAGAAGAGCTTCAAGAATTTTCCCAAATTTTCTCGCTTCGATCGATTGTGCATCTTGTGTATCATCCGAATCGAACTTGAAACGCATCTCTTCAACTTTTTTTTGATGTTCGAAAATCGCTGCCTCGCCATATAATTCCACAAAATCCTCCATCCGAATTTTATCCGTCTCTGTCTGAAGCACTTTTTGATACGCCACCTCAATCACCTCCTCATCGGTTTTATATTCACGTGTTTCTCGTATCGAAGAAGAATTTCGTTCCATAAAAAATATCAAATTTTTATAGTAAAAGCATATCATGAAGCAAAAACAGAAACCAATTGGTTTCTGTTTTATAAAAAGATTGCTTCGTACCTCGCAATGACACATTAGCTACATCCAGACGTCGCTCCGCCCTTCAACAAGTTCAGGACTTCGCGATATTAACTACATCCAGACGTCGCTCCGCCCTTCAACAAGTTCAGGACTTCGCGATATTAAC
>CAYHWG010000026.1:0-4217 GCA_964360375.1 uncultured Gammaproteobacteria bacterium | reverse complement strand
TACATCCAGACGTCGCTCCGCAGTTGAGACACTTGTAACACGCGGCGTTTCTCACCATCATGGAACCGCAAGAATCGCAGGCTGGAGCGTCGGATTGGTTATCGAACGTGGATGTGAGGGTTTTGTGTGCCCATTGTCCGAGCGGATACGGCGCATCTTTTGCTGTCACAGAAAACAGTTTTGGTTGTGATTCTGCAACGTTTGTTTCGAGGGCAGGCACAAGGCCAGCCCCTACGGATGTATCACCGACATTCGTTGCTTCCGACAAACTTTCTTCTGCGACTTGAATGCCGAGGGCGATTTGTGATTCTCGTGGCAAAAATTTAAGGGCGAGCCATCGGAACATATAATCCGTGATGGACTTTGCAATACGAATTTGTGGATTTGATGTGTATCCGGACGGTTCAAATCGCATGTGAACGAATTTGTTCACGAGCACGTCAAGCGGAACACCGTATTGAAGACCGATCGAGATGGACGTTGCAAAACTGTCCATAAGACCACTGATAACCGAGCCTTCTTTTGACATGGTCACAAAAATTTCACCAGGAGTTCCATCATCATACAATCCGACCGTAATAAACCCTTGATGATTACCGATCTGAAATTTGTGTGTGATCGCTTTGCGTTCATCCGGCATGCGACGTCGTCGCATCCGACGATCCTCTGAAGTATTTGCAACTGGAACAACATTCACGGGTTGAACGCTCACAAGAGGTGCCACGGCATCAGTATTTTGTTTCTTTGCATCTGATTCCTTTGATGTCGTCAATGCTTGTTGGCGTTTTGAACCATCACGATAAATCGCGATCGCCTTTAATCCTAATTTCCAACCGAGCATGTACACATCCGCAATATCCTCAACCGTTGCCTCATGCGGCATGTTCACGGTTTTTGAAATCGCACCGGAAATAAACGGTTGAACCGCGGCCATCATGCGTACATGACCCAAGTGCGTGATGGTGCGCGTACCTTTTGCTGCTTTAAATGCACAATCAAACACGGATAAATGTTCTGATTTGAGATGTGGTGCGCCCTCGATGGTATCGTTTACTTCGATGAACGCGAGAATCTCTTTTCTCTCCATTTCCGAATATCCAAGACGCATGAGCGCTTCTGGAACCGTATTATTCACGATCTTCATCATCCCTCCGCCCACAAGCCATTTGTATTTTACAAGAGCAATGTCTGGCTCAACACCGGTTGTGTCGCAATCCATGAGAAACGAAATGGTGCCCGTTGGCGCGAGTACGGAAATTTGTGCGTTTCGCAATCCGTGCGCACTTCCGTGATCGACAACATGATCCCAACACTTACGCGCTTCCGACAACAGATCGACCGGAACACCATGTCCGTCAATTTTATACGCGGCATCACGATGCATGCGCATGACGTTCATACACGGTTCCGCATTTTGCGCATATCCCGCAAACGGTCCGATTTTTTCTGCAATCTTTGCGGATTGATCGTAACAATATCCGCTTTGCACAGATGTAATCGCTGCCGCAAGATTACGTCCTTCTTCTGAATCATAAGCAAGACCGCGACTCATGAGGAGAGCTCCGAGGTTTGCGTATCCAATACCGAGTGGACGATAATCAAAACTGTTTTGTTCAATCGCGGGCGTTGGATAAACCGAATTTCCAACGATAATTTCCATGGCGGTAATAATCACCTCATTGGCTTTTTTGAATGCGGCAACATCAAACAACATTTCACCATTCACCTCTTTTCTGAAACGCATCAAGTTAAGCGATGCGAGATTACACGCACTATCATCGAGAAACATGTATTCCGAACAAGGATTCGATGCGTAAATGCGATCGGTATTTTTGCTTGTGTGCCACGTATTGATGGTGGTGTCGTATTGCATGCCTGGATCGCCGCAAAGCCATGCTGCTTCTGAAATTTTGTGCATCAAATCTTTTGCGCGATAGGTGAGACTTGGTTTTCCGGAGACGACTTCGTGTGTGACCCACTCTGTATCCGCTTCAACAGCCTTCATGAATTCATCTGTCACACGGACAGAATTGTTCGCGTTTTGAAAGAAAATGGAACCATAGGCTGCACCGTCAATGGAGCCGTCATATCCTGCGTCCATGAGTGCCCACGCTTTTTTCTCTTCATCCACTTTGCATGTGATGAATTCCTCAATGTCCGGGTGATCAATATTTAAAATAACCATCTTTGCAGCACGACGTGTTTTTCCACCACTCTTAATCACTCCCGCAAATGCATCCAATCCCTTCATGAAAGAAACAGGTCCGGATGCTTTTCCATTACTTCCGCGCAAAAATTCTGTTTTGGAACGCAATTTAGAAAAATTAGATCCAGCACCGGACCCACCTTGAAATAACGTTCCTTCTGTCACGCACAAATTCAAAATAGAACGCATGTCGTCTTGAACGGAATTGATAAAACACGCGGAACATTGTTGTGGACGCGTCGTACCAACGTTAAACCAAACAGGCGAATTAAATGCGGCCATTTGATTCACGAGAATATGATGCAATTCATCTTCAAAAACTTGGGCGTCATTTGCTGTTTGAAAATATCCATCCTTGCGCCCCCAATTTGATATTGTGTGTGCAACACGCCCAACGAGTTGCTTCACAGAATATTCACGATCGTCTTTTCCGACCGTCCCATGAAAATATTTTGATACAACAATATTGGTTGCGGTTTGTGTATAAAAACTTGGAACCTCGACGCCCTTTTGTTCAAATACGGGTTTTCCTTTTGAGTTTGTGATGACGGCATCACGCTTTTCCCATTGAATTTTATCGTAAGGATGAACACCTTCTTCGGTAAAAAATCGTTCGACCGTAATACCGTGTCCGTAAGCTTCACCGGTTTTCGCTACTTTATTGTTTGAACGAAATTCTCCGTAACGTTTTGCAACATGCATCAAATTATTGTCGATGAATGTCAGGGTGATAATTTCACGAACATCCGCAAATGACGGAACCGTGTGTCCATCAAATTGTTTTGTAAGACGAGTTAAAATCTGTGAACTAATTTTATCGACGATCTGAGCATTGCGCATGCCGGATGCTTCAAGAGCGGCGAGAACGGATTGATACACTTTTTTTCGATCAAAAGGTTCTTCTGTTCCGTCACGTTTTGTCACGGATTTAACCGAAGTCATAAATTCCCAAACCGCTTCCGAGATCACGGAAGGATTCAGTGCATGAGCGGAATGATCCGCTGTTTTGAAGTTTGTGTCCGACATAGGGCGAGTATGTGGGAACGGTTCCGTTTTGGAACACGTTCGAAATTTAATTTTTTTAAAAAAATGTAGGCAGAATAAAAGATGACCCTTGAAACCAATGGATCATCTGTCTTGACCGTATTTTTCCATACGTCAAGTCCGCCTCCATCCCCCACACCACAATATATGGTGGTATGAGTCTATTTTATTCCACAATATATTGTGTGGCAAGGGCAGGTCTTATCCACAGGAAAACCTCTAAAATCCTTGAAAAAATAACTTTTCCTCCTCCCTTACCTCTTGCCCCTACTCTTCCATATCCGTCACGTTTTTTTTCAAAAACCCATCGTTAAATTTATCGCAACTTTTTCTTGAACTTTTGTCTTAAAATCAACCGGTATTGCTTTACGTCCACCGAGACGATCTTCGTACGCAAGAGCGCCGTATTTAAGCCCATATTCGTACACATCTTTCGTCACACGAACATCCTGCAAACAATAATCTTTAATCTTTTGAATTTCCCCTTGTTTCCACCATTCAACCGCTTGAAGTCCATGGCCCGATTTACGTGTCCCGACCGTTGCCGCTGCAACATCATCAAGTTTTAATCGAAATCCGAGCGCTTTCTGAATCTCCGCGAGAATATCAAGTCCTGAAAACTTGAGAAAATCTCCGCTGTAATAATTGTTCATGACAGGGAGATCAAAACCGATAGTGTTATAACCAATGATGCGGTCCGCATGTTCGAGTCTTGGCCAAAGAGCTGCAAGTTCATGCTCCTCAAACGCTTCATAGGTATCGGTTTCATAAAAATAACACCCAATCACGGAAATTTTGAGACGAGATGTATCATATCCACCAACCTCTTGAAACGTATTTTGTGTTTCAATATCGAGAACAATTTCTTTGGACATACGCAAAAGATTATAGCAGAGACCGTTACAAAACTCTAAATTGTGTCATTGCGAGGAGGAGTCATCGACGACGAAGCAATCTTTTCTCCGGA
>CAYHWG010000025.1:0-14676 GCA_964360375.1 uncultured Gammaproteobacteria bacterium | reverse complement strand
AAAGATTGCTTCGTCGTCGATGACTCCTCCTCGCAATGACACAATTTGGAGTTTTACAACGACCCGTAACAGAAGAGTGAAAAAGTGAAAGAGTTGTGATATACTCTCACACGTACAATTCATTGTTGAACCCTGTTTTTTATGGCACCAAAAGACGAGAAAAAGTCCGCCAGAGGCGGATCCGCCTCTGGCGGAAAAGCGGCCGAATACGGCGCGGGTCAGATCCAAGTTTTGGAAGGACTTGAGCCTGTTCGCAAACGTCCAGGCATGTATATCGGTTCAACGGGTCCAACAGGTCTCCATCATTTGATTTGGGAAATCATGGACAACTCGTTTGATGAAGCTATGGCTGGATACGGAACAGAAATTCATCTGCAGCTGCTTCCAAATAACATGGTTTCTGTGACAGATCATGGTCGTGGAATCCCTGTCGATACACACCCACAGTATAAAATTTCAACCCTTGAGCTTGTGCTCACAAAACTCCACGCTGGAGGAAAATTCGGTGGGGGTGGCTATAAAGTTTCTGGAGGTTTGCACGGAGTCGGTGCATCGGTTGTGAATGCTCTCTCTGATTACTTACGTGCAGAAGTCAAACGCGACAATCAGCTTTGGATGGAAGAATTCAAACGTGGAATTCCTCAAGGCAAAGTCAAAGCCATTGGCAAAGCAAGTGGAACCGGAACGACCATCACATTTCAACCAGACAAAACCATTTTTGAAACCATTGATTTTGATTTTGACACGATCATCGAACACTTGCGCAGACAGGCCTATCTCACAAAAGGCATCAAACTCACGATCACAGACAGTCGCGATGCTTCTGCCTCAAAACGGTATGGATTTTATTTTGAAGGTGGAGTTGCTTCGTATGTTCGTCACATCAATCGCGGAAAAGAAGTAAAAAACGCAAATGTTTTTTATGTTTTCAAACATAACGACGAAGCAGACATGGACGTCGAAGTTGCTCTCCAATATACGGATGAATATTACGAATCCGTTCACTGTTTTGCAAACAACATCACAAACCCAGAAGGAGGAACACACTTGGTTGGATTTCGCACTGTACTCACGCGCGAACTCAACACCTATGCACGTAACAAAAATTTCTTAAAAGAAAAAGATCAAAACTTAACCGGAGAAGATGTTCGTGAAGGTTTAACAGCCATCATCTCCGTCAAAATAAAAGATCCTCAATTTGAAGGACAGACAAAAGCAAAACTTGGAAACCCGGAGGCGCGCACAGCCGTCGAAGCCGCTTTTGGCGAAGCATTCAAAATCTTTCTCGAGGAACATCCGCGCGACGCAGAGGCTATGGTCGGAAAATGTTTACTCGCCGCGCAAGCACGTCGCGCCGCACGCGCAGCTCGAGAAACGGTTTTGCGCAAAGGAGTCATGGAAGGGTTAACGCTTCCTGGAAAACTCGCGGATTGTTCAAGCAAAGATCCATCGGAATCAGAAATCTTCATCGTAGAGGGAGATTCCGCTGGTGGAAGCGCAAAACAAGGGCGCAACCGTGAAACTCAAGCCATTCTCCCGCTCAAAGGAAAAATTCTGAACGTCGAGCGAGCGCGTCTTGATAAAATGCTCGCAAACAATGAAATCAAATCACTTGTCATCGCCCTTGGCACAAACATCGGCGAAGGATTCAATATTGCAGATCTCCGTTATCATCGTGTAATTATCATGACCGATGCTGACGTGGACGGTGCACACATTCGCACGTTGCTCCTCACGCTTTTCTATCGTTACTTCCCGGATCTCTTCCATGGTGGACACATCTATATTGCCCAACCTCCGCTCTATCGCGTCAACATCGGAAAAAATTTCCGTTATGCGTATAGCGAAGAAGAAAAGGATCATGTTGTAAAAGCACTGACGGAAGAAGCAGGAAAAGCGAAGACGGCTCGTGCAAGCAAAGACGGAAAAGACGCGTCTGTAGGGGCACCTCTTGTGGGTGCCCTCGACGAAGACGAAACGGAATCCTTGCCCGTTGCAGAAGGAGAATCGGAAACAGAAGAAATGAATGTCGGTGGAGTACGTGTGAACATTCAACGTTACAAAGGTTTGGGAGAGATGAATCCAGATCAATTGTGGGAAACCACTCTCGATCCAAAACAACGAGTCATGAAACTCGTCACCATAGATGATGCAAAACGAGCAGACGAAGTATTTGATATTTTAATGGGTGCCGACGTCGCCCCACGCAAACGCTTCATTCAGACACATGCGAAGACCGTGAAGAACCTCGATATTTAATAAAAACGCACATTTGACCTATTCGCGAAAACCGTGTATAGTCTCTTTATCAATGGCCGACAGGGCCGTTTTTAAATACTTAAAATGGAAGAAGTGGTAAGAGAAGAAGTCGAGAAGAAGAAAATTTCTTCCGTATCTTCTCCTCTTCTTGACTTCTCGACTCCTGCCTGCCGGTAGGCAAGGTCTCTATTCTCCCCCCTATGTCCGACACACACAAACAAAAAAACCCTTTTATCTGGCTTCTCAATTACTTCCGTGAGGCACGAGCAGAAATGCGTAAGATCACTTGGCCCTCACGTCAAAACATCACAAAATACTCTATGATTGTCATAGGACTTTGTCTTATCCTCGCGTTTTTATTCGCAGGATTAGATTTTGTTCTCAGTTTCGGTTTGCAAAAATTCCTTACACTTAAAAAATAGTTCTTTAAAACAAGAAGAAGAGAAGAAGTCGAGAAGTCGAGAAGAAAAAAGGGTTCTTCCACATCTTCTCCTCTTCTTGACTTCTCGACTTCTTCTCTATTCTCTCCCCTATGGCTAAACAAATAGCGAACCAAGGTCGCCGATGGTATGCGATCCACACCTACTCCGGTTACGAAGAAAACGTGGAACAAAATTTGATTCAGCGCATTGCAACCATGGATATGGAAAGCAAAATTTTTCATGTCTTGGTTCCAAAAGAGAAAAAAATCAAAATCAAAAACGGTAAGCGTAAAACAACCGAAGAAAAAATCTTTCCTGGATATGTGCTTGTCGAAATGATCGTATCGGATGATTCTTGGTATGTCGTGCGCAATACGCCGAACGTGACGGGATTCATTGGAACTGGAACGACCCCTACCCCCATTCAACAAGAAGAAATCGATGCACTCCAAAAACGCATGGGAGTTTCTGAACCTGAATTCAAAGTCGATATCGAAAAAGGATCTACGGTTCAGATTACGGATGGTCCGTTTAAAAACCAAGAAGGAAAAGTCTCAGAAATCGATCCAGAACGTGGAAAAGTCAAGGTTCTTGTTTCCCTCTTTGGTCGCGAAACACCTGTCGAGCTCGATTTCTTGCAAGTTAAGAAGGTTTAGGCTAATATTGCGCCACTTCTTGTGTCATCCCGAGCGAAGGTTCGACCGGAGCCGAGGGATCCCTCCGCTCGTCGTCGAACTCCTCGGTCGGGATGACACAAAGAAACTTAACTCATAGTTGGTCGCCAGCGTTTTATAAATCGCTGGAATCCAATAAACCACGTCGTTCGCGAACGACGTGGTAAACAAAGCATTCTATGGCAAAAAAACTTGTCACGCAGGTTAAACTGCAAATCCAAGGAGGCGCAGCAACCCCAGCGCCACCAGTCGGTCCAGCGCTTGGTCAACACGGTCTTCCGATCGGGGAATTCGTCAAACAATTCAATGAGGCAACACAAGATCGTCGTGGTGAAGTTGTACCGGTTCTCATCAACGTCTACGATGACCGCACATTTACCTTCATTACAAAAATTGCTCCCGCTTCTGAACTCATCAAAAAAATTGCGGGAATTAAATCCGGATCCGCAAAACCACTCACGGATAAAGTCGCAACCATCACGCGTGCACAATTAAAAGAAGTCGCCATGAAAAAAATGCCAGATTTAAACACAACGGATGTGGAAATGGCTATGCGCATTATGGAAGGAACCTGCCGACAAATGGGAGTGGATGTTAAATAATTTTTTCCCTGCGTCATTACTTCCCTGCGTCATCCCGACGAAGGAGGGATCTCCGAGCGAACACGTATCGCGAGGAGATCCTTCGCTCCGCTCAGGATGACGCAATAGTAATGGATGACACGGTAATATATCGTGGGAGATCATTCGTGATCGCTCGTACCACAAAAAACATATGTCAAACGGAAAACGATTGGAGAAAGTCAAAACATTCATCGATAAAACAAAAACATATACACTCGCAGAAGGGGTCGCTCTTGCAAAAAAATGTGCAACTGCAAAATACGATGAATCCATCGAACTCCACATCAAACTCGGTGTCGATGCTTCAAAAAGCGATCAACAAGTTCGTGGAACCATCTCTCTTCCTCACGGTGTTGGAAAATCCAAAAAAGTTGTGGCGTTTGTGGAAGCAGAAAAAGAAGCGGATGCAAAGGCGGCCGGAGCGGATATTGTTGGAGGAGAAGAACTCATCAATGAAATTGCAACGTCCGGTGTCATCAACTTCGATGTCGCGGTTGCAACACCAATCATGATGCCTAAAATCGCCAAACTCGCTCGTATCCTCGGTCCTCGCGGACTCATGCCGAACCCAAAGACGGATACAGTTGGACCAAACGTCACAAAAATGATCACAGAACAAAAAGCGGGAAAACAAAGTTTCAAAAACGATCCAACCGGCAACATTCATCAAGTGTTTGGACGCGCCTCGTTTAGCGAAACACAATTAACAGAAAATCTTACCGTGCTCACAGACGCGATTCGTAAGTTGAAACCAGCTTCCTCAAAAGGAATTTTCTTCCGAAGCGCAACAATCGCTTCCTCTGTCGGTCCTGGAATCAAAGTCAACATTTCATAATTCAACATGCAAAAACATCTCGACTATTGTCGAGATGTTTTTGTTTTTTCTCATTTTGTTTTCTCAAGATAGATTCGTCGAACCTGCAATTCGAGTTCGTACGCCTCCGCATGCGACAGAAGTCCGAGATAGGAATCCATCTGTGGCTTGGACGGAACGTTTTGTCGGAATTTCTTCATCATTCTATCTTTCGTCCGTTCCCGCAGTTTGATGTATTTTGGAAAAACGACATACCCAAGAAAATCAATTCCCTGACTCAATTTTCGAAATTCAATTTTTCCCGGATGTAATTCGAGGTTGAGCGTCTCTTTCAAAAAAAGTTTTATGCGTGGCAACAATTCCTCAAGGATACGGCGTTCTTCATGCAACAAAATGAAATCGTCTGTATACCGCAAATAAAATTTCACGCCCAATGTCTCTTTTATGAAATGATCAAGAGGATTCATATAGACATTCGCGAACAGTTGCGACGTAAGATTTCCGATCGGAATTCCTTTAAGTTCTCTCTCTCTCTCTTCGCAAATTTATCCACAGCTGGAAAACTGAAAATGATTCCCTTCACCAATTCCAGGGTACGTGCGTCCATTATCTTCTTCTCAATCTGTTTCAGCAAAATTTCATGGTCTATGTTGTTGAAAAACTTTCGTATATCACATTTCAACGCCCAACACGTGCGTGTATAATTTCGGCTTACCTTGCGGGCAAAGATGTTCAGTCTTAAAACCGCGGCATGCGTCCCTTTTCCAACACGGCAAGAATATGAGTCGAAAACAAACAACGGATCGAATACAGGTTCCATGACTTGATAGATTGCGTGATGCATCACACGATCCCGAACTTCCGCTTTGTGGATAATTCTGTGTTTGGGATCAAAGATCTGAAACATCTGATACGGTCTGTGTTTATAGATTCCTGTTTTCAGTTCATAATTCAATCGAAACAAGTTGTCTTCCAGATGCTGTTCGAAAAATTGAACATCCTTATTTCCACGTTTCCCAGAGTTAAAACAATCCCACGCACTCAATAAATTTTCTAAAGAAATAATTCGTTCAAACATATGCAAGAAATAAATGAAACGCCCGTCTTCCTGAAGTCTTATGATCTTTATAAAGTTCTGTACGAAGTCGTAAAAAAATTCGGCAAAAGCGATCGCTATTCACTCGGAGAAAAAACGAAAGAGAAAGTTCTTGAGCTCATTGAATCTATCACGAAAGCGGGATACGCCAAAGCAGAATGGAAAGTCGTGCAAATCGAGCAAGCGATTATCACACTCGAACTCGTCAAAGTTTTTGTTCGACTTGCTTACGACACAAATTGCGTGAATGAAAAACAATATCTGAATTTGCAAGAACGTGTTCAAGAAATTGGTCGGATGCTTGGTGGGTGGAAAAAATCACAGTAACGAACAAAAAAGAATCCGCATTAGATTCTTTTTGAGATACGTGACATACCGGGAGCAGGGCTGAGGCAGAGCCGTAGTTCGAATTCGCATCGTCGACGTCATTCGTGTCGAACTTGAGCTTGTCGTCGTTGAAGTTGAAGTAAGGGGCGTTCACGAACTGGCCATCAGCCTCCGGAGCTTTATTGTTTCTATTCATCCATAGCACCACCATTTCCCCGCCGCGGCGGGGTCATGATTGAATTTCATTCCGAAGTACATTCAATGTTCAAACGACCTTCGCTAAACAGAAACAAGGAGTGTCAATAATCCCTTTGTTACAAACCAATTGTTTCTCTCTATGAAAACCTTTTTAACACAGACTCTGACAATGAGGATTGTGAAATTTCGGGGACGACAGACCGTAATCTATCGCACATAACCCTACTTTCAAAGTAAGTATACCACCGACGTGGTATATCAAAAAAAATTTTGTTTCCTGCCGGCCAGCAGGCGGGCAGCTTCGTTGAAAAAGAAAAACCCGTGTTCGTTTCATGAACACGGGGGAAGAGGAGACATTAAGGGAAAAGACGAAAGTCAGGCGGAGCCTGATCAGGCTCCGCCTGAGAACAAAGAAGAAACAAGAGACCAAGGGTTCAGAACTTCACTCCGGGAGCAGGGCTGAGGCAGAGCCGTAGTTCGAATACGCAACGCCGACGCCAACCGCGCCGAACTTGAGCCCGCCGACGCCGAAGCCGAAGAAAGGGGCGACCACGAACCGGCCATCAGCCTCCGGAGCAAACTCATCGCCTGCACAGTCGATCCACAAGTCGTCAAGATTCGCGAGGCGATTCGGGTGCGTGAGGAGCATGCAACCGATGGCAAAGGCGCCGAGACCACATTCGTTGCTTTGGAAGACAACACGTGCACGACGGACGGACTTGCCGCGGTGGCGAATACCGAACTGAGCGGGGACGATTAGAATGTCCGGGTTGCCTTGGGCATCCGAGAGCTTCTGAAAGTACGCCTTCGTCCGAGCCGACTGGCGCAGGTGCGCTTCATCGATCTCACCTTCGCGGTAGTTGTAAAACTTGCCATTGACCGCCTGCTTCAGGACGTCGAGCATCTTCCGCACCACCGACGAGTAATTCTCGCCGAACAGCTTCGGATGTCCGGCGAAGCCGGATCCGGCTTCGCAGGACTTGATCCAGTTCGGAACGCAGAACCAGCCTTCGGCATGCTTCGGCAGATGAACGGAACTCCGCTCGATCCGCGCCTGCAATTCGATGCTGACCTGACCGAGACCGGGGAACGCTTTGCGAAGCCGGTTTGCCTGTTCGGTAATCCCGAGGGGCTTTTCATAGCCCGACAGGTAACCGTACGACGAATCCGTTTCTTCGCTCGCGAAGTCTGCGGGCGAACGCAAACGCTGAATGGTTTGCTCTGCCGTCGTACGCATGGCTTCCGTGAACTCATCGCCGTTCTCGATGACGCGCTGAGCTTCCTCTTTCGAGAGCCCAAGCGCTTCAAGAACCTTTTCGATGGCCACCGTACCAAACGTGCCGATTTGCCGTGACTGACCTGACGTGATCGTTGCCGTCATCGTCGTTCTCCTTCTTCAAAACACACAGAGACCGCTGTGCACGGGTTGCAAACCCACCGAAGCCTTGGCGAAGGCGGGTTTTTCAAGCGTTTTAGGACATCCCTAATCCACCTGATAACACCATAGAATAGCATACTCTATGCAAAAAGTCAATGATCGGGGCTTGTGTGGGTGTTTTTTATTCAGTACACTCTTTGATGGTGAGATCTTGGAATCTCACCTATAGATGGTGGCTTTATGACAAACGGCACGTTCATCATGATTGACGGCATTGCGGGCAGTGGAAAAACCACGGTCATTCAGGCAATGTTTAAAGAGCTCGTCGCTCGAGGGTTGCGTTGTTTCCGTCTTCAAGACTGGAAAGAAACTCATCCGCCGAGATTTGAAGAAATCCCCGATTTCGATGTGTACTTCACGTCTGAACCGACACGTCAGTGGATTGGCGCGGCGATTCGTGAAGAAATGTCTCGAGTGGATCAGCTATACGGAGGCGAAGAACTTGCGCATGCGTTTGCACTTGATCGCGAAATTATGTACCGACGTCTCATCATCCCTGCAAAACGCGCAAAAAAAATCATCATTCAAGATCGTGGATTCAGCACCTCACTTGCCTATCAAGTCGCCATGCCTGGTGCGCTTTCGTTTGAAGCGATTGGTTCATTGCCAGGAAATATTCTTGCGCTTGTGCACGCTCCAGACGCACTCATTTTGACGACCATTCCTGTGCAAATGGCCATAAGCCGTATTTCACTACGACACGATGACAACAAGGGCGTGTTCCAAGACCCGGTTCTTCTCACAAAAGTCGCAGATAATTTTAAAAGCAAAAATTTTCGCGCCTTGTTTGAAGAATCAGGAACACGTATTTTTGATCTCGACACAAGTGGGACACTCGAAGAATCAAAAACAAGCGCTGTTTCGCTCATCACACAACTTCTCAAAAACACATGAGCATCCACTCGGATGCTCTTTTCTTTTTAGATCCGAAACGATAAGCTGATTCCATTATTCTACCTTCTGCGTCATCATGACAAAGCCTTCCTACCGGCAGGCAGGGAGGGATCTCCGAACGTGGGGAGATCCTTCGCTCCGCTCAGGATGACGCAGCGTGCTATGTCCGTCCTCACCCGCCACGAGATCCTCGCCGCGATCGAAAAACGTGAGATTGTCTTTGATCCACAAATCGACGCGTTTCAACTTCAACCACACGCCATCGATCTTCGCTTGGGGTATAAATTTCTGATTCCAAAAAACTGGACGATCGATGAATCCGGTAGACGCGCAATCAATATCTCGATCGATGACGTCGAGCGTCACCGCGAACAATTTGAAGAAATCATTTTGAAACCAGGACAATTCTTCGAACTCCTCCCAAATGAATTCGTGATCGGAACATCTCTCGAATCCGTCGAAATCAACGCACCGAACCTCATGGCGATTCTGTTTCCTCGAACTTCGACGAATCGACGAGGTATCGACCTCTCACTTTCCGGCATTATCGATAATGGTTACAAAGGTCATTTGATCTTCCCCATGAAAAACGAAGCTGGAAATCAAGTAATTCGGATCTATCCGGGTGAACGCGTGTGTCAGGTGATTTTCGAAGAGCTCAAATCTCCACTCACAAGCGAAGAAGCCAACCTGCACGGCGTGAGTGCGGCAAAATATTCAAACAGTGATTCAGGGGAATATCAACTCGACAAAGATGAAGAGAGGCAACATTTGGTGGCGGGGACGCTTGAGGAGATGAAGGGGAAATTTCGTTTGTCATGAACGAACGGATGCGATAAACTGGAAGCAATAAATGTTTCTATGCCAAAAATTGATTTGAATAGTATTGTCTGGAAAGAGGGCGTTCATTATGTATCCCTAAATTTGAATTCGGGTGTTTCAAGTTTCGGAAAAACAAAAAAACAGGCATTGAGCGCTTTGCAGGAAGCTGTTGAGCTCTACAATGATTTTCGATGAATTTGACTCGGCTTCATTTCTATCGCATCATACCCTCATCTATGCGCATGCTTATCCAAAATACAAAACGGAAAGGGAATATCACCATCTTTGGGTACAAAAGTGGAAAAAAATTTATTTCCGTCTGTTTGGAATTGGATATTGTAAAGGAAGGAACCAAACGAGAAGTTCTCACACAAGAAATGATCGAAGCGGTTAAGGGGCATGTGGAAACGGTTTGCAAAGCAAAGTTGGATGAAACGTTACTCAATCGCCCGGCTCCAGAAAAATATTGGCGTGCGTATGAAAAGTTTTTGGATTCACAGAAAAAATCAAAAGTACCAAGACAAGCAGGATCGTTGAACGTTCTTCCGATCGCAGATTTGTGTCGAGCTTAGTGTATGTCGAAAAGCTGGCACCACTTCAGCGCAAAAGAACATGCAAAATTTCTGAAAGAAAACGAATTTGCTCATGTCTACACAAAAGGGTCGCATGCGTTTTATGTGAAAAAGAATGAGGTGGAACAACGCATCGTTCAGGTGATTATCGGAAGCAACGAAAAAGATCGACAATCAAGAAAGACAATGGAAATGTCGATACGGCATTCGGGAATTCCGAAAGCGACATACGTATCATGGATCAATCAAAAATAAACTCGAGGATTCCCTCGAGTTTTGATTTACATCTGCCTCCTCACATTCTCAAATCTCCGTGCCGCGAGTTCTTCTGTATCTGCCTCGTACACGAATACCGGTTCGATGGATTCCGGAACAAACACGCGATACGTTGTTCCCTCTTGTTCGAGTCGAAGATCTGTACGCGATCCTGTGAGTATTTCCGCAAATACGCGCTCGCGCGAAAATCGCTCATGTGCGTTTTCGAGAAGATACACATCTCGCACCCCCGCATCGATCATCACCTTCCAACATGGTTCGCAGCACCACCAATGACCGAACATGTATACATCACAACCGTGAATATCGATTCCCTGTTCGTTTGCAACTTGCATAAGCATAGGCTCGGCGTGGCCGATTGATTCGTGTAATGAACACAAATCGTAACCGGTTCCGCTTGGACACTCGAGAACAATGCGTGGACAAATGTGTTTTGAAGAACTTCCGCGATTGAATCCGTTTCCTGCGCGTGCACACACTTGTCCGTCTCGAACAAGCACAACCCCGACCGGATAAAGCGAATCGCCCGCGCATTCTTGACGCGCAACTTCTGCAGCCATCATGTGTGGATTACTCGAAGGGACGAATTTGAATTTTCGATTGGGTGGAAGATAGGGATAGTTGATCATATTTTGTCTCCTTTATGTCATTCTGAGGAAGTTCGACGACCGAAGAATCTCGCGTTTACATGAGATCCTTCGCTCCGCTCAGGATGACACAGTGTAATGAAGTAGAACTGATTGCTCGCCGAGCATTTTTGATTCGACAAACTCGAGCCGCACATTAGACCCCCCTCCATCTCCACCCTTGGCAAGGGGGGAGGGCCACTCCGCAAGCGAAATTCCGTTTCCAAAGAGAATCGGTTCGATCGTGAGAAATACATCCGTCACAAGCTTTTCCTTGAGGAACATCGAGTAAACACCCGCGCCGCCCGTAATTGCGACAGATGTGTAGCCTCTGTTTTCGAGATCCTCGAGAATCTGTTTTGGTGTTTTATCTGTAAACTCTACACCTTCGACACGACCACCTATGCCTGTCGGCAGGCAAGGCTTGATTAAGGAGGGGGTTCTCGTCATCACAATCATCAATCGATCTTTCAGCGCGTGACCGATGGTGTCAAACGTTTTTCGTCCCATGATCATCACACCACACTCTTTTGTTTTCTCAACAAAAAACTTGGTGTCTTCTTTGGACGTCCATTCAAGCGACGATTGATCCGAAGAACACGCAATCTTTCCGTTTACAGAAATGGCGGCTATAAGCAAAACCTTCATATTGCAATTTCAAATTTAATACTCGGCGCTGACGTATAATTTTCTACAATTGTGTCCGTATGCTTCCAATCAAAAATCGACGTAAAATTTTCTGTGCGAATTTGTGGCAATGCCGTGGGTTCACGTTTCAGTTGCTCTTTGAGTCCGTCTAGATGATTGACATACACATGAACATCTCCCAAAAATCCGATCAACTTTCCTTCTTGTAAACCCGATTCTTTTGCGAGTAAATGCAACAAGAGTCCGTGTGCCACGATATCAAACGGCAATCCGATTGCCACATCGACAGATCGTTGATTCCACAAAAGATTCAGCTTCCCGTCAAGAACCGTTACCTGAAACCCATAATAACACGGCGGCAAAGCCATTTTATGAAGCACGGTTGGATTCCATGCGCTCACAAGCATGCGCCGATCATGCGGATCTCGTTTGAGGGTCTCAACGAGTTTTGCGATCTGATCAACACCTTGACCGGAATAATCTGTCTGATGATCGACATAGTCCGCCCCAAAATGTCGCCATTGAAATCCGTAGATTGGTCCGAGTTCGCGTTCAGATTTCATGCGTGCTTTTGTGTCTGCATCGTGCCCATACGGCACAACATGCGGGGCACACCATTCATCCCAAATATGATTATTACGTTCTTGAAGCCAACCTTTATCCGTTTTGCCGTTCAAAAAAAATTCAAGTTCTGTCGCAGGCAACCGCAAAGAAATTTTTTTTGTGGTGAGAAGTGGAAAACCATCACGCATGTCATGCTCAAACATGGCGCCTGCCATTGCAAGTGTATCCACACCTGTACGGGTCGGTTTGCGAATTCCATTCTGTAAAACTTGACGGGCAATGTTAAAATAAGCGTTCATACGTTCCTATGCTATCAAACACGCTTAGATGTTTCCATACCACAAATTTTCCGATAAACTACCCTTGTTCCATTACGAGACCGTTGCAAAACTCCAAATTGTGTCATTGCGAGGAGGAGTCATCGACGACGAAGCAATCTTTTTATCCAAAATGCAAGGGTTGCTTCGTCGTATAACTCCTCGCAATGACAAAAGATGAGTCTCATTGCTCTTCTGACAAAACTTTTCTATGCATATCCCTGTGAACATCTTTTGCAATCATCCGGACGCTATCTTGCCAGAATATAAAACAACCGGTTCTTGTGCGTTTGATCTTTCCATAATCGAAGAAGCAACGATTACCCCGGGTGAAATCGTTCGACTTCGAACAGGTCTTGTCATTTGCACCCCAAAAGATCACGTATTGATTGTTGCAGCTCGATCCTCCACCACGAAAAAATTTGGTCTGACGATTGTGCAAGGCATCGGCATTATCGATGAAGATTATTGCGGCCCAAACGATGAAATTCTTTTGCAACTCATGAATTTCACAAATCATCCGGTCACAGTTCAAAAAGGAGAACGACTCGCACAAGGAATGATTCTTCCTGTCACAAAAGCTATTTTTCAAAAAGTTCATCATCTCGAAAACCCGGACCGTGGAGGCTTCGGATCAACGGGATAATTTGCTATACTGACCTTGTATGAAAACACTTCTCTCACCAGGAGATCTTATTGATGCATCATGGGATCTCTATCGAAGCCGATTCCGTGCATTTTTCACTGTTTCCGGTTGGCTCATCGTTTTGATCTTTCTTCATTTCATCAGTGTTTTGCTTTACCCAGACATGTATTCGGCTTCCTCCTATATTTCGTTAACGCGTCCAGAAACGATCGGATTGATTCTGGATCTTTTCACGCGTTTTGTGCTCACTCCCATTTTGGGCTTTTGGGTTTTTTTAAGCGTCGTTCGAATTGGCATGCGCGGCACATCTTCTCAATCGATCAATCAAAACCAAATCTTTTCTGAAACAAAAAAACGATTTTTTCCGGTCCTTTTTGTCACGATTCTTTCTGGGTTCATGATCGTTCTTGCACAAATCATCACGTTTGGTCCGGCAAGTCTCCTTTTTGGATTAGGAACATGGATGCATAGCGCCGTACTCATTGGGGTTGGAGATGTCTTATTCGTGTTTGCTGCGTTTGGAAGTTTGTTTTTAACCTGTCGATGGATGCTGTTCTATTTCATGGCTCCTTATGTCTGTGCCATGGATGATGTGACAAAAAAAGAGGCTCTTGTGACAAGCAGACAGTTGGTTCAAACTCGTTTTTGGTCCGTTCTTATTCGAATCGTCTTACCAAAATTTATTTTCATACTTTTTGGACTTGGTTTTATCTCCATGGTAACCTTTACGCTCCAAATCTTCATCAATGGTTCTCCGGACATGAATGTGAATGAAATCATACGATTAACAACGTTTACCTCTCGAGCATTGACCGTTATCGTCGCGATTTTCCTCAATCCACTCCTCATTTTGTCAGATGTTATTTTGTATAAAAATTTGTCCGACACGGCTGAAAAATCTTAGCATTATTTAAAAGAGACCTCTAAAAACTTATGCTTGCGTCCCCTCTTTCTGTTCTTGTTCAAAGTTATCGGTTGTACCGCGCGAATCTCTGGGTCTTTGTGGGTTACAGCGCTTGGCTGTTGTTTCCAATCGCCGGCATTTACCTCTTAAGTTTTCTTCCGGAACGCACATACATCAGTTATGCGAGTGTATTTCTGTTTACCCTCGTTCAATTAATCATCAGCATTTGGCTCACGATTCTTTTTATTCAACTCACAGATCTTCTTGACCAAAACTCAACAGAGTCTGAAACAACCAAACAAAAAATTGATCTTGAAGCTCTTCAAAAAAAATCTGTTTTACTCTTGCGTCCCATGATTCGTGTTATGGCGCGTCAGTTTTTGTTCGTGATTGTTGGATTGATCGCTCTTATTGTTCCTGGAATCATCATGCTTATCTGGTATGCATTCGCACAAACAGCTCTCGTAATCGACGACAAAAAAGACATGGAGGCTTTAGCCTTTAGCAAATCCTTAGGAAAAGGTCGATTACTTTCCGTTGGGTATCGTCTCATAGC
>CAYHWG010000024.1:0-14698 GCA_964360375.1 uncultured Gammaproteobacteria bacterium | reverse complement strand
AAAAATAGTTGATTTGTTTGTATATCAACCATTTTTGAAAGCCTCATAAACAAAAAAACCTCGCTTTTTTGATAAAGCGATGTCTTACGATTCAGTTGGACGGAAAAATTGAGAGATCAGAGAATTGGCGGTTAGTCCGGGTGGGTACCCCGAGACGACTCTGTCTTTTGCGACATATCCGGTAGACCGTCCAGCCATAAACGAGATATGTTCGTCAAGTTTTGCTAAAATTAGCAAAATGTGACTTCAAATGCCCCTTGATCGTACCATGTGATTTTTCATTCGTCAAGAGTGACGTACTGAAATAAAAAAACCTGTCAAGAACACACAAAAAGCATATGAAATAAGCAAAAAAACAAAAAAACGCGTCTTGTAGGACCGTTTGTTATCCACACTGTTAGTAAATCTCACGAAAGGCTGCAAAGCAAAGTCACGATGATAACACCGATTCAAAACGTTTGAGCATGAGGAGAGAGATTTTGCCGCGCTCACGAAGAGCGCAAGCGTGCTCGCGATTTTGATTCGAAGACATCGTACTCTTCTTCGCAGCCTTCCATGAGCTTTCGCGAAATCCATCAACAAAATTTTACGCTTCTCTCAAAATAAAATCAAGGGTTTCCCAAACTCCTAATCACGAATCATCGTGAACAAGAGAAAAGGGACACGTCGGTTTTATACGACGTGTCAAGAAAACTCAATAGCGTTTCGAATCGTAGTCCGACCCTTTGAAAAGAGCATCCACATATTTTTTTGAATTCACATATCCACTTGTAGGTTTGTTTTCGTCTTCATACGAAACAAGACCGTGCGCAACACTTCCTGAAAAACGCTCAGACTTGATCACGCGCCAATCGGACAAAGCTGGACAATACATCCATGCGTCTTTTTCCTTTTTCATCGCAACGTACATGGAGCTTGCCATGATAGTTCGAACTTCGATTGTACCGTCTGCGTGTTCAAGTTCAATCTCACAGGCGTATGAATCATCCGGAAGCTGTACGAACACGGTGTCGCCGTACAACTTACCTTCCGGATAAAACATTCTCGGAAGATCCGCACGTGATCCGACGTTTTGTTGAATCAGCGTTTTTGCAAGAACTTTCAATTCCTGATCGGATGTTCCAACAAGCGTGATAAGTGCGCGCAGACCTCGACGATTTGCATCTGCTTTTTCAATCTGACGCATGTGTGAGTGAAAATCCGCGATCAAATCTGAAACATCCGTGATAGCCGCCCGCTTTCGAATGATTTTAAGTTGTCGTTGAGCATAACGTATGCCATCTTCAAAAAAAATCAAACGATCTTTGGCGAGTTTCTCAAACTGTTCTTTCGCTGTATCACCGAGTCGTACACGTCTCGGTTTGAACGTTGCGTACTGCGCCTGCTGCGCATCCGCATGCACAATGACAGGCATGGATTTCGATTTTGGTGCTGATTCCACCATGATCACAGCAGGCCGTGCTTTCGGGACTGGTTGATCGATCATCACATCTTTCATCAATCTCCTTTTTGATCACAAAACTGTGATCGTTGAAATGGATTCCCCGGAAAAACCCCAATCATGAAGGTGGAAAACCCTTGCCCATTGACCGCGCGCAAACGAGGTATAAACAAGCCCGGTGTCTTCGTTCGGTGCAGAGAAAGCCGGAGCCTTGTCTACATCGGGAAGTGCACCGAACGATCACCTCGCCCACGGCGAGATTCATCCGTTCACAAGTTACGGACGACACGGATCGTTTTAAATTCTCCTCCTCCATGATCGAAATTTTTCAAAACAATTCTTCCACACAAATTCTCGATTTTTCGAAAACTTGTAAAAAGGCCCGAGTAAACTCAGGCAAGAGAAATTCTTTAGAGCACGATCGAGAGCGTGAGACGCAAGCGCAACTCTTGCATCATGCGAACAAAATTTTGTTTGCTTTGCAGAGCCTCAACTTCACGACGATCTTGCATCCATTTCGGTTCACTGCGGACACCCACAGCGAAACGTTGTTTCTGTGTTTTGCACACAGGAACCGATTTTTGCGGAAAAGAACGCATTGATCTCCTTTTGTTTTGGGTGAATGTTAAATTAACAACTTTGAGAAAGAAGATTCATATCGTATTCAATCTGCTGAAGTTCTTCAACCTCATCAAATTCATCTTCACGATATATCCAGTCCAGTTGAAGCTCCTGCAATGAAAATGCAGCAAACATCTCGTCGCTGATCGTCCATTCCCTGTGAAACCTGCCCTTGTGGCGCGCCCATTGCTTACAAGCATTGCGCTTCTGACGCTTCCAAGAGCCAACCTCGCTGTTTCGCGTCATGTACTCAAACTTCTTGTGCCGATTCAGGAGAAAACGAAACAGATGCAGGTCTTCGGCTTGATGGTGATCTCCAAAATTTTCTTCCCGTTCCGATTCAGCTGCGGGAACTTCACATTCATCCTGATCCTCGTCGGATTCAACATGAATGTGCAAAATCGGCTGATCCTCTTTTTCCTCTTGCCGAGTGTGACAACGACAGAAGAAATCATCACGCAAGCAAATGTCGCACACATCCACATCGTAATCGATCTGTTCAGGCAAGCGACTATCAGAAACAAACAGCGAAACTTCCATCACTCCTCCCTCTAAAAAGTCAAAAAAACTGCACCACAAAACAAAAATTGTGACGCTCTACTATAACACGAAAACCCAATTTTGTCAATCCTTTGTACAGTTAACCTCATGAGGTAACAATCTGGTAAGTTAGGGGTAACAAAGGTTAACTCTGCAGATATATGCCCAAAAAATAGGCTTTTTATGGCTTTTGTTTGCTTAAAATTTATTTTTAAAAATAAATTGGACAAAATGATATCATTTTTGATATCATTTTTTATATGTCTCAATTCGAGAAACTTATTCAGAAACTCAAAACCTCGAAAGCGGATATCTCCTTACAAGATCTCAAAACTCTTTTATCTTCCGTAGGATATATACCTGTCAGACAAAAAGGAAGTCACGTGCACTTCCGCAAACCGAACGCTCCATTTCTCACAATTCCGTCTCATAAACAAAAGGTGAAACATGTGTACGTGAAAGAAATTCTCGAACTTTTAGATCTATGAAAAAAAATCCTATCGAATACGACTACATCGTTCATCACATCCGTGATGGAAAATCTGTTGGGTATAAAGCAATCATCCCAGCCTTTAATGGCGTTGTGTTTGGCGATGGTCTTGCAGAGATTGAATCCGGAGTTGCGCTCGCCATTCAAGAAGAGCTGAAGGCTCGAATAAACGCACATGGGAAAAAACGTGTCATTCCTGAACCGGATGCGCACCAAACATTCACGGGTAAATTCATGGTACGCATGAATCCTGCCTTGCATCAAAAGTTGAGTCTCGAAGCAAAAGCGCGTAGAAAAAGTTTGAATGCCTATATTCAAGAAAAGATTTCTGCATAGAAAATAATCCGATCACTGGATTTTTTTAAAACAAATCAAACTCTAAAATGATCTTTTGTAATCGCTTTGCATTCCCATGCTTCATTCATCCCAAACACTCTGCACGTACGGATACCAGTTTCGGTGGCCAACGATTTTCAGCGTTGACTGATTCACCTACTTCCAAAGTCATTCTACCACAGTCGTTCGCGAACGACGTGGTTTATCACAAATGAAAAAGCACCAAACATTTGTTGACCTTCAACAAATGTTTGGTGCAGTAAGTACATCCGGAGGAGCCGGACCAGGCTTCGCCTGGAAGGACTAAGGGACTGAGTGCCGAACGCACAAGCGATGAAAGCCCTAGGGCTAAGGGACACTTGCGAGAATCGCCGCGGGGTTCTGAGAATCCCAGCCGTTGTCGAGACAGTTGCAGCCCCAGTAACACACGCCGTTGTTCCAGAACAAGTACCGAACGTACAGGTCGCCGTCCGCACTGCGACAAACAGTGCCCCAGAAGTAGATGTACCGCGTGCTGCCGTTCTTGTTGACCTTCCAATCTTCCGGAATCAGCTCTGGATGGAGCCGGAATCAGCTCTGGATGGAGAAGGAGGTAGTCGAGAACGCAGGCGTTCAAGACAGGAACCTTATTCTTCTCCAGTTCCTTGAGGAGCTTGTTGCCTTCGATAACCTTGCTATCCTTCTGATTCGGCGAGAAGTGGAGCTTGAGTTGCGAGGGGTCGAGTTCGAGCGTGCCGTTGACGACATGCTTTTCGATCTTCCAGCCGTTGCTCTTCCAGTCCTTCGGCATGCAGTCGCCCGCGAGGTTGATGATGTACTTCACGATTTGCACGATGCCCGTGCCGCGCAGGATCGGAAGGATCTTTGCGGCCATATCGCCTGTACACAACTTCGTAATATCCGCAGGATCGTATCCCGCGCGACGAAAAGCCATTTTGAGATCACTGGCCGTACCAACATCGAGCATGAGATCGCTCATGGTTGTCTTCCTTTATGCGACGGCGTTCCTTTGAACAATGTTGCATCAATGCCAGCGGGCTTCTGAAACACTTGTTCAGATTTACCATGGCCAAAAACAGTTGAGGGGAGATCCCTCTGGTGCGTCGGGATGACGCGGGGAGCAAACGGCTTTTGGCCAGAGTCAATCATTCTTGATATCCAAATATACCATAAAATGACAGTTTTATCAATAGTTTGACTGAGACCGTTGTGAAGCCGTGCAATTCTTGGCGAACTGTTTTCTCCATGGATGGTCGAAGACTTGTTTTGTGATGACTTTGTTTGTCAGAACCCAATGAGTGACCTTGGTCTTTTTCGGTCGTTCCGGAAGAACCTGTTTAGTTAACCTTCTGTCACAATCTGATTTCTGCTACAATACAGCCACATGTCCAAAAAAAATCAACGCTATTACACAAATACAAAACGTGAATCTCGTTCTTTTTCGCTTCATCCGGATGTAAAACGCGGAATCATGACGATTTTTTTATTCACGGTATCTATTTTATTCTTTTTAGCCTTTTTCCATGGAGCTGGAAATTTTGGTGAATGGATCAATCATCTTCTTTCCGTCTTTTTTGGAATCGATCGTTATGTGATTCCATTTGTGTTGCTTGCCATTGGAGCAACACATATTTTTCCGGATCGAGGAACGTTTACGAAATGGAATTATCTTGGATTGTTCTTATTTTTTCTTTCGTTCAATGCCTGTATTAATTTACTTATCGTGAACATTGAAAAACCATTTACAAAGGATCTCACGCTTGCAGGTGGATATCTTGGACAATTTCTTGGAACGTTTTTTCCTTCCTTTTTGGGATACTGGGGAGGTCTTATCCTAATCATCGCTTTATTGTTTACGTCCATCATGCTTGTTTTTAATGCATCGCTCCAAACTCTCTTTGGATTTCATCGTCATTTAGATGGTTGGATGAAATCAGCAAAATCAAATAATGAATCTGCGGAAGAATTGGACACAGAAGATTTTGAAACGGAAGATCCGGAAGGACTTTTTATTGATGATCTCTCAAGCGACGATGAACGTGCAGAAGAAATTTCTGAAACAAAACAAATACCTTTTAAAAAAACTCCTCTCAAAGAACAGATTGTAAAAGAAACTGTTCTCACAACAAACAAACGCCGAAACATCACCATTCCTCTTACCCTTCTTGAAAATTCAACTTCAAAAGCACAGCCGGGTGATTTGGATCGCAATCGTGAAATCATTGAACGCACATTCCATGAATTTGGAATTGAGGTTGAAATGGGTGAAACATCCGTGGGTCCAACAGTCACACAATTCACATTGCGCCCATCACAAGGCATAAAAATTTCGCGTATCGTCGCTTTACAAAACGATCTTGCCCTTGCGCTTGCTGCGCATCCACTCAGACTTGAAGCACCAATTCCAGGAAAATCCCTTGTGGGTATTGAGGTTCCAAACACAAAAGTAGCGACTGTAACACTACGTGATGTCATGGAAACACCCGTGTTCAAAAAAGAAGCAACGGGTCTTTCCATTCCACTCGGAAAAGACGTATCAGGCAGTCCGTGGATCATTGATCTTGCAAAGATGCCCCATCTTCTTGTTGCTGGTTCAACAGGTTCTGGAAAAAGTGTTTGTCTTAACACACTCATTATTTCCTTGTTATATCAAAATGGCCCAGATGAATTGAAATTGATCCTTGTCGATCCAAAACGTGTGGAACTCACCACATTTGCCGGGATTCCACATTTACTTGTTCCTCCAATCATTAACGTAGATGATACCGTCAATGCGCTGAAATGGACGGTCCGTGAAATGGAACGACGCTTAGATGTTCTCTCAAAATTCGGTGCAAGAAACATAGATGGTTATAATGCAAAAGCTGAGGAACGCATGCCAAAAATCGTCATTGTGATTGATGAACTTGCGGATCTCATGAGCCAAAGTGGTCGTGAGGTTGAAGCCATGATCGTTCGAATCGCACAAATGGCACGTGCGGTTGGCATTCATCTTGTTCTTGCGACACAACGACCGAGCGTGGACGTCATCACAGGACTCATTAAAGCAAACGTTCCTGGTAGAATCGCTTTTGCGGTTGCATCTCAAACAGATTCTCGAACGATTTTAGATATGGCTGGCGCAGAAAAACTTCTCGGACGTGGAGATATGTTGTTTACCTGGGCGGAACTCGCAAAACCAAAACGTATCCAAGGGGCATATGCCTCAAACGAAGAAATAGAACGTGTTGTCGATTTCTTGAAAAAACAAGGGGAACCGGATTATAATTTAGCCATCACGGAAATCACGAAAGCCGGAACGATTTTTGACGGAAGCGACAATAACGATGAACCCTTGTTCGACGAAGGTGTACAAGAAGTCATGCGCGCTGGAAAAGCTTCTACCTCATTTTTACAACGACGATTAAAAATCGGATATTCACGCGCTGCTCGCATGATTGATCTCATGGAAGAGGCGGGAGTTGTTGGTGCGGGCGAAGGCGCAAAACCAAGAGACATTCTTGTGACCTCTTGGCCACCCGATCGAAACGCCATCACTATTCCAACAGCTGATCGTGATTATGAAGAAGCTTTCCAAATGAAAGATCGCGCGCAAAATGAACCGGAGCCGCCACAGATTGCTGAAGTCGATGACGCACCATGGGATGAAAAAATTGATGATGCCTGGTTTGCAAAAGAAGATAAAATATAAGTATGCCGTTTGTTATTCGTAAATTTAACCACGAACAAACCCTTGGAGAAAAACTCCATCATCTTCGCAAAGAGGCTCGATTAACGCTGTCTGAACTTGCACAAAAAACAAAAATTCAAAAGATCTATTTAAAGGCGTTTGAAGCAAATGATTTTCAAAATCTTCCAGCACCGATGTACACACGAAATTATTTAAAAACACTTGTGCGTGTTTTGGGAGGAAATGAAGCGTATTACCTTGATCAATTCGAACAGGAACGCGGAACGTGCGATGTCAAAAAACATCAACCGACGTTTCGTAAACGTGCTCGAGCGACCACATTTTTTGTCGCAAGTCGATTTGTTCATGTCGGTATTTTTCTTTTCTTCGTTGGCGTACTCGCGTCTTACATTGGATTTGAAATCAAAACCATCATCTCTGCCCCTTCGCTTCAGATTGTTTCTCCGATAGATGGATATCAAACGTCAGACGCAACCATCATCGTAAAAGGAAAAACAGAAAAAGGAGCGCGCATTCAGATCAATGGTTCCAATGTTCTATTGTCACAAGACGGGAGTTTTGAAAAAGAGGTCGCGCTCGAACGAGGTCTAAATGTTCTCCAAATAGAAGGAGCAAAACGATACTCTCATTTGGCTACACAATACCGTCGAGTCATTTTTGATAACAATAAACAAGTTGGATTGAAATAGGTGTGGATAACAATCGATCATTTTTAAACTGCCAAAAAATTCTGACAACATTGATCGCCAACCTTGGCGATTTTTTGTTTTGTCTGTCAATAAACATAAACAAAGCCCTTGATTTATGCCATTTTTTTGATAGAATAGAGTTATTAACAGCATGGTTGAGGGAGAATAAATTAAAGACTAGAATAGAAAAATCCTTAATCCTAATCCCATACCCCTTGCCCCTGCCTGCCGCCTGCCGGCAGGCAGGCCTAACCCACTTATCTTATGGCGAAACAAGTTGTCTCACAGGTTGACGCTCGAAATTTAGCAGCCCTTGAAGCGATCGATCAAATCAAACAAAAATTCGGAGAAGGGTCTATCATGAGACTCGGAGAAGCAAAAACAATGCAAGTTGATGCTGTCTCGACAGGATGTCTCTCCCTTGATCTTGCATTAGGTGTCGGTGGTGTTCCTCGCGGACGCATTATCGAAATTTACGGTCCAGAGTCTTCTGGTAAAACAACGCTTGCACAGCATATTGTTGCAGAAGTTCAAAAACTCGGAGGACTTGCGGCTTATGTCGATGCAGAGCATGCTCTTGATCCAGAATACGCACAAAAAATCGGTGTAAACATTAATGAACTTTTCATTTCTCAACCAGACAACGGAGAACAAGCTCTTGAAATCGTGGAAACATTAGTGCGCTCAAATGCGGTAGATGTCATTGTCATCGATTCTGTCGCTGCTCTTACACCCAAAGCGGAAATCGAAGGTGATATGGGAGATTCTCACATGGGACTCCAAGCTCGTCTCATGAGCCAAGCACTTCGTAAGCTCGCAGGCATCGTTAATAAATCCAAAACAACCGTAATCTTTATAAACCAGATCCGCATGAAAATAGGTGTTGTGTTTGGAAATCCGGAAACAACCACAGGCGGAAACGCACTCAAATTTTATGCCTCCATCAGAATTGAAATTCGCCGCAATGCACAAATTAAGCAAGGCGAAAAAATTATTGGAAACAGAACAAAGGTCAAAATTGTAAAAAACAAAGTTGCTCCACCATTTCGCACCTGTGAATTTGATATCATGTACAATGAAGGTATCAGTGTTGCCGGCGACATTTTAGATGTCGGTGTTCCAATGGGCGTGATAGCAAAAAGCGGAAACAGCTACACGTTCAAAGAAACCAAACTCGGACTTGGGCGCGAGGCGGCAAAAACAACGTTAAATGAAAACAAACCCATGATGAAAGAAATCCGAGAAGAGATCATCGCCGCTGTTGCAAGCGGAAAAGAAATTGAGGAATAAAAAAAATCTCGCAGTAATTTGCGAGATTTTTTTTATTTACTGACGCGTTCTGTGTAGGACCCTGTGTCTGTATTCAGCAAAATTTCATCACCCGTGTTAATAAACATCGGGACGCGAATTTTCAATCCGTTATCAAGTTCCGCTTCTTTTGTCACATTGCCGGAAGCGGTATCACCCTTCACAGCTGGCTCTGCATACGCGACTTTATACTGAATTTTTTGCGGCAATGTAATAGTCAACGGATTCTCGCCATGCATCACAACCGTCACGTCCAATCCTTCTTTTAAATAAGGAAGTGTGTCTTCAATATCGGATTTTGCAATTGAAACTTGTTCATAAGACGAGTTGTCCATGAACGTAAATAAGTTTCCGTCGTTAAAAAGGTATTGCATTTTTTTATAAGACACATCCTCAAATACAAGTGTTTCTGCAGACTTGAAATTATTTTCAACGACTTTACCGGATTTAATGTTCTTCATGCGGGTGCGCACAAATGAACTTCCTTTTCCAGGGCTGACACGTTGAAAATCAATGCAAAACCAAAGTTCTCCATTCATGTTCACCACCGTTCCTTTTTTAATATCATTTGGAGAGGCCATAAAATAATGTTGATGCAGACAGTGGTAAAACATCTTTGATCGATGTCTTTTCTGTTACGAGCATGAGTAAACGATCGAGCCCTAAGGCATTACCATAGGTTGGATTACGGACAGATGCTAACAGATTTAAGAGATCCTCGTCAATGGGAAAAACGGTCTTCCCTTGATCTTGTCGGGTTTTTTGTTCCTCTTTAAATCGACGATGCTGTTCGACGGGGTCCGTCAGTTCTGTGAATCCGTTACAAAGCTCTATTCCATTCACATAAAGTTCAAATCGTTCGCCGAATTTTCCATCAGGAGTCAATCGTGAAAGCGCTGCTTGATATTTTGGATACGTATGAACAAATATATTGCGTCCGAAAAAAGTTGGTTCAATTTTTGAAAGAAACAAACGATAAAATAAATCCGATTCAGAATCGGAAGCATCTGTGTGAATCATGAGTCTCTCACATGTGTCTTTGAGATCTTGTTTTGAAGCGATCGAAAGATCTATATCAATTGCTTCACGGAACAATTCAGAAACACTCTTTCTTTCAATAGGATTACATGAGCGACCGAATGTTTCGAACACGTTTGAAACAAACGCTTCTGTTTCATCCATGCACACAAACATATCCGCACCTTGCGCATACCACTCAAGCATTGTGAACTCCGGATTATGTATTCCCGCATGATTTCCAAATGATTCCATGTTCCGGAACACTTTCGTTAACGTATAAATTTTTTGCATGCCGTGCCCCAACAATTTTTTCATGGAATATTCCGGACTTGTGATGAGTCCCGCATGATAGACTTCCCCTTCCGGCGTATGAATCGTTGTTTCAAACGGCGTAAGAGACGGTTCCATATCAGGGGATGCCACAAGAAGAGGAGTTTCTACTTCAAGATATTCTCGCGTCCGAAAAAATGCACGAATCGTTTCGTTCAATGTTTGTCGATCCTGTAACGTTTGTTGAATATTCAACATAAAAACAAAAGAGCGGGCAAAAGACCCGCCCTTACAATTTATTGCTGAACGAATGGAATCAGGGCCATAATGCGTGCGCGCTTGATTGAATTTGAGAGTTGTCGTTGATGGGTCATGCAGACACCCGATCGCTTACGCGGCACAATCTTTGCAAAAGAAGAAAGAAATCGGCGCAAGATGTTGAGATCTTTATAATCCACATCTTGAATGTTGTTGTAACAAAAATAACACTGTCTCTTTTTTTGTTGCAAAGGTTTTTGATTTGTTTGATTTTGATTCATCATAAAATTTAAAAAGGAATATCCTCGATACGAATTTCTTGATCTGGATTAGCAGACGGATCATCTTGCATACTTGGACGTGGTGGAGTGAATCCTTGTCCGCTCGCACCTGGTTTTGCAAATGATGCAGAAGCACCCACTCCAGAGGGAGCTCCACCTTTTCCATCAAGCATGATCATATTTTCTGCAACAATCTCTGTTCGATATTTTTTCACGCCATCCGTTCCTTCCCAATCGCGTGTTTGTAAACGTCCTTCCACGTAAATCTTTTTTCCTTTCGTCAAATATTGTCCGCAAATTTCCGCAAGCTTTCCCCAAGCAACAATATTATGAAAATCGGATGCTTCCTGTTTTTGTCCATCCGCTGCTGTCCACGCACGATTGGTCGCAAGCGAAAACGAACAAACAGATTGACCAGATGGAATTTGTTTTACTTCCGGATCCCGTGTGAGATTTCCGAGTAATGTAACGCGATTCAATGAGTACATATAAGCATTCGATTAAACATCTTCAGACATGTCGCTCTCGAGAATCTCTTCCAATTTTTTGTCCAATTCTTCCATAGACATCACAGGTACAGAAGCCATAACAGGAGCACTCGAAACCGGTTCCTCAACACGAGGAGATTTTTCACGATGTGGCAGCGCAGATTTTGTTTCCATACGTTTTGCTTCCTCAGAAAGTGGTGCAACGTATGCGAACAATTCAACTTTTTTTGCTTCCGCTCCAGGTGCGCGTGTAAGTAATGTATGGCGCAAAACTTCGTCCATGAGTCCGAGTTGACGATTCAATTCTTTCAAAACAGATGGATCTGCATCAAAATGCACCAAAATATAGGTTCCGTGGCGCATTTTTTTAATGGGGTATGCAAGACGAATCTTTCCTGCGTTCTCATTGCGAGAAATCGTTGCTCCGTTTTTAAGAAGTAACGCCTCTACCTTCTTTTGAATACCTTCCACCTCTGGGTCTGTGTACTGTGTTCCGACAATATACAAAAGCTCGTATTTGTTCATAGATTTGTCTGGCCGCGATACATAATCGTGGCAACTCGTTTCGAGTCATGGACAGATAAGAATTAATGGTCTGATCCTACCGAATCCTGTGGATTTGGTCAAGAAATTGATAAAAAAAACTTCCTACGGGTAGGAAGGATGTGATTTCTGTTTATTGTCAGAGATCATGAAGACGACACTGAAGTGAGGTGGAAAATAGTGAGACGGCTCTCCAATTTCCATATCGAGACAATGGGGGCGATAGGAATTTTCAAGTAAAAATACTTCAGAGCCACGATACACATTTGGAATGGCTTTCATGGCAATCAAACAATGCTCTTTTCGAGATTGTTCGGTGTAAACAAGTCGCAACGCGGGTCCGACTTCCGCCGGACAAATCTCCCCATCATTCAAACGAATGAG
Organism: uncultured Gammaproteobacteria bacterium; assembly: GCA_964360375.1. Classification (GTDB taxonomy): domain Bacteria; phylum Patescibacteriota; class Patescibacteriia; order UBA9934; family GWF2-40-263; genus XYB2-FULL-45-11. The sequence goes on along the minus strand of CAYHWG010000024.1, from coordinate 2,338 downwards.
CGCAAGAATTTCACCCCAAGTTCCACCAAACGTCAACCCGAGATCTTTGATCATCACGCAAGCAAGTTGAACTTCAAGCCTAACCTTTGAGTATTTGATTTTCCTCAAAACCGCACCTGTAAATTCACAAAGGGTAAATCCTTCTTTCGTCAATTCTTTTTGATATGTCCCGGCTCGACGAAGACCCAGAGTGATTGTCTTCCAAACAGGGAAACGACAACCTGTGAAAGATGCATTTATAGGCTGTATGGTAACAGACCAAGGATCTTGCTTTTGAAGAAAGCGATAAAGTGCGACAAGCCATTCATGCCCATCATCGCCTGCCAATTGTTCATTCAAACGTGTAACAAGCCCTTTCTTGTTATCAGAGTAAAACGTGCTCATGATAATCTCCAGACGAAAATCAATGTCTAATTCTTCATTGCGAAAATGCAACATAGCTATCTAATGCCATAATCGACAAAATGTCAATGATCGCGTACATTGATTCGGATATGCAAACGTTTTTCATTCTTGGCTCACATCCAGACCTCGCAAAAGCGGAAATTTTGTCCGTGGTGGGTTTGCATTCAAAAATTCTTCTTGAATCCTCGACGGTACTCGTGTTCGATCATGTCGATGTGATGGATACCCACCTGCCTGCCGACAGGCAAGGTGAAGGGCACCCCTACAAATATTTACAGGATCGTTTGGGTGGAACCGTAAAAGTAGGCGTGATCCTCGACGAGTTTCTCGGGAACGATCCTCGTGTGTGTACAGATATAATCGTTCGCGAGGCTCGTAATGCGACGGGGAAAAATAAAATAACATTCGGACTCAGTGCGTATGATTTGGGAAATCAGATTGGTGTAAAAAAAATCGCACGATCGTTTAAAGTGCTCGGCGGTGAAATTAAGAATGCTCTTCGAGAAACAGACCGGCCTGTTCGATTCGTGATGGCTAAAGAGAACGCTCTAACTTCGGTGGTTGTCGAGACAAACGGACTCAACGAATCTGGTGGAGAATTCTGTTTGTTCGCGACGAGTACCTCAATCATTCTCGGTCGTACATCGACAGTTCAAAATTTCAAAGCATGGTCTGATCGCGACTTCGGACGTCCAGCACGTGATGCCAAATCCGGAATGCTTCCACCAAAACTCGCACGCATGATGATCAACCTCTCGGGAGTTGATCCAAAATCTTCGACACTCCTCGATCCATTCTGCGGATCCGGAACCATTCCCATGGAAGCAGCGCTTATGGGTTTTAAACAAATTATCGGAAGCGATATTTCGGAAAAAGCGATCAAAGATTCTGTGACAAATAACGACTGGCTTTACTCAACAATAGGTCGTATAAGACCGATTGGACCAATGACGCAAAAAAATAACATTTTTTTGCGAATGTCGGATGCAAAGGATGTTGGCGCATGGCTCACAAGCCCGGTCGACGCGATTGTCGGAGAGACGTATCTTGGTCCGCCAAAACATGGATTTGATCGCGTAACACTCGACAAACTCAAAGTAGAATTGATGAAACTGTATCGCGATTCGTTGACGAGCCTCGCGAAAAAACTCAAACCAAACGGAACCATCGTCATCGCTTTCCCTGCGTTCGTTGTAAAAAACGAGATCATCAAGCTCCCGCTCAAAAAAGCGATTGAAGACGCCGGACTTACGATCGACGGAACCTGGATTTACAAACGACCAGATCAAATGACCGCGCGTGAAATTGTGAAAATGAAAAAACGAATTTAAAAGATTCGTTTTTTTATACTCCAACGCGAAAATGACATGTATCCCCGTCTTGGATCATATAATCCTTTCCTTCGACGCGAAACTTTCCTTTTTCTTTTGCGCCCGATTCACCAAGATCAACAAGATCTTTCCAATAGATAATCTCTGCACGAATAAACGCCTTCTCGAAATCTGTGTGAATCACACCGGCCGCCTGTGGTGCTTTTGTCCCTTTCTTTACGGTCCACGCACGACACTCTTTTGGTCCAACGGTGATAAACGTCACAAGATCGAGAAGCATATAACATTTTTGAATCATCCGATCGAGTCCAGATAATGTTAATCCGAGTGCGTCGAGAAATTCTTTTTGTTCTTCGATGGGCATTTCCATGATTTCAGATTCGACCTTGATCGAGAGTGGAAGCGCAAGACGATCAGGACCAAGTGGCGACTTCCAGTTTGGATCGCCTGCCGTTGTCTCATCGACGTTCACGACATACAAGATTGGCTTTCGCGTAAGTAGCGCAAAATCTTTCAATGTTTTTTCTTCGTCATCCGAAAGCTCGACAGTATTTGCCATGTGCCCTTTCTCGAGAACCTCGAAGATACGCTTGAGCGCTGCT
>CAYHWG010000023.1:0-15293 GCA_964360375.1 uncultured Gammaproteobacteria bacterium | reverse complement strand
ACCAACACTGAGGGACTGGTCCTGTTCGCGAAGAACTCTGTAAGATAGCAACTTCTCAACCGCAAATTCCTTTGCGACCGCGCCCGCCAACGCTGAGCTGAGAATTTGTTCTCTGGTTCGTGGAATCCAAATTGGATCCACAAGAAAAGGACGAAGTAACGAAATAAGGAGTGTCGCGGCAGCCTCTGGCCCAAACGACACACGCCCTCGCCCCATGATAAATTCAAATGATTCTCGTGCGCTGACATCGACGTCAATTCGACCAGAAAATTTCGCATGGCGAATTCCAGGTGACGACGTCTCCTTCAGGGGTTCATGCCAGGCGCAATCCAGAAATTCAGTAGTCGAATCCATTCTGCACCCAACCCAGTGGATCCCAATAAACACGCAATTCCTAAATCGTATTCTACTCAAATCCAATTGTGACTGAAGGCCAAAAAACCGTAATCCATTGAATTCGCAATCATTTCCATCCGTCTGTCCGAAGATTGAGAGCAACTCCCGAGTCCGATCCGTAGGATTCGCTACTCCAACGGCATGTAACAACTGCTGGGTGAGTGTCCAAAGGCAAGCGGTGCTCCCGCTAGCTAACCGACCCGCAATATGGTGACGAAGGCCCGAGGCCCATTTTTCCTCACGACATAGCAGACCTACTACATCCCCCAGTACGCTTGCACTCGACGACACTACCCACTCGAGATACTTTTCTGCTTCGGCGTCCGGAGCTGGATTTGATAGAAAGTTTGCCAGCCAAACGGCTGGCGTAAATCGTACCAGAGCCTCATAGCGAGGTCGAAATTCAGACATGGAAACTTGCACGAGCAATGGATGAGATTCAAGTCCCGAAACCGTTGCTTGGTCGATCGGAGCATCTCCAGCGAGTTCAGCAGCTGTAGCTAACACCTCTGAACTCCAGATCAAGTCGTTGTCACGCACATCCGCGACGAGAATTCCGAACATGCGGAATTGCTGTTGTGTCGTCAGAGGAAGACTCCGCAACCTGAACTCTCTAAATAGTATTGCATGTGTCAATGCAAACAGCATCCCTCGTGTGGCCAGCGCCCTGGTGTCATCCCTTGAAGCATTGAGTCGAACAAACTCATCCCCCACAAAGTCGATGGCGATGCTTGCAACGAGTTCTAAGACAAGCGGCGGCACCTCGATTTCCGCATCGCGGAGCGCGCGGCGCTTGAGCCCGGGATGCGACATTCGACCAAGTTCATCCATCAGTAGATCAAAGCGCCCAGCGGCCGCAGAATTCGAAGGAAGGAAGGCCTTCTTTCGATACTTTGAAATTTGGTGCTTTTTGAATGGCAACAGCTCAAGTACCTGAGTCCTAGCCCGCATGTCGTCGGTGCTAAGGGATGCCCACAGGCTGTCGCGACTCGTGATAACTACTGGGCAGCTTGAATCTGATGCAAATTCAAATAGCTGTCGAACCACGTCTGCAGCTATTGTGTCGCCGGACCGCGCCGCTCGTCCGCACGCTGCCGGAGGTCCAGACGGGATCGCCTGCGCCACACTGCGATCGGTGCGCGACATGACGGTCAGTCATAACTCGGCTCGCCCGATCTGTTTCTCAAATACCGGATTTCAAGTCGACAGAGTCAGTCTAAGCGAGCGGTCATTTTCCCGGGGAAATGAGCACACGCTGGATTCCGTTTTGGCGACTTCTAGATCCAAATAGGTTCGAGCCGCGTCCCTAAAGGTGCACCAAAAATACCAAAGCACAGCTTTGGTATTTTTATTTATCACCACCCCTTCGCTTCAATCCCGGCTTGAGCGGCTGCGACCTGAGCTTCTTGTTTAGACATTCCCGTTCCGGTTGCAATCTGTTCTTTGCCGAGAAACACACCGACGACGAATTCTTTTGCATGATCCGGACCTGTTTCTGAAATCACTTTATAAGAGGGTGTGACGTTTACGTGTTCTTGTGCAGCTTCCTGAAACCGACTCTTTGGATCCACAAATAAACGATTCTTCAGAACACGATCAAGTTCAGACAAAACACGCGCATCGATGAATTTTTTTGCTGCCAGCCATCCTTGATCAATATAAATCGCTCCAATTAATGCTTCAAACGCATTTGCCAAAATATACTTACGCGCTTTTGATCCAGCATCTTTGGACTCACCACGTGATAAATGCAAGTACGGTTCGATCTCAAGTTTCGCACAAAGTTCCGCGAGCATTTCCGCGTTCACGAGGGCTGCTCGCCAGTTTGTGAGTTCCCCTTCCGGATTTTCAAAATGCAGATAGAGATGTTCCGTCACAACGAGCTCCAAAACAGCATCACCGAGAAATTCGAGACGTTCATTGTGACCCAATCTAAAATCCGGATGTTCGTTTAAATAGGATCGATGAACAAGCGCTTGTTGTAACGTGTCTTTATTTTGAAACGTAACATCGAGCGTTTGCTCAAGATCTGCAAGTTCTGTTTTTGGCATAGCAATAGAAGCACTAAATTCTAATTCCTAAATTCTAAAGAAAGAGCTCATTCCTTCGAATTTAGTTTTTTAAGTTTTAACTTCTTCTCCGGCGAAGCCGGATCCGGCTTCGCCGGACTTCACCTCTCTATCTACTTTTTTAACCTCCCCTTTTACGACCATATCTTTATAGACGGCACCTAAAACGCCGTTAACGAAACGACCGCTTGATTGTCCCCCAAACCCTTTTGCAAGTTCAATCGCTTCGTTGATGGCAACCTTTGCTGGAATGGCATCTGCAAATTTTAATTCGTAAACACCGAGACGCAAGATATTGCGATCAATAAGCGTCAACATTTCAAGTGGCCAATCCGGCGCAAATTGTGTAAGAACCTCATCGATCTGAGGTCTTCGATCAATCACGCCACGCACAAGCTGCTCCACAAACGCATCATCATCAAATTTTGGTGCAAACTCGTGACGATTAAAGGCGATGATCTCTGCAAGTTTTTCATCCTGCATACCCAAAAAGTCCCATTGGTAAAGTGACTGCATGGCGATCGTGCGTGACAAATGACGATTGGACATAGAAAAAGAACTAAAGAACGATACACATAGTGTAACAGAAAACACCAAAGGAATCTCCTTCGGTGTTTTTTCTTTAGGCGTCTTTAGACAATTTAGAAGATTTCGACGTTTTTGTCTTTGCTTTTTTTATCAACTTTTCCACGTTCTTATTTGTGCTCACGGCCTCACGCCCACGATAAAAACCACAGGTCGCACAGGCGTGATGCGGTTGTACGGGACTTGCGCATTTTGAACAAACAGAAAGAGTTGCTTGCTTCAGAGCGTCATGGGAACGACGACGGCGTCCGGATGCGTTCGATTTTTTACGAGCTGGAACTGGCATAATTTCAAAAACAAATTTAAGTGCTGAAAGGCTACCATTTGGGATCGTACATGTCAACGTTCCGTATAAATCCTCAAACAAAATACCTCTGGATCCTCGTGCATGTTATGGATACGGTTTGCATGATGGACGTAAATTTTGGACGGCTCTGCTTCGCGGCCGAACGTGTATTTTGCTTCAAGCCATGTCATATGAACGACGTTTGCCCAATAGAGACGAATGCCGGACAAAAATTCCTCAAAAGAAAAATCGATCTCTTCGCGATAGGCGTTCAAAAAAATGGTCGCGCGTCGAAACGCGGCATCATCCCATGTGTCATCAAAACAATTAATCATGAGCGAACGAGCAAATTCATACGCTCTTGGAGCGACGCACGTTTTTTCAAAATCAAACACGTGTGTGATCTCACCATCAGGATTCCAAAACACATTTTGATAAATCAAATCTCCGTGAATGATCACCGGATGCGTGCTTGGCAAATCGGCTGTTTCTGTTTTGAGAGACGCAACAAGTTTTTGTTTTTCTTGAAGTGTGTCGCGAACCAATCGATCCATTTCATTAAGCGACGGCTTTGTGCGAAACACATCCATCAACTCTTCATACTCCCAATGAAAATACCGGTGTTGCCAAAAATAAATATGATCAAATTGCGATGCAGGGCCATACGCTCCGATCGCATGCACGCGTGCGGTGAGATGTCCAAGTTTGATGATGTGTAGATCCGTAAGGTCACCACTTGAAAGAACGATCGCATCTTCCACATAGGGAAATAAGCTGCACCATTCGCGATCTAAACAAAACGCCTCGCGACCGTATTTGTCTTTCATGGAACGAATCACGGGAACATACTGATCAGAAAAAAATTGTTCTGCATGTTTAATTTGTTGTACGACATGCCCGAGTCGACGATAGACTTTCAAAAAATATCTCTGCCCGTCTGCACGAATGATCAAATTGTGAGCTTTATACCCTTCATGCAAAAATTTCACATCTTCAATTGCAGAAAATCCAAACAGATCGCAAATACGATCAGAATGTTCACGAATGTTTTGTTCAGAAAAAATGTTCATGTATTTTAGGAGGGCGCCCTTGAAAAGAATCATCAAAAAGACCGCGGAAAATTCCGCGGTCTTTTTATCAAATAAGAGCAACACTTGCAACCGTATCGTCTGTTTTTTTAAATCGCATGATGCGCACACCTTGCGTTGCCCGACCAAGCACAGAGATGGATCCAAGGGTGGAACGAATCACTTGACCCGCTCCTGAGATCACAAAGATATCCCGTTCATCGTTTGTGGAAACGACATGGGCGGAAACGATTCTGCCTGTTTTTTTATTGATATTTGCGGTTTTAATTCCGGATCCACCGCGGCCCTGAACTTTATATTCGATGAGATCAGAACGCTTCCCGTATCCATTTTCCATTACCACTAACAATTCTTTTTCTCCAGGTTTTTTTGCACTCCCTGCAGAAACGACCCCCATCCCAACCACAGAATCATCTCCTTTCAATTTAATTCCACGCACACCAGAAGCGGTACGACCCATCGCCCGCACGCCTTTTTCATCAAACCGAACGGCTTGTCCGCCTGTGGTGATGAGCATGACCTGATCTTTTCCAGATGTTGGATGCACCCATTGTAAATTATCTCCGTCGCGGAGTTTAATCGCGATCAAACCGGAACGACGGACATTTTCAAATTCCGAAATTTCCGTTTTCTTGATCGTTCCTTTGTTTGTTACCATCAGCAAGAATTTGGATTCAGAAAGTTCCTCCATGGAAAGCGATGCAGACACGTTTTCTCCTGGCGCGAGTTGTAAAAAGTTCACAAGCGCTTGTCCTTTTGCAATCCGAGACGCTTCTGGAACATCATACGCTTTCAATTGAAACACACGACCGCGTGTTGTAAAAAACAACAAATCTTTGTGTGTCGACGTTGAAAACACTTGTTCCACTTCATCCTCTTCTTTTGACGCCATACCGACCACCCCTTTTCCACCGCGTTTTTGCGTACGAAACGTGTCTGGATCGATACGTTTGATGTATCCGGCCTTTGTAATCATCACAACCGTTTCTGTGTCTGGAATAACGTCTTCGATCGAAAATTCTTTGATCCCTGTTTTGATCACTTGTGTGCGACGCTCGCGTGCATAACGCAATTTCAAATCCTCAACTTCCCTTGCGATAATCGACATCATCTTTTTTGCAGAGGCAAGAATGGATTCCAATTCTTTGATGATGTCCATTTTCTCTTTATATTCTTGTTCGATACGCAATGTTTCAAGATTGGCGAGTTGTTGCAAACGCATGTCGAGAATCGCAACAGCCTGACGCTCTGAGAGTTTGAATTGTTTGATCAAATTCAATCGTGCCTCCTCTTTGTCTTTCGATTTTTTGATGCATGCGATGATTTTATCAATCTGGGCAAGCGCAATGCGAAGACCTTCAAGAATATGCGCGCGATCTTGTGCGCGAGTCAACTCAAACTGGGTGCGACGACGAACAACTTCTTGTCGATGCTTCAAATATTCTTCCAAAATCATTTTTAAATTCAGCACGCGTGGCAAAATTCCGCCTTCCACAAGTGCGAGCATGTTGTAATGTGTCGACTCTTGAAGTTGTGTCGTCTGATACAGCCGATTCAACACTTTTTTTGGATACGCGTCTTTTTTCAATTCAACCACAACGCGTACTCCCGCACTCGTAGATTCATCGCGCAAATCGCGAATACCTTCAATTTTTTTATCACGCACGTTTTGCGCAATGCGAATAAGCATGTTCGCTTTGTTCACTTGATACGGGATCTCGCTAATAATAATGGCGAAGTTTCCTTTTTTATCTTCCACAATTTCTGTTTTGCCACGAACAACAACGCCGCCCCGTCCGGTGGCAAACGCTTGTTTAATATCATTTGTGTTGTAGACGATTCCTCCTGTTGGAAAATCCGGTCCTTTCACGATTTCACAAAGATCTTCAATGGAAGCTTCTTTATTTTGAATCAAAAGCAAAATAGCATCACATACCTCACCCAAATTATGTGGAGGAATATTTGAAGCCATTCCAACCGCGATACCGACCGTTCCGTTTATGAGCAAGTTTGGTAATTTTGCCGGAAGCACTTTTGGTTCTTTGTGTGTTCCATCAAAATTTGGAACAAAATCTACGGTGTCTTTTTCCAAATCCACAAGCAATTCCTCCGAGATGGTCTCAAGTTTTGCTTCGGTATATCGATAGGCAGCCGCAGGATCACCATCAAGCGATCCAAAGTTTCCTTGACCGCGAATGAGCGGATAACGCATGGAAAAATCTTGCGCCATGCGCACGAGCGATTCATACACCGCGGAATCACCATGCGGGTGATATTTACCAAGAACATCTCCAACCACGGATGCACACTTTTTAAATTTGGCGTTTGATCGGAGACCTGTCTGCCACATGGAAAACAAAATGCGACGATGAACCGGTTTCAACCCATCACGAATATCCGGAAGCGCACGTCCAACAATCACAGACATCGCGTAATCTAAATACGCAGATTGCATTTCATCAGCGATGTTGCGACGCTCAACTTTGCCAAGCGTATCAACGACGGTGCCTTCGACGGATTCATCTTTTGAATCATCTCCGCCAGAAAATTTTCTTTTTTTCTTTTCCATACACTAGGGGGATTGTTCTTTGGAATCAGATTTAATCTGCGCTGTACTCTGTTGAGACACACTGTCCTTGTTCGTTTCTTCTTTGAGAAATTTCACGTTCTCTTGAATCTGACCTTTTATTTCTTGAAATTTTTGTTGTGCAGGCGCGATGGGATTTCCTTCTTTTGTCACCGTCTCAACCGTTTGATTAAATGAATTCATCATTTGAACACGCGTTGCTTTCACACCTCCTCCAAGAGTCTTTCCTACAGTCACATACCATCCCGCCCCAACAGCGACCACAAACCCGCACGTAAAACACAAACGCCAAATTCTCATTTCACGCGACAGTGGTCGAAGGTGAATTGGTTTGGGCCGATTGTGCATAGAACTTATCGATTCAATGTGACGATCAACATGTCTTCTTCTGGCAAATCTTTACGAACAACTTTGTATTTATTCATCTCCTCTTTTTTTGCCCCAGCCATTTCTTTCAAAAATGCGCTGAGAGGTTGCAAGGATTCTTTCAGATCCGGAAGTTCATACATCATCGGAATCACGACACGCGGTTCAATCTGTGCGATCACTTCCGCCGCAAGTTTTGGTGAGAGGACATTTCCACCCCCAACTGGAACCATCAAAATATCGATGTTCTCAAGATTTTGAAGTTCTGTGTCTGTAAGCGATCGATCTAGCGATCCCAAATGGGCAATATGCATTCCTTCTGCTTCAATACGAAAAATACAGTTAGAAACATGTACCCCTTTGACTTCTCGCTTAAGCGGCGCATCTACCCCGTATAAAAAAACGTTACGAATTTCAAATTCGCCTGGCATATCCACGGTTTTTGGATTCCCGGAAACCGAAGAAACATTGTTTGCGTTATCCTCGTCATGCGTGACGAGCACAACATTTGCTTCAAGCGTACGAGGAAATCGCAAACCAGATTCGTTTCCGTACGGATCCGTCACAACCGAAACATCCCCATCAACGGTCGATGTGGTTATTTCAAAACAAGAAAGTCCGTGCCAATAAATTTGCATAAACAACAGTGAGATAACTTGATAAACCGCGGCAAGTTTACCACACTATCCCTCTTCTTGAAAGGCATCCTGCCAATATTCAATCTCGTTTTTAATCTCTTCTAAATCTGGATCTGTCTCTGTAAGCAAAAATCCTTCGCGGTAATATTGCACACGATTTAAAATTTCTTGTTTTTGATTTTCGTCCGCTTTTTCTGCGAACGCTTTTAGCTCTGTAATCGCAAGTTCAATCTCTTTTGCATGAGACGTCCATTTAGCAAGAAGAGTTTCGTAAGAAGCATTATCATCGCTCACATGTTTCTTGATCGCTTCTGCAAGTTTAGACTTTGCCACATTGATTCCATCCTCAATTTGATAAATTTGTTCCGGAGTCAACTGTTCCGATAGCAAATCACTTCGCATAAGCTCATCAAGATGCACCCCTGCATTCAGATGTGGTTCAATCACGGCACGAACAGGTGCATCAACATGTTCAGAAACGAGTTGATTCAACTTTCCTTCTTCTTTGGTGTGAATAAGCTCCTCGTAGGCGTGACGGTAAGGATACTCTTGCACACCAATGTCATGAAACGCGAGCTTCAGACTGGTCTCATCGGCTGTTTTGTCCGCTAAAAGTGCGTCATGAAGCTTCTGAGCATTTATTTTGATTTCATCTGGAACGGTTGCAACAAAATGATGAATGGCAAATTGAAATTCGTCGAGCAGAGCTTTTTGTGGATGGAACATACATGACGGAAATGATCGAATTATGAAGTAATGGTACAAGACCATCGCTCGATTGACAATCTATAACGTCCTCTTGCCAAAAATCCCCTATTCCCCTACACTTCCCTCACTTATTCATTCCTACCTGCCGACAAGCAGGATTAGCCCCGTCCGGATCCATCGCTCGTTTTTGAGCGATGCGTCTGACGGAACTTTTTTGTATGACAGAAAAAACACAAACGGAATTTGAGCGGTTGATCGAGGAAGGAACCTACTTGCACATCCCAAAAATTGGAGATGTTGTGGCCGGAAAAATCGTTGGTGCAGGACGCCGCGAGATTCGTATCGATATTAACGGACTTTCAACAGGCGTGATTCGTGGTCGCGAACTTTTTACAGAGTCCGCAGAATACGGAAACCTCAAAACAGGAACGGAAGTGGAAGCAACAGTGATTGAACTTGAAAATGAAAATGGAGAAATGGAACTCTCCTTTCGATTTGCAGGTCAAAAGAAAGCATGGGAAGAACTTCAACGTTTGTTTACAACGAACGAATGTATTGACGTCAAAATCATGGAAGCAAATAAAGGTGGTCTTATTGTCGCCGTACAAAATATCACCGGGTTTTTGCCTGTCTCTCAACTTTCGCCTGAGCACTATCCTCGCGTAAGCGGAGGAGACAAAAATAAAATTTTAGAAAAACTACGCTCCTACGTCGGTTCAAAAATGAACGTACGTGTTATTGACGTAAATGAATCTGAAGAAAAACTCATTGTATCGGAAAAAACGGTTTGGGAAGACACGCAAAAAAATGTGATCTCCAAATATCAAATTGGAAATACCATCGAAGGCGAGGTCACTGCGGTCGCAGACTTTGGAGCGTTTGTAAAATTTTCCGATGGAGGCACCGGAGATGCGTCTTTGGAAGGATTGGTGCACATCAGTGAAATCGCTTGGCAACGCATTGATCATCCACGTGATTTACTCAGAATTGGTCAAACCGTGAAAGCAGAAATTATTGGAATTGAAGGAAGCAAGATTTTCTTGTCCATGAAAAAATTGATTAAAGATCCTTGGGCAGACGTTGCGATCCGCTATAAAATTGGTGAAATGGTGGAAGGAACCGTTCTCAAAGTTAATCCGTTTGGATTGTTTGTGGAACTTGATTCAGAAATTCACGGACTTGCCCACGTCTCAGAACTTTCAGACAAACCTGTAACAAACGTCACAACGATTGCAAAACCGGGAGATCGTATGTCCTTTAAAATCGTCTCGATCGAACCAAAAGAACATCGCCTTGGACTCTCACTCAAAACAGAAACAACAAGTGTTCAAAACCTTGAAGAAACATCAGGTTCTCAAAAAGAGGAAACGCCTGTCGGAACCGAACCCGATTCCACAGGTGAAGTGGCAGAAGCGAAAGAATAAATTTTTTTCGCCCAAAATCTAACCACACCTATCTATGAAACCCCTTTCAAAAAATATCGTCCTCGCCATCTTAACAATCCTCATTGTTTCCTCTATTTTTTCGAGTTACTCATTCAAAAAAGATAAACCTGAAGAAGTCAACATTGCAAAAGTCGTCGAAGAAATTCAAAACGGGTCGATTCAATCCATCGACATTGAAGGAACGGACATTCGTATCACCCTCAAAGAGGGGAAAAAACAAACAACACGCAAAGAATCAAACGTTGCGCTTCCAGAACTTCTCATTAATTATGGCGTCACGTCAGAACAATTACGTCAAGCAAACATTAACGTAAAAGATCGTTCAACACGTTCTTATATTTTAGGAGTGATCTTACCTTCTTTGTTGCCGCTTTTGCTTCTCATGGTCGTGTTTTGGTTCATGCTCCGACAAATGCAAGGAGCAAATTCAAAGGCGATGTCATTTGGGATGTCAAACGCACGTGATGCAAAAGACACAAAATCAAAAGTCACGTTTGCAGATGTCGCTGGGGCAAAAGAAGCAAAAGAAGAATTACAGGAAGTGGTTGATTTTCTCAAAAATCCAAAAAAGTTTGCAGACCTTGGAGCAAAATTACCAAAAGGTGCTCTTCTCATCGGCCGTCCTGGAACAGGAAAAACACTCCTTGCTCGTGCTGTTGCTGGCGAAGCGGGAGTTCCGTTTTATCATTTAAGTGGATCGGAGTTTGTGGAAATGTTTGTCGGAGTTGGTGCGTCGCGCGTTCGTGACTTATTTGCCCGCGCAAAAAAAACCGCTCCGTGTATCATTTTTATCGATGAAATCGATGCGGTCGGTCGCCAACGCGGATCCGGTCTCGGAGGTTCTCATGATGAACGTGAACAAACATTGAATCAAATCTTGGTTGAGATGGATGGTTTTGATCCAAACATCGGTGTGATCGTTCTTGCTGCAACAAATCGTCCAGATGTTTTGGACCCAGCGTTGCTTCGTCCTGGACGTTTTGATCGACGTGTGATCCTGGATCTTCCGGATATCAACGAACGTGAAGCAATCTTAAACATCTACGCAAAAAATAAACCCCTTGTTGCGGAAATCAACTTACGACGCGTTGCAGAACGCACAGCCGGATTTGCTGGAGCAGACCTCATGAATCTTTTAAACGAAGCCGCAATCCGAGCCGCTCGCCGCAATGACTCAAAAGTCACACAAGAAGACGTGCTTGATTCCATTGAAAAAGTCATGCTGGGTCCTGAACGTCGAAGTTATGTGATGAGCAAAGAAGAAAAGAATGTAACAGCCTATCATGAAGCAGGACATGCAATCATTGCACACGTGCTTCCAAATTCAGATCCTGTCCATAAAGTTTCCATTATTCCTCGAGGTTCTGCAGGTGGGTACACCATGAAAGTTCCTTCCGAAGACAAACGTCTTCATAAGCGAGCGGAATTTCTTGCAGACCTTGCCGTGATGCTCGGCGGATTCGTTGCAGAAAAAGAAACGTTTGGCGATGTTACAACTGGAGCGTCCGACGATTTGCGCAAATGCACACGCCTTGCGCGTGAAATCGTTACGCGCTATGGAATGAGTGAAACACTCGGACCTCGTGTATTCGGCGAAACACAAGAAATGATTTTTCTCGGAAAAGAAATTCATGAACAAAGAAACTATTCTGAAAAAACCGCGGAGCTCATAGACGCGGAAGTAGAAAAGCTGATCAATGGCGCACTTGAAACAACTCGTGGTATAATCCGAAAAGAAAAAATGCATCTCGACAAAATTGCAAACGCCCTTCTTGAAAAAGAAGTGCTCGAAAAAGAAGATTTTGATTTGCTCTTTGCCGGAAGCAATGCCGTGGATCCACATGTGACCACGACATAATCTATCGGAGGATATGAAAAAAAATTCCACAGCGATTTATCGAACGCTTTTACGTGAGGCTTGGCGTCTCACGTGGCAGAGAAAAACGCTGTGGATTTTTGGTATCTTCGCCGCACTCGTTTCAACCGGAGGAGTCCTTGATATGGCTGTCTCTGGAGTAGAACGGTTAAAATTCGGAGGATCATATTTAAATCAAATTTTTCAACACACATTCATTGGATCGTCTCTTTTTCGTTCCGCTATCCTTTATTCGCAACAAATAGGAACCATTCAAGCCGTATTCATGATTCTGTTTATTGTCTTTATCTGTTTTGGTGCTATTTTTCTTGGCGTTCTGTCTCAAACATCTTTAATCCATGGCATAAAATCTGAAGAGCACGAACATCCAAATATCATCCGAAAACGTGCACACGATCATCTGTTTCGGATTTTTCTTGTGGATCTTGTGACAAAAATCATTGGATCAGTTCTCATCGTCGCAACAACCCTTCCGCTTATACGTTTCGTTTCAACGGTCGTTCTTGAGCGCACGCTTCAGACGTTTGGAACGTTGTGTCTCTTTTTTCCCGCCATCCTTGTGTTGAATATTTTGTCTTTTCTCACCATCATCGACATCATAAAAAGAGAATCAACCATCAAAGAAGCATTTTTAAACGCATGGAGTATTTTCACCAAACATTGGCTCGCGACCATTGAATACGCCATCATGCTTTTTTTTCTTATCTCCCTTTCCGGTTTTGTGTTATTTGCCCTCACACTTTTTCTTTCCATCCCGTATGCACTTATTTATTCCATTTCTCTTCTTTCCGGTTCCATCGTTGTTTTTATCACCTCAAACATTTTATTTGGACTCTGCGCACTTGCCGTCATTCTCTCTTTCGGAGGAGCTCTCGTGACGTTTCAATATACGGCATGGTATCTCTTTTATGAACAATCCCACCATCTCGCACACAAACGCATGCCGATTTCAAAAACACTCCGCATGCTCGGGATAAAATAGATTGCGAGAATTCAAAAAAACACATACACTGGGAATGAAATTTCCCAGTTTTTGTTTCCTATTATGTCTATTGATACACAAAGCATTGAGGATCTTTTGCATCACACCGGTGCAAAATCCGTTGATACCTCTGGTCAAACATCCACCGTGGAAGCTTTTGAAGCGAAAATGAAAGATGTTCGTCTCAAAGAGAAAGAGGTTGAAACACAACAGATGGCACAATCCATAAAAATTCCGTACGTGAATTTAAAAGGGTTCCCAATCTCTCCGGACGCCATGCGACAAATTCCAGAAGAACAAGCGCGTGCGATTGGTGCGATCTGTTTTTTGTTTACGGGGCCTGAAATACGCCTTGCATCCACAAATCCCACAAATCCCGCTGTGAAGGAACTTCTCTATCAACTACAAGAACGCAATAAAGCAAATGGAGGTCTCTATCAAATATCCGACGAGAGTCTGCGTGTCGCTCTCAAGGCCTATGAAACATTGCCGAAAATAAAAGCCATTGTAAAAGGAGTCAAAATTACGGACGATGAACTCACACGATTTCAATCAGAAATGAAATCATACGGCGATGTACAAGGTGTTGTCACATCTGCATCCATTACTGACATCATGACCATCCTTGTCGCAGCTGCGCTCCAATTTGGAACATCCGATATTCACGTCGAGGCAGAAGAGAAAAAAATCATTGCGCGATTCCGCATCGATGGAATCTTGCAAGAAATCGCCTCCTTACCGCACGACCTTTGGAAAAAAATCATTGCGCGCATTAAACTCATCTCTGGACTCAAAATCAATGTCACCGATCGCCCACAAGACGGACGATTCACTATTTTTTTGAAAGATGGTGACACAGATGTTCGTGTCTCTACGATTCCAACCGCATGGGGCGAATCTGTCGTGATGCGTATTTTAAAACCAAGCGCCATCAACGTTGAGTTTTCTCAGTTAGGGTATCGTCCCCTTGCGGAAAAACGTCTCGCACGCGAAATCGAGAAACCACATGGAATGGTGATGACAACAGGTCCAACTGGATCCGGAAAAACAACAACCCTCTACGCGATTCTACGAAAACTAAATACGTCCGGCGTAAAAATCATCACCCTTGAAGATCCGATCGAATATAAATTGCAAGGAATCAACCAATCACAAATAGATCATAGTAAAAATTATACATTCGGCGGCGGACTCCGATCCATTTTACGACAAGATCCGGATGTCGTTATGGTCGGAGAAATTCGTGATTTAGAAACAGCCGATGTCGCGATCAATGCGGCGCTCACAGGACATTTGATGCTTTCCACGCTCCACACAAATGATGCCGCAGGAGCGATCCCTCGTTTTATTTCCATGGGAGTGAAACCGTTTTTACTCGCGCCTGCACTCAATGCCATCATCGGACAACGTCTGACACGTAAAATTTGCAATACCTGTAAAGAAGAAATCCAACTCACAGCAGAACAGCTTACGTTTATTAAAAAAGTTACGAGCGAAATCCCTTCTGCTTCCGGAGAGATCGTAAAACCAGAATCGGAATGGAAATTCTACAAAGGAAAAGGGTGCAACAAGTGCAATAAATCCGGTTACAAAGGACGTCTTGGTATTTATGAAATTCTCACGATGAGTGATGAGATCAAAGGAGCCATGTCCGAAAAAATTTCGGAGTACGAGGTTCGAGAGCTCGCCAAAAAACAAGGGATGACGACGATGCAGCAAGACGGCGTCTTAAAAGTGCTCGATGGTCTCACAACCATCGAAGAAATTTTACGTGTCGCAGGAGAAGGGGCATAAAAAAAATCGCTCATGTGTGAGCGAGGGGAGGAAAATATTCGAGTTCCGAGTCTGGAACGTGAATATTGAAGATGTCTGGTTTTGTTGAGTAACAGTCATCTCCACCACAATGCGGGCATGTCTTGAAACGAAGAACAAGGCCTGTCCGAAAAACACCTGTTTCTGTTTCAAAAAATTTACGCATTTGCTCAAGTGTGAGATCTGCGCGTAGTCCGCAGCATGAATGGTATACACGAATGAGCTTTGGATCCGCGCACTCACGACAAATCGTAACATGAGATGCGTTTAGGGGAGGATTCTTATTTTCGCAGACGTCACACGTAAATCCTTTATTCTTTTTCGGCGATCCTTGCGACATGCACACTCCATCTGTTCATGATGAACAAAATGAACCCTACCTCTCTTTTGCAAGGTTGTCAAAACCCTCGCCTTTATGACGGGGGTTTTGCGTATCAGGGGGATTGTTGTGGTCT
>CAYHWG010000022.1:6191-16692 GCA_964360375.1 uncultured Gammaproteobacteria bacterium | reverse complement strand
GCCTTCTCCCCCTCACGACCCGCCGTCGCAAGATCTGCAATTGTTGCGGGTTTCTCACACGCCGCATCGGTCGATTTTGGAATCAAAAACATCGCACAAGCAACAAATCCAAGCAAACGCTTCATGTTTACTCCTTTCTTCGTTCTTCAATTGTAGTGAACGAGATAGTTTTTTAGCACAAAAACAGGTGAAAAGTCAACATAGGGGTCAGGTCCGGAATCAGGAATTGTGGTATCATTTAAACATATGTCACGACCTCTTCGTATCGAGTACCCAGGCGCCCTTTATCATGTCATGAGTCGCGGAAACGCCTCCCAGGACATCTTTCTCGATGAAATGGATCGACATCTCTTTTTAAAAAACCTCCGACATTGCATAAAACAACACAACCTCATCTGTCACGCCTATTGTCTCATGGGCAACCATTATCATCTCCTCATCGAAACACCTGATGCAAACCTTTCTGAATCCATGCGTGATATCAATGGCAATTATACACAATGCTTTAACGTGAAGCATGAACGAGTTGGACACCTGATGCAAGGACGCTATAAAGCGTTTGTTATCGAGAAAGACTTGTATCTTCTCGAAGTTGTTCGTTATATTGTCAATAATCCTGTGATGGCAAAACTTGTTACACATCCAAAAGATTGGAAATGGTCAAGCTACAAAACAACCGCAGGGTTTGTGAGGAATCCACAATGGTTAGAAACAAATTTTACACTTGGTTTATTTTCAAACAAAAAAAATGAGGCACAAAAACAGTATCAAGTGTTCGTCAACAATGATCTGGAAAAAAAATCGCCATACGCTGAAGTTAAGGAAGGTGTCATCTTAGGGAGTCCTCAGTTTGTCCATTGGATTTGGCAAACACAATCGAACGGATCTGAAGATATAAAAGAGATACCACGGGATCAACGTGTTGTCGGCCGACCGACGCTCAAAGAAATTTTTGATGAAAAGATGACCAGAGACGAACGTAATGCCGCGATAAATTTCGCCAAAATAAGATGCGGGTATTTGATTACTGAAATTGCGCGACAGATTGGACTCGATCCATCAACCGTTGGCAAAATGATAAAGTCTAATAATTCCTGATTCCGGACCTGACCCCATATTTCACACCAGCCAAAACGACGCCTTTCATGATATCCCCCTAGGATTGTTTTTTGTTGGGTTGCGAAAGAGCTACGCGCAATTCTTCTTTTGCAAGACGAATTGCATGCGGAAACAGAATGACTTTCTCTTTTCCCTCTTCTGTTGTGTAGAAGTGTCCGAGCTTTTCGAAACTTCTCAGTTCATCATCTTTATGCGCTGGAACAATGTGCCAATGCAAGTGTTTAATAGACGATGCAGATCCTGGACCAAATTGAATAAACAATTCAATCCCCGCATCTGGGTAAAGTTTTTGAATAGTATTTATCGCCTTTAATGTAAGTTTATTGCGAGCAAGAGTCTCTACCTCAGTCTCATCATGAACGGACTCCAAATGTCGTTTTGGAATGATCATTGTATGTCCCTCAAACTTTGGGTAATAATTCACAAGCCAAACATAATGATCGTTTTCAAATAGTGTACCGTTTCCGGCACGAACAGCTTGCAAAGCAATTTTTTCCTGATCACAAAATGCGCAATCTTGTAATTGAGAACCATAATTGCTTCGAAATGGGGAGAAAAAGTAAGCCATAATGTTTGTTGGTTCAGCTTTGTTTTATTCTCTCATATCGATCACTATTTGTAATGTTGCAACTCGACAAGATATCAGCTTTTGTCATTCCTGTCAAGTATTTTGACTAAAATTAGATAAAAAACAAGAAGATGTTCAAAATGAGTAACAAAAAAATATGTGCGTTTTTTGGCTAAAATAGTGATGTAAATTCATGATAAGGTTATTTGATTGTCAGCAATGTTTGACACAATCGATCACTGTATAAGGTCATATATATATATATTCCAAACTTTATAAAGTTTATGCTGTGTTTAGAATATTGGACTTGATCCATCAACTGTTGGCAAAATGATAAAGCGTAATAATTCCTGATTCCGGACCTGACCCCACATTTCATAAAAATGAAATCAAACTTTATCCTGTTTGGCAAACATATCGGACCTTTATTGCCACTGCTATTGCCAATTAAAAAACCATATGTAACGATGATCTTATCCTGTTTTAGCGATGCTTCTGGCGTTTAAATGCAAAATTTGGAATAAAAAGGTCATATTCCTTTCTCTTTTATGAAAGAATTACTGCGCAAAAAATTATTAAAAATGGCAGAACTAGATCAAAAAATGCGTGCGAGCAGTGTTTGGGATATTAAAATTGATTTACGAAATACCATCGTTTTCAAAAAAATCATTAATACATATGGCTGGCCAGACAAAACCGTTGTAGGTCACGACGGCTCTGAGGCTGCTTGGCTTATTGCACAGCATGCAGATCACGATATATCTTTTCAAAAAAAATGTCTGAAACTTATGCGTCAAAAATCAGGAAGTGTTTCGCCTATACAGATCGCCTACTTATCTGATCGAGTTAATGTAAATTTGAAAAGACCTCAGTACTACGGTACACAATTTTATTTTAACAAAAAAAAACAACTCCTTGTTCCAAGACCTATTGCAAACAAAAAACTTCTAGACACCAAACGAAAAAAAATCGGTCTCGAATCATTTACAATCTATCAAAAACGATTACAAGATAAAAATAGAAAATTAAAAAAGAATTCCATTTAAAGAATTCATGAGAGGAGATCAAAAATGATGGTGAAAAAGGATATCTAACAGTGCGCGCCGCATTGGAAGCTTGGTCTTCATTTCAAGCCACCCCCACTGACCGTTTGGATTAATCTCGAAGAAAACATAAGAGCCATCTTCCATCAACGCTAAGTCTATCGCCCCGTACAAAAGTCCACACCGTTGAACGAGTCTCACACAATTACTCTGAATATCAACGGGAAGTGCGTGCGTTTCATACTGCAAATAACGCCCACCGTTTCGAAAATCAAGTTTTGTGCGCTCTGTATCTTGCGAATGGATCAGAACGGAGTATGCAACATCTCCAAAAATAGTCACGCGTATATCCGCCATCTTCTTTACCAGACGCTGAACGATTCCGGGGCATGTCATAATACCTTCTTTTTGTTTCAACACGCTCTCATCCAAAAGAGTTGTAAAAACACTCGTGTGACGCTCGGTGCTTACAGGAACCCTAGGAGAACGAATAGATTTATAAATCGATTCCCCAGCGAGCGCAAATTCCTCCAAACTATGTGGTGAATTTGTGAAACACGTTTCAGGCAATTGGAATTCCAACTGCTTTGCTAGGCGTAGCTGACGCGGTTTATTTCTTGTATATTCGATTGCTGATGGCTTTGACACCCACAACGCATTTTCAAATGCATATTCTACACCCTGGAAAAAATCCGTATATTCACGTTCGCAATATTCTCGCAAATCTCTTTCAAGATAAACAAGATTTGGGGGAACAAATCGACGTAACCAAACAGAACAAACATCCGCGGTGTCGATCATCTCATCCCCAACAAATAAACGCCCCGAACCGTGAATTGGATCATAGTTCATTGACGAGACTCGTGGGTTATCTGTCTCAAATAACCTTATTCGGCCTTGCTCTTCAACGGAACATGCTTCAAGCAAAAAAGGCCACATAGGATCATCACGCCCGGTGAATACTATCACTTTTTTTTGCGCGTCCATTTTTTTCTCCTATGAAAAAAGCCCGTGAGTGGGCAAGAGGTCTGCATGCGACTAATCGTCTGTGTAGGTCGTCAAATTGCTTGTCGACTCATCGTCAGAGGTGGGCAGAAGGGTGATAGTACCCGTCTCATCGAACTTTGGCGCTACGTCCGCAACCAAGGTGGCCGCGAAAGGTGTCGGAAGTTGTCCGATTTGCTGCAATTCCTGCGTCATTAGCTGTTCTCCAGCAAGGATTGAATCCATGCACTTGAAGATTAAAGGTACTGAAAAGACAGTACAAGCTCTAAAAAATACTGTCAAATATTATAATGTAGGTCAAAGTTTGCTTTCTTGACATTTTCGTTAAAGTCTGGCTAGATACTTGGTCTTTCAGGGCTTAATTTGCTAGACTGAAGATACGGCGTCCAGATAGGATGCTGTTAGAGTCAACCTGTTTGTGAGGAGAGAACCATGACGTTCTTTTACAATCTGTCCAAAGTTTCTCTTTTGATGATCGCGTGCATCCTCATGAGTGCAGGATGTTTGGGTGACCCTGGGTCGAGTGATTCGTCATCCATTGCGAGTACGGATGGAGGAACGCAAGACAACAACATGCCGAAGACGGATATTGTTGTCAAATCCGATCAAGTACTGGTTACCGTCAAAGGCAAAATGCCAGACGGAAAGCCTGCAGACGCGGTCCACTTTTGTGAATATGCTGATTGTCTGGATGGAAAAGCTGCTTCTAAACCAGCGATTACGATCAAAAATGTTTCTGAATTTGAAGAAACGCTCGCCATCTACGCAATAGAAGGCAATGACGGCAAAGCCACCGTCCTCGTGGAACGACAAAACTATTTGTTTGTTAGCAAACAGATCCCCATCATTCAATCCAAAAACGGAAAAGCTCAATCATTCGACGTCAACTGGTCCGGTCTCGGTCAATTCTGCGCAGCACCAAACGGATCGTATTTGTCGTCAAATGACAAAAAAATAAAGACGGTTGAGACAATTGTGAAGAATGGTAAGTGCCTCTTTACTTATGGTAGTGGTGTTGCTATCGTAACGGATCATGAGATTACGCCTGACGATCAAGAAAGCAAAAAAATTTCTGGTAAACTTTCAGATGACCTTTCTCAAATTCAACTTCAAATTGATTTTCCGGGATCACCTGAAAAAAAATTTGAAACCACGTTGACGTTTGTCAAGTAACTAGACATCGTCACCTCCCCTGAACAAATGTTCAGGGTTTTTTTATTCTATCGTTGGTTTAGAGACCGTTGCAAAACTCATCTTTTGTCATTGCGAGGAGTTAGACGACGAAGCAATCCTTGCATTTTGGATAAAAAGATTGCTTCGTCGTCGATGACTCCTCCTCGCAATGACACAATTTAGAATTTTGCAACAGTCTATTACAATCTCTCGACCCCTCTTCGCCAAGGCTCCAAAAAACAAGCAGACTCGAGAAATAATGTAGCCAATACCACGTCTGCTTTGCGGTGTGGAGATTCATTTATGACAAAGGGC
Organism: uncultured Gammaproteobacteria bacterium; assembly: GCA_964360375.1. Lineage (GTDB taxonomy): Bacteria > Patescibacteriota > Patescibacteriia > UBA9934 > GWF2-40-263 > XYB2-FULL-45-11. The sequence continues at coordinate 11,469 of CAYHWG010000022.1, read as the reverse complement.
GGGCACTTGCCTGCTGGCAGGCAGGGCAAGACCCGTCCCTAAAAATGAATTTTTGCTATTCTGGTTTTATTTTAATCGTTCCAGCAAAATTAATCCACGGATCATTTTTAATATCTTTTGTATCAAGACAATTCTCCCCTCCAGGACAATTTTGATAATCACATTCATACGGTGAACCTGGACCTGTACCAAAACATCCATTTGTTGAATCACCTTCTTTTGAATTCACCGTGCACGTTCCCGCACACCAACCCCAGTTGTCCTCGGCGTAGACGCGAGGTTTGAAGACGCAGTAGCCTTGATCTACACATGGGTACATTTCTTTATCGCCAACTTTTGCACATGCGCGGCCGTTTATGACATCCGCTGATGTACAGACATAATCATTACTGAATGTAAGATAACTTGTTGTACATGCATCCGCTGTTTGACCGAACGATGATTTATCGTCACAAAACGGATTATTGTCTTTGTCTAAACCTCGACGATTTTTGTAATAATTTGATGGTGCGCTGGATCCTCCCAAGGCACCCACCTCCCATGTTTTGCCCAATGCATTAAAATCATCTTTACCCCAGTCAATGAAGATTTTTCTCAGTGGCATTTGTTCCGGATTGGCGTACACAAAGAATTGAGCGGTCACATGTTTTGTGCCTTTATCCGCAATGATCTCGCCTTGATCTTGACCATTAATAGTAAAAAATCCCGGATTCTTTTCTTTGCACTTACCTTCCTGACAATTTCCAAGCGAAACAATCACAGGCGCAGATGGAGATGCTCCATTATTACCCTTTGCGCGATCATCAAAATTCCATGAACCTGATTTTCCATCAGAAAAATATTCTCCTATAACATTTTTTTTATCATTAAATTCATACAAACTCAATGATTTCGCAAATATCTGACTCAAACGCTTTATTCCAATCGCTGGAGATTCCGGCGACCCATCCTCTGTTTTAATTTGTTCTGAATTCACCTTCACGCAAATATTTTTTTGTGAGAGATTTTTCAACAAACATTTCGTTGTACAAACAGCTCCTGCATCGTCACTGTTACTCGCACCGTTATCGCACTCCTCTTTTGGATCGAGATTATTATTTCCGCACAAACCAGGTGTTCCTGTTCCCAAATCTGTCATACAAACGTTCGGGAGACAGTTTAAAACTGTATTATTACATGAATCGTTATTTTTTAAATCCTTTGATGGTATTCCTTTGCAAGAGCAGGATGCTGTAATTTCAACAGAGTCAACCTTTGCACAACTTGTCGGCGTACTATCAGTTTTATCAGTTTTTGCATACACGTCGTACGCACATAATTTACCGGCATAAGGTCCGCCAATACATGTGTTTGTATGACCATTGCCTGTATTGTCACACTTAATCACCGCTTTCGGCGTTAGCTGACTATTTGGATCAAAATTACACTCATTCGTATCCGCACATTTAAAATCTGCGTTCTTTGTGTATTGCGACGTGACTGAACTGGTGGCTGTTGATGATGATGGCAAAGCAGAAAATCGTTTTACGAGTTGTGAAGAAAGCCCGCTATAAGGTCGTGCTTCTATACCATCTGGTTTAGATGTTATTTTGACTGGATATGGGTCTTTACCTGTATCATTATTTACCTCATCAACGGTACGCGCTTGTCCGAATGGACTTGTGGATGTGCTGTAGGAATATCGAAAAGCTGGAATAATATCTGCAATGCTGTATTCCGGGTTTAATGCGTTCCAAAGTCGGTTTGTCCATGCGTAATTATACGCTCCGTTAGAGATCATGCTCGAAACCTGCACTAAACTTTTACACGATGGATACGAAACATTGTTTGAAGTCAAATTGTAATATTTATTTGTTTCCTCTGAAGCGACAGCTTGGCCACCAAATAATCCTTTTTTTCCACAACCTTTGTAGTATGTTTCTGCACTTTTAAACGCTCTGAATGATAAGAAATAAAAAGTTGATGCTGGAGTATAAGGAAGCACAATTGCTGGCAATAACGTTCCTTGATCATTATCTTTATTATTGTCTCCACCCCATTTCTCATCATTTGCTAAATCATCACTTGGTCTTTCACATTTAATTTTAGTGTCTTCATTTTTATAAGAACCCTCCGGAACACAGAAAAATGGATATGCGTCAGAATAATATTTAGAATTTGAATTATCACATTGAAAATCATAATCTAATGCCTTTTCATATGCGTCATCATCGTATCCAACTTGGCTGTATCCACAAGAAGTTGCTACTCCAAAAAAACCAGTAGGACACTTCATATTGTCCCATGGATGATCTATATTTAAATTATTTTGAATGAGTGCAAGATTCGAACCAGTACTATCACTACATTCTTTAATGAAGGCACTAGTAGCTTCAAGTGCGCATCCTGAGCCTGTTGTTTTTACATCACTTGCCATGGCTGGATCAGCACAGTAATACGTATTTTCTGTTGGGTATCCTGCGCTTGTTTCTTTGCCGTATAGGTCTGTGGAACCGGCAAGTTGATCAACTGGGAGCCATGTGAGACAGGCGGCGTCTTTTGATTCTTGGCTTCCGTTTAGCAAAATGGAACTGTCTTTTTCGAGACAATATCCAAGCCAGCCGTTATACACATTTTGACCTGTTTTTTGTGAACAAACACCAGGATCTTCCGGGGAACCACAAATAGTATTGTTCGTACAGACTAAACCGATTTTAGAACCGGATGTACAAATTCCTGATTTAATATCAGCTGGAACTGGAGCGGAGTAATACTTTGTCTCAATCCCTTTTCCGTATTGCACTTTTGTATACGTACACAGACAAGCATTGTTTGGTTCATTGTTTACTTCACCTATTTTTAATGGTGCACAAACCGTTGAATCCTTGTAGCCGGGCTTAAACGTTTCTGGAACAGAAATATGGCCCGATTTTTCTGGTGTCCAATTCTTCACCACCTCTTTTGGAAATGGAGAATCTGTTTCTGGGTATCCCCGACAAGATTCTGCTTCTACCTTTAATTCATTCATCTTTGGAGCAATCACATCGGCAAATCCATCTTTATCTCCGTCACGAATATCTGTGAGACATCGATGATTAAAACAGGTTCCAACGGCCGCATCCGCGTTTCTGAAACAGGTTTCACCTTTCACAACGCTATCGCCGTCTGTTGAACAAATTGGTTTGTTTGGATCGCTGGATAAGACATCCACGCAACGATGATACGTTTGATCACATTTTTTTGTTAGCGATTGTGAAGCACAATCAGCATCGACAACACAAGTGGTTTCTGAACGAATTTGATAATACCCGACCACACAATTTGTGCCCTTCGTACATTCTTCATTTGCGGAACAACTCTTTTGTGTTCCCGCACATACCCCAACTTTACAGGTGCTTCCTTCAAGGCCAGAACATGTCCCTGCGTTATAAACCAATCGATTATTTTGTTGATTCAATGGTTTGCAGCTTTCACCGTTTGCACATTTATTTTGATCATCACACGCAACATAAGCGTCATCTTTTTTCACGATTTGAAAATCTCCACCAAGTTGTGAATAACATACGGAACGTGGGTTCAAATTCTCTTGACTGTAGCGTTCAACCGGCAGTTGATTTGGAATGGCGTAACCGGAATAATCCAAACCTGCCCAACTGACATCCCTCGATGTGTAGAGCGGTTCGGACAGAATAACAGGATCACGTCTGATCGGTTTCTCACAACTTGTTTGTCCACCTTGATCTCCTGCTTCAGAACAAAGGCCGATGGCATCACATATGTGAACGTATTTACCATTATTTGGATCCCAACTTGTATGCGAACTCTTGCAGGCAAGCCACGCCGCGCATGTGCGATCACGATTCACTTTCAAAATCGTGTTTGCATCGTTTGGAAGTCTGAAGGCTTGGGATGTCATGTTTGAACAAGCTCCCTGAACAGATTTTCCGAGTTGTGTTTGCAGTGTTGGACAATCCGCGTCTTCAAAACAAGAACGTCCATTGATTTTATTTGCAACAGTATCCGCTTTTGTAAGTGAGGACAAAAGCTTGTCGTTTGTATCAACGGTGTACTGACAACGACGGGCGCACAGATCGATCGTTCCTGGATTTGGAGCAAGTTTCAATTTTGCAGCGGTATCGTTTGAAATTGGAAATTTGCCGTTGTCTCCATTGCAGTTTATTGGATTCACAAGCACGTTTGCTTCTGTCGCAAGCAATGCATCCGCATGCAAAGACAAAACATAACTTGCGTTTGTGTTGTATTTTAATTGAGAAAGCGTTGCGTTGTTGAATAGCGCACATCCGCCTTTTTGACCCACTTTTCCATTACAGCGCTTTGTCTCCGACACAGCGGCGTCATCCAACTTATCGTTATGAATCACGGTGTAAGATTTTCCGTTTCCGTGATTCTCAACGCTCGTATCTGTGACCTCAATATATTCCGAACATCGATTTGCCTCGCTTGCACAGGAACCGACCCAACCATCATACAAAAAATCTCCATTGCGACGAATATTCGATTCCGTTCCCGAACTTAAATAAGCCGAATCAATTTTTGAATCATATTTTCCATCAAGCGGAGCGACGTCCGTCCAATAACATGGATCAGACGTTCCTTTACGAAACCATCCGCTGAATAATTTTTGACCGATCGTTACGGACGTTTTATATTCACACGTTTTGTTTTGTGGATTTTTGAAATAGAAATTTCCGTCATTCGTCGAGGAAAATTCCTCACAAAACAAAGCTTCGTTCTCACACAAAATTTTATCGTAATCTTTTGGAACGTCCATCATGTAAATGGAATCGAACTTTGTGACGGTTTTCAAATCTTGCGCGTACGTTGGTTTTGCAATCTCCCGACAGCCCTTAAAAGAATCTGAACACATGTTTGAACCGTTATCGATCGCAAACAAAGGTTGGTCTTGTTGTGTCAAGACGGTTTCTGGACCATACACAATGGCTAAATGTTTTGTATCATCACGAAGCAATGGTTCTGCAAATTTTTGTTTGCTTGAAAAAACACAATACGATGATCCGGACGCAATTTTACAGTAAGACGTTCCGTCAATTAAACAATCCTTTGTAGATTTTACGGCAACTCCATTTTGAAAATCATTTGTTTTCAACCCATCTTGAGACGAACCGTCACCTCCGTACACACAACGTGCGTTACGCACCTCCGCATACGCGGAATCCGAATTAAATGTGTTATAAAATGCCGAACATCCGACCGCTTCTTCCGAACACACATGCGAGAATTGATAATAACTTCCCGGTTTATTTTTCTGATCCGTATA
>CAYHWG010000022.1:0-6181 GCA_964360375.1 uncultured Gammaproteobacteria bacterium | reverse complement strand
GTATACGCTTTACAGCCCAAATAGTGCTGAGGTGCGTACACCCCGTCTGGTGTCTGGTTACACGAAGCCGGCACAACCCAAGAATCCTTGATGCGTGTAATGTTCTCCTCGGCTTGTGTCAGTGTGATGTTGTCGATGTTGAATTCTTTTCCGGGTTCAATCAAAAAGGTGAGCAATGAGTTCTGATCAAAATCCGTAAAACGAGATTCACTTGTGTCCAAAGGACCGAGTGAATACAAGTTCCATGAATTTTTTAATTCAATCTTCTTGAAATCAGTAACTTCGACACTTTGAATGGTTGGATCAACAAAATCATAATTCTTTCCTCCACCGCCAGATTTACCTGCAAACCCAACATTCAATTTTCCCGTTCCTTTCGCCCAAAACTTCACCGTATAAATTTTTCCTTTTTTCAAACTGGACGCAAGCGTGCTTGAAGCGGTTGCAAATCCAGCCGAAATACCTGATTGGCTTGTAATATTCAACGAATGACCGTCTGTCGCAACAGAGTCATTGCTTATCGATAATGTTGCACTAAGTAATGGACCTAAAGCACCCCATCTTTGATATTTGGCATATGTTCCGCTCTCAAACGTCTCGTCCAAAATGACGTTTGCATTACGACCAGCTCCGCCCGTGTATAATCGACATCCGTTTTCTTGCGCGGAACATGTTTTACTTTCCTTCTCGAGACCAAAGTATCGGCAAAAACCTTGTGTCGTCCAAAGTCCGCCCGAGTTTGTACAATCGGATTGTGCGGATTTGTCTTTACGATATGCCTCACACGTATCGTCCACAGAAACGGTTTGAGAAAAACGTCGATAGTGCAATTCACCAGCAGCATCAAAAAATTCGCGACAATCAGGATTTGTTAACAAATCTGCATGTTCATCACATAAAGCATCACTGCTTATCTTTTGAAGATGTGTTCCACCAGAAATTTCTGGTCCATCATCATGACATTCAAGTGTGGTTTCATTTGAAAGTTTAAACTTTGTACACGGTGCATCACCAGGTTTGTTTTCAATCGTGCCACTTCCAACAGGAGGTTTTGCAAATTCTAGTTTTAGATCTGGGACGTTTGATTTCAATAATTTCCATGTTTGCAATTGATAACCCGTGTTGTCCGTTCCGATCCACGTAAAGTACGTGGACGCTGTTTTCCCTACATTGCCATCTGCCATCGCATTTGTGAGACATGCACGAATATTTGTGAAATAACGCTGTTGCTCTCCCCCACCGGTGACCGCACCGAGTTTTGTATATCCATCACAACCAACCGCTTGAGCGGTACAAACCGCGGCTTTATCCGCAATAAAATAGTTCGGAAAACTCGCCGACTCATACTGTGTTGCCTCTTGTTTATACGAATCGTACCCAACACACTCTAAAGGACATTTATCGAGATCGGAAGTAATGGCCGGAACGTTCGGTCCGTTTTCGACAGGTTTATACCGATTACAACCAACATCTTGTGCGCCGCACAAAGGCGCATATTTTTTACACTCCGCATGGTCTGTAGCCTTACCGGTACATCCAAAATACGCAGGAGCAAGTTTCAAGTAAGCCTTTGCAGGTTTGGAAACGTTGTAACCGTTTTCGGTGAATGCTGTGGCATTCTCGCCAGACTCGAGTTGAAAAGCATCATACAAAAAATTATCTCCATATCCGAGTCCTGCAAAAGAAATATCTAATTGTGAGGCGTTGTTCGGTAAAGAAAATGAACACGTAAATCGTTTCCATCCATCATTCGCAGATGCATTATTCACGGAAAGTAAATAAGAATCATTCACTGACAGTTCACATGTTTCTTTAGAATACGACAGACCTGTTAAATCCAAATTAGTTCCGTCTTGTTTTTTTGGCAAAATACGAATTTTCGGTATTAGAGATGTTGCTGCTGTTGCTTTTGCATAAAAACTGAATGTATAAAAACTTCCCGGTGTCACAGAAACAGATTTTATAATGATAGTGTTTGTATTCAGAGTTTTTAATGAACTATTTCCATCAAATGCATCTGAATCCTGCTTTGTACTGTCAGTTGGTTGAACCTTCCATCCGTCCGGTGATTTGTCTCCGTCTTCATCCTTCTCAAAGCTTCCGTTTTGAATCAAGTTTAATGTGAGTTTTGCATCTTGGACGTTTAATTCCGTACATCCCGCTTGATCTTGCGTACACGCTTTTGCAGCGTGTGTGAGATACAAACGATCTTCGTAGGAATAGGTTTGGTAAGATGAAACAAGACTTGTTGTTGCGTTCGGAAATGTGTATGTGTTACGTGGGTTTGTTATATCGCCTGCAATTTGATAATTCAAATCATCACCGCGATCCGCAACAACATACGTCTCGTTTCCGGCGAGCCACTTAAATACATCGTCTGTTTTGTTTGTTTGCGTTCCGTTATCATCAAGATGTTTTTGTGTTTTGTACCAAGCACAACCTGCGTTTGATTTGGAGCAAACACTGTTGTCGACCGTGTTTAACAAATAATTTCCTTCTTCTCCTGTGCCTGCATTTTTCATGGTGAGACAGGTCGCATAATGTGACGGACATGCATCCCCTCTCACACGCCAAACATTCTTTTCTTGGACACAATAGCCAAACCCACTGACGCACTTGCCGTTGTTATCCTCACCCACACAGGTAGGGGCGTCCGCACAAACCGTTTGGCGGCCATTTACGGTTCCGTTTGAACGCAACTCACCGTTTACCATGGCGCGACATCGCGATTCTGGAACTTTGAGAACCCAGTTTGGATCAATGAGATGATAATAAGGCGATGACGGATTATTAAATCCATCTACCACCTCTTTCAAACGCACTTTTGTGCCTGGAAATGGACTTTTCAGTGCAGCAAGCTCCCATCCAATTGGGATGATGCGTGCTTTGCGCAGCTTCACTAAATTTCCATAACAATAATTCCCGCTAAAACAACCAGCATCTTGATTTGCTGCAACATCAGAAGGCGGAACAAGCGGCCAATCTTTGTGTAATTTACCCGAATCCATCGCCTCTTTTACGGTCTGAAATACACCTGCTTCGCCAAGAGTGACCACAGAAGCAAAATCCGCATCAATCACACAATGATTCAATCCTCGATTCTCTGTTCCTCCTGCTGGACAGTACTGAAATTCACTGATCGGTGAATACGCTGTTATCGCAATAGGGCTTGGCGTAAAAATACCGGAAAGTTCTTTTTTTGTTGCCTCACTATTGTTTCCGAGTGAAAGCATTTCTTTATTAAACGGATCAAAGGCTGCTGGCTTATTTGTAAATAATCCTTTGTAAACCCGGTTGAACACCTGGGACGCAAGCGTATTTACAAATGTGGATCCAGCTGTTTGTAATACAGAAAACCAGACATCACCGGAGGCAAGAACATCCGAGGCTGAAATTCGATTTTCACTACTTGAAAAACTTTCTTCCATTTGTTTTTGAAATGTTTGTTCTATCGTTGATGCGGGAGTTTGAATATTTCCGGTGATAAAATCTTTTGCAGGTTTAAACGTGCTTGAAAGTTGCTCCGAAAATTCATTTCGCTTTTTTTGATCAACCAATTCACCTACTTTAAAATTGAGTGCAATACTTGCACCAAGTTCATTTGATCCAGGACGCATGGATTCCTGCGCTGTCTTCAACAAAAATCGATTTAAATCATCGGGATTTGTGAGAGTATTTTTTGCATTTGCCCAAAGGGATCCCCAATTGTTTGCAAGCGTATCAAAATTACATTTTGGAGTCGCTTTGACATACGTCTGTTTAATGCCGATTTGCAAATTCAGTTTAATGAGCGGATTTGGCGGAACACACAAATTAAAATCTGTTTCAAATGCGGATTGGATCACATGACTTAAGCCTCCAATTGCTTCTCCCGCAACTTCTTTTCCATAATCTTTCCATGCTTCTGTAGCGGATTTTTGATAAAACATGGATCCTTGTCCTGGACCGCCGTTTGCAATATAGACAGCAGCTTCATAAGCAATTTTATTTGTCACAAACGTTGAAAACTCAAGAAGAGCGTTTACAACAACCATTTTTGTTTTAGCATCTTTCATTTGCTTGTTTACGTCCACAATTTTTTTAGCCACTTCAGCCGGACATTTAATAACAGTGCCTGGTGCAACATTCAAAACACAAACAGCTGTTTGTGTTTCAGCATTATATAAAGCTGTAAATTCTGCAGAACCATCATCTCCAGCCCACGACGATACAGCTAATGCATAATTAGGATGCGCAAAGACAAAAAATGCAGTAAAAAAAATTGCTAAAAAAATAAAAAATACGGGAACTCGCGAGAATCGTCTTTTTATTTTTTGTTTTTCAAACATACGCTTTAAGGAGCGATCAATGGATCGAATACTCCGGATGTTGAGGCGTTTGAAATGGCGTTTTCAAAATATTTTTGCAACTCCTCATCGCTCATTTTATCCAATTCTTCTTTTGAAATTTTTCCGGATTGCAACAGGGCAGCTCTTACCTCTTTCATGGTTGCTTTTTTGTAAAATGCTTCTACATCCGCCTTACTGTTAAACTGAATTTTTCCGGAATCTATTGTTTCGCTCCCATTTGGGCTTGTCTTTAATAAATCTTGTGCAATGGTGGCTGTTTCTACTGTCTGCTCAACTGACGTCGTTCCAGAACCACAATCCTTTCCTTTTGGACAATTTGGATCGGATCCTCCAAACACTTCTGTTTTGTCGTCGATGCCATCTGAATCTGAATCTTTGATGTAGGGACTTGTTTTATAAATGTACAGCTCGTCGTAATCAGATAATCCATCTACGTCTGTATCCTTTTTCTTTTGAGCCTCGATATCGATCTTTTCTTGCGAATTTTCATTGACGACATCCTTTCCTGTTACATTTTTTGCAAATTGTTCCTCAATCGGACGATAAAGATTTGCACCGAAAGAACGCATCCCAAAAAAAATACCACCCATAAATAAAAACAACAAAAGCGCAGCGGCAATTTTTTGCTCGATGCTGAGTGTAACAGGCGGGCGGTTCGCAATTCTTTTGATCGCCATAGTTTCGGCGTGGTCAGCAAAAACATTATATCAAATAAAAAAATGAAAACCTAGTGAAGGGGTGTGTATACTTAAAAACCAATAAGCCGAGTTTCTCTGTCATTCCGACCGACGAGTCATCGAGGAGCGGAGGAATCTCGCGTTTCGTATAAAAACTTCTTTCAACGTGAGATCCCTCGGCTTCGGTCGAACCTTCGCTCGGGATGACACAAAAATAAGGACAATATTATTTCAAAGATCAGCAAAGAATAAAATCACTCATGACAACAATCACAAAGACAATTTATCCCTCAAACATTCCCAGTCATGAACTGTTAATCCCTCCGCGCGAATTTTTGGGTTCAGTCCGATCGATTCAAGTGCTGTTTTGATCTCCTCAGACGACCGATGCAATCCACCGGAAAGATTATTTTGCAATTGTTTACGCGGTGATGAAAACCCAATCTTTGCTAAATGAATCGTCTTTTCGGTTGCGACGTGAAGCGTCTTTTCGATTGCGACCACTCCCTGATCCCCTAAATCAAATTTCACCACGGCGGAGTCTACTTTTGGGATTGGGCGAAATGATCCAGCTTTTACGTTTGTCACACGAGAACACTCTGCGTATATTTGAGAAACAATCGAAAGTAAGCTCATCTGAGGTGGTTTTGCGAGAATGCGATCCGCAACTTCTTTTTGAACCATCAGAATCATCTGCGTCGGCCTCGGTTCATGAGATAAAAAACGTTCAATGATTTGAGAGGTGATGTTGTACGGAATATTTGCGATCAATTTGTAAGAGAAGTGGTTGAGTGATTGAATGATTGAGTGATTGAGTAAAGGAGATAAGACATCACCTTCGATTAACTCGATGCGATCTCCGAATTTTTCTTTCAATGGCTGAATCAAATCATGATCAAGTTCGATTGCAATCACCTGTGCGCCAGCTGCAACAAGCGCTTCTGTAAGCAATCCTGTGCCCGGGCCAATTTCAAGAACCTTCTCCCCTTTTTGGATTCCCGCGGCCTCAATGATTTTTTTTACGACAGACGCGTCGATCAAAAAATTCTGTCCCAACGATTTTTTTGCATGTGGAAGCATAGCTATTGTGAGATCGTTGAAAAACTCATCTTTTTGTCATTGCGAGGAGTTCGACGACGAAGCAATCCTTGCATT
>CAYHWG010000021.1:0-16829 GCA_964360375.1 uncultured Gammaproteobacteria bacterium | reverse complement strand
ACCCGCGACCTTGGGCTTAAAAGGCCCCTGCTCTACCACTGAGCTACCAGCGCATAAATTCTCAAAATTGTGTCATTGCGAGGAGGAGTCATCGACGACGAAGCAATCTTTATTCTCGAAAATGCAAGGATTGCTTCGTCGTCGAACTCCTCGCAAAGACAACAAAGATAAGTTTTGAACGATATCTACTTAAACCTATCCAATTTTGAGAAGTTTATACATGCTCTGTCTTGTTTCTAACGACCGAAAATATATCAAAGCTTGTGAATAATTGCAAGGGATCATTTCACGTCTACAAAAAACTTGCGTCCTCTTTAAACCTCTGCTAAAATTTTTTTATTCATTCTTTTTAAGAATTTTTTTATGGACGAGATAGGAATTTGTGCCGTCTGCGGAGCAGACAATATCGCCGTTAATAGCGATGAAAAATGCGAGGACTGTGCGGAAGTCGAAGAAGACAACGGAGATGACCTCGGCGTTCCGGAAGGAATGATGAACGAGGACACGTAACACGCATTATGCGTGTTACTTTTTTTGTATGGTTTTTAAAAGTTCGATCAACTCATGTGTCACGTCTGTCTTCAGCAATGCATGCATCTTCTCCCCCATCCGCTCACGCGTAACATCATCCACAAGAAGCAATCGTATTTCACGCAAGACATCTTCGGATGATATCTTATTTTGATCCAAGACAAGACAGGCAGAAGAAACCACCTGTGCATTTGCTTCTTGTGTATGATGCAAAAGTGGAATCAAGATCGCTGCTTTTTTTAAGGCAGCAAGTTCTGTGATCGTTCCTGTCCCCGCGCGACACACAACAAGATCTGCAAGAGCATAGGCATCCTTCATCTCCTCTGCAAGATATTCTACAACATGATAATGATGAGTGAGCGACGTTTCATTGAGCATTTTTCCTTTTCCTGTCACATGAATCACGTTTGCTATCATGGAAAGATCCTTCCATATTTCGCTCATGAGATGATTAAGAAAACGTGCTCCGCTTCCTCCGCCAAACACAAGAATCGTTGGTTTCGTTTCATCAATCGCAAATATTTTTTTTGCGTGTTCTCGAGAGCCTCCTAATACAGAAGCACGAACAGGATTTCCGATGAGGTACGTTTTTGATTTTGGAAAAACGTTTTGCGTTTGTGGCCACGCAACCGTGATGACCGTTGCAATATGTGAAAGTAATCGATTGGTGAGAACGGGCAAAACATCGGATTGATGAATCCAGGAAGGAATCCCAAGAATACGTCCGATTAAAATCAAAGGAACGCTTGTATACCCTCCCGCCGCTGCAATGAGCTGAGGTCGTTCGCGTAAAAGAATCAAACTTGCCTGTAGGCAGGCAAGAAAAAAACGAAACGGCAAAAAAATCCACTCGAAGGATGGGTACCGTGGAAAACGGGCGGTCGTGAGAGAAAAAAATGGAATGGATTCCTTTTCAATAAAAACTCGTTCAGGACCGTTTTTTGTTCCGACCCATACGAAAGTAATCGAGGAATCTTTTTTTCGCCAAGCATCTGCAACCGCAAGAAGTGGTGTCACGGGTCCGAGTGTGCCTCCACCCGCAAAAAGTATTTTCATAAAAATTATTTCGTGTGTTTTGAAATATTTAACACCACACCAATCGCACACAAAGAAATAGCAAGTGATGTTCCCCCATAACTGATAAACGGAAGCGGAACACCTGTGATTGGCATGAGAGACGCCATAGAGGCGATATTTTCAAATGCTTGCGTCACGAGCCACGCAGCAATTCCGACCACGAGATATTTTGCGAATTTATCTGGTGCACGTTTTGCAATCCTGACCAAACGCCATAACAACATCATAAAAAAACAGATCGTCGTCACCGTCATCACAAATCCCATTTCTTCTCCAATGATGGCAAAAATAGAATCTCCCGCAACTTCTGGCAAATACTGAAATTTTTGAAGAGAACGACCATAACCGAGTCCAAAAATTCCGCCGGAACCGAGCGCAAGTAATGCTTGATTAATGTGATACCCAATGCCTTTTGGATCCAATTCCGGATGCAAAAATGTCGTAATACGTGCGGCACGATAGGAAGATGTGGAAATAAGTAAACCAAGTCCGCCGATTCCGGCTGCAAGCAATCCTGCAAGATAACCAAGCGGTGCTCCCGCAACAAAATAAACAATGAGGGACATCACCGCAATGATCGACATGCTTCCTGTGTCTGGTTGTAAAATCATGAGGAAAGTAATCACCCCAAGAGAAACGAGAAATGGAATAAATCCAGAATGCATATCGCGAACTCCACGTTCGTCGCGTGAACCAAGCCATGCAGCGAGATAAAAAAGAAATGTTAATTTCACGATTTCAGAAGGCTGAATGGAAAAAATACCTCCAATAGAGATCCAACTGTGAGATGTTCCGATTCCAGCAGAAAAACCTGGAATAAAAACCAATATAAGTAAACCGATCGAGAGAAGCAACAAATTCCACGCGTGTTTTTTCCAAAACTGATACGGAATGCGAGAAAAGGCAAGCAGACCAGCGATCCCAGGAATCAATCCGAAAATCAACTGATGTTTGAGATAATAATAACTATCTCCAAATTGATGGTATCCATTTGGAGACGAGGCAGAAAGTAAAACAATTAATCCAAATAATGTGATCGTGGAAACGATACTGAGCAAAACATAATCCATGGATCCACGACCTTGAGATTCCATACCATTATAAAATAGCATCAAGAAGCACAACCACAATACCTAAAGCTGCAGCGACCATGGAAACAACCCAAAGACGCATCACGATTTGTGGTTCTGGCCAACCGATCGCTTCAAGATGATGATGAAACGGAGCTGATCGAAATAATTTTTTATGAAAAACACGTCGCCAAAAAATTTGCACAATGACAGAAAGAGATTCAAGAACAACGACAAGTCCGATGATCGGTAAAACAAACGCGGTGTTTGTGAGCATGGCGATCACTCCGAGTGTGACTCCAAGCGACATCGCTCCTGTATCTCCCATAAAAAAAGAAGCGGGAGGAATATTAAACCAAAGAAATGCAAGAAGCGCACCCAAAATAACTCCACAAAAAACCGCAAGATCATAGCGTCCCTGTGAAAAAGCAATGATCGCATAGGCAGCAAAGGATGTAAGCAAAACTCCTCCCGCAAGACCATCAAGTCCATCCGATTCATTCACAGAAAACGCCGTTGAAACAATCACAAGCATGAAAAATGGGACAAACCACATCCCAATATTGAAATCGCCCAAAAAAGGAACGTGTAATAAATCCCAATCAAGTTTTGCCCGAAACCACCACGCTCCCACAAAAGCAATGGCCGTATAAATCATGAGTCGGTGCCTCATGCGCAGTCCCCCACCTTTTGGTCCAATGCCTTTCACATTAAAATAATCATCCACGAGCCCCACAAGGGCGGAAGCAACCAAGGCCCCAAGAGGAAGTAACGTTTCTGATCGCGACAAAAAATTTACATGCGACAAAAGGGATCCTGAAGGGAGATAAGGAGCTAAAATCGCAAACGTAACCGCTAAGAGAAAAACCGTTCCCCAAATGAGCAATCCTCCCATGGTGGGGATCCCTTGTTTTTTTGCATGGAGTGCCGCAAATACAGGTGCGTCTGTAGCGGCACGAATGGATTTTCCCATCCTCCATTTTTTTAAGAGCTGTACGAGAAGCGGTGCCCACGTAAACGCAAATAAAAAAGCGATGGTACTTAAAAATAACACGCGAACGAGCTCGAAGGATTCAAGAGACATAAGATAAATTTAACAAAACGATAAGAACCATGGCTCCAAAAAAAATTCCTTCAAGGATCACCGTTGCAACAGCAATAATAAATGCGAGTAATTTTTCACGACGGAAGGCAACCGTTTGAAAAATCACATTCAACAAAAACAAACAAAATCCGAGAATCGGTAAGAGAAATATTTTGTCCAATGGACCGAACTGATCAACACCAAAATAAATATTGTAATGCAGTGGAATAAACGGTCTTGCCTCCTTTAAAGGAAGAATGCGAAGAATCGGCAAAATAAAATTAAGAACACAAAAGAAAAAAGCAAACAACAAACTCCAAACAAAACGCGGAAGACGCATCATGTCACGCAGATCTTGAAAAAAATGTTGTAATCGTTTTTGAATTCGCATGTTAGTCAATTGAAATAACTTCCTTGATTTGCGGAATGGCATCTTGTAACGCGGCTTCGACCCCCATCTTGAGAGTGATTTGAGACATAGGACATCCAACACATGCGCCTTGCATGCGCACATAAACCGAACCTGTTTTTTCCTCAAATCGAACAAACTCAATTCCACCACCATCCATTCGGAGCGCGGGACGAATTTGTGTGAGTACGGCTTCTATGCGTTCTTGGATATCTTGTTCCATATGAGAAGTATAATCTTTTTTTAACGTCACATCAAACAAAATCACCACCCGAGGCGATATGCGAAGAGTGGTGATTTTGATTACTCTTGTGATTGTGGTGCGGTAATATTTGCAAATTTACGTGTTGCAAGTGCTCCGTGAAAATTGGACACTTTCTTTTTTGTAAATTTCACCATGCCGTTTATTGCTGCAAATAAGGTATCATCTTTTCCTTTTCGAACATTTTGTCCTGGATGAATTTTTGTTCCACGTTGACGAACAAGAATCTGACCAGCTTTTGCTGCTTGACCATCAGAGATTTTCACTCCGAGTCTTTTTGATTCTGAGTCACGTCCCAGCTGGGTAGACCCACCCGCTTTTTTATGTGCCATAGAAAACGATTTATCAAGGGCGATCCGCCCGAATTGAATTTAGGATTCGTCGAAAAGTATAGACAAAAAGCGAATTTACGTCAAGTCAAAGTCTTGTCCAATGCAAGATGAACCACAAATGGTTTTCCAATTCCAATGCGACATGAGCCACAAATAGGGTTTAAGATTTCGTGTACTGGTTTATAACTCCTTCTTAATTTCCTCCCAAGTCATGCCCGACATCATCTCAATCTCCTTTAACACATAATACAAAACATCTTTGCGCAAATCCCCCGTCACCGTAATCGATTTTTGTGTTGTCGGCCAAATCACTTTTATGTGATCGCCTTTTCCTCCAAAGGTATCGATGACGAATCCGAGTCGAGTAAGAGCGTTTAGAAATCTTCTGCGCGAGATCTCGCCAGGCAATTCACTACGCGAAGGCATATTCCGTTTCGCCCACACGATTCAATGCCGCTTCTTTTGCATACGATGACGGAACACTGAATGCCGTTAGAATCGCGTCTTTAATTTTTCCATCAAGCTGATCGTGTGTGACAGCATGTGTGATGATACTGCCGTATCGAAAATTATGACTGATCGCCACAAACGATCCATCTTCTTGTTGTTCAGTGCGAAACCCGATCGGATCGAATACGCGAAAATAATGATTCAACTCGACTAACCCTTGGGGGGCAAATTCACGACCAAGAATCAAGCGAACAAAATGATCTTTTGTTTGTTTATACAAACCCATATGAATAAAGCCTAACATTCAATAGAATCACCGTCAAACAAAAAAACCGCCTCCATTCTTCTTTTGAAGAATGATGAGGCGGCGAGTTTCAGGGACAGCCTAATTCTTTTCTGTGTTCATAAGGGAGATCCTCATAAGAACACAAATCAGGTATTGGTGGATCTCCCGAACGACTTCGGGGCGATCGCGATGATCTACTTCGAGCAGGACTCGATGGAGTCGGTGATGCGGAAGGTAGAGCTGGCAAAACGGATGGAGACGCCGGCATGATTCCAGAAGTGATCGATGCAGGACTTACAAAATAGGGGTATGCCTTCACGAACACAAGTCCGATTGCAAGCACAACGATCATTGTCCTTCTTTGCCAATCGTGAAAGTGATGTATGGCGTACGCAGCAACAATGGCAATTCCGAGCGTTCCAAAAAAGGTCAGAGACGGACCATGCGCAAAGCCGGAACGCGGCAAGAAATGAAAGACAAGGAACGCAGCAAGCAGAAGCAATGCCCCTTTTGCAAGTTCATGAACATGTGAATGGAAGATTTGAATCATTCCCCAGATCACCGCAACAAGCATGAAGCAAAAGAAGACACAATTCATGAAAAGATCCATGTAAACTCCTAAGGTCGACGTACGACCAATGTTGAGAAAGGACACGAAATTGTTCACATTGAACAACTTAGAATAGCACAAAAATGACTTTTTGTCAACGACCCTAAACAAAAGGGCGCCCACAAGAGACGCCCCTACATCAAGCCTTCTTCATCGCCGCTTTCACAAACGCCTTAAACAACGGGTGCGGATGGAGCGGCCTCGACTGAAATTCCGGATGGAATTGAACCCCAACAAAAAATGGATGATTTTTTAGTTCGACGATTTCAACAAGATTCTGTTCAGGATTCACACCAGAAATGACAAGCCCTGCTTTCTCGAGAGTTTCGCGATATTCATTGTTAAACTCATAACGATGACGATGGCGTTCATCAACAAGCGCGGTACCATAAGCTTTTCGAGCCATACTGTTCGGAGCAAGTTTGCATGGGTACGAACCGAGACGCAGCGTGCCGCCATAACTTCCCTCTTTCAATTTTTCTTCCTGCCCAGGCAACAAATGAATGACTGGATGTGTGGTGTTTGGATTAATCTCGGTTGTATGTGCATCTTTCAATTTCAAAACGTTTCGTGCGTACTCAATCACCGCGCACTGCATCCCATAACAAAGTCCGAGATATGGAATTTTATTTTCACGACAATATTTAATGACTTTGATCTTTCCTTCGATTCCTCGTGATCCGAATCCGCCAGGAATCACCACTCCGTCAAGTTGATCGAGTTCCTTTAATTTCGCGGATGATTTCTCATACGCTTCGGAGTTCAGCCAGACCAATTTAGGTGCACGACCGTTTGCCCATGACGCATGTTTGATCGCTTCGATCACAGAGATATACGCATCAGAAAGCGTAAAATCTCCCGTCGAAAAATATTTTCCGATCACACCGATCTTCACTTCCCCTTTTGTGTTTGCGATCGATGACAATAATTTTTTCCATTTCACCACTTTTTTCTCTGGCGCTGCTGGAAGCCCAAACGATTTTAACATTTTATCGCCAAACGCTTGTTGTTCAAACACAAGGGGGATTTCATAAATAGACTTCACATCCGGAGAACCAATGACTTGCTCTGCATGAACATTCGAGAACATGGCGAGTTTTTTCTTTCGCGGTTCATCAATTTGAAACGTTGACCTCGCGATCACAAAATCCGGATAGAGTCCTGCGGCCATCATGGTACGCACGGCTTGTTGCGTTGGTTTTGTTTTCATCTCGCCGAGGGATCCTGGAACAGGCATGTAACTTACCAGAATATTTTTCACCTGATCTGGATACTTCATGCGCATAAGACGCGCCGCCTCAAGAAACAAAATATTCTCGTATTCTCCAACCGTTCCACCAATTTCAATGAGGGTAAAATCTGCTTGTGCACGATCTGTTGCGTTTTCGATGCGCTCGATCACTTCATTTGGAACGTCTGGAACAACCTGAACCGTTCGGCCACCATATCCCAAATTCCGTTCGCGCTGTATGACACTTTGATACACACGACCCGTGGTCATGTAGTTGATCGATAAAATCGACGTCTCCAAAAATCGTTCATAGTTTCCAACATCCTGATCTGTTTCATCGCCATCAACGGTTACAAAAACTTCTCCATGTTCAACGGGATTCATTGTTCCTGCATCAATATTGATATACGGATCGATTTTAATCGCGGTCACTTTGTATCCTTTTTCCTGAAGGACACGTCCCAAAGATGCTGTTGCCGCACCTTTTCCAACGCCGGACATGACTCCTCCTACCACAAAAATATATCGATGCGTCATATGCATGGAAAATTAAATTCCCTCAACCGATAAACGAATTTCCGCTTCAAAGTTAAACGGAAGTTCGATGATAATGTTCTTTTGTCCCGGACTTTTTATGGGTTCTTTGAGTTGAACCATTTCTTCTTCTACAGTAAACCCTGCTTTCTTCAATGCCTTCACGATCATTTTTCTTGTGACCGATGCATACAAAATTCCATCATCATTCACTTTTTCTTCAATGGTCAGTTCGTATCCATCGAGTCTCTCTGCGATTTTTCCTGTGCTTACAATCGCTTTCGTCGATTGTTTTTTTGCGATCTGCTCTTTTTCTTTTAATTTTTGAATCGCTTCCGCGGTTCCCGGAATCGCAATATTTTGTGGAAATAAAAAATTCCGTGCGTGTCCATCAGACACCTCAACAACATCCCCTTCTTTTCCCAATGTTTTTACTTCTTGAAGTAAAATGACTTTCATAGAAACGTGTCATGATACAGAAATAATTATTTCATCAACTCTTTCAAATCGGTTAAAACTTCTTCTGCATGCTTCTCTGGTTTTACTTCCTCATAAATTTTGGCGATCTTACCTTTCGGATTGAGCAAAAATGACATGCGCTTTGTGCCCATGTATTCACGCCCCATGAATTTTTTCTTTCCCCAAACACCGTACACACGAACCAACTCTTTCGCTTCGTCTGGAATAAGCGTAAAGGGAAGTTTATACTTTTGAATGAACTTATCATGACTCTTTCCAGAATCCGTACTCACGCCAAACACACGCATACCCAATTTTTTAAATTCAGGATACGTATCTCGCAGTGTACACGCTTCTTTTGTACATCCTGGTGTGTCATCTTTTGGATAAAAATACAAAAGAGACCACACCCCTTTTTGATCCGGAGAAAACACCGGAGCTTTGTCCCCAATTTTTAATTTCATAGTGTCATTATCATAACATACCTGAAAAAAAGCGAGCAGGAACAAAAACGATCCGTTTTCACGGATCGTTACAAAAACTACATTTTACACTTTTTACATTTCTTGCAAGCAAGCATTCCAAGGGCGGACAATCCGACGAGGATGTACACAACTCGTACGACCCCTGGCCAAGAACCGAGAAGTACCTCAACAAGGTTCCATTTGAATAAACCGACCAGTCCCCAGTTTAATGCGCCAACAAATACGAGCGCAGCAGCGACACAATGAACGCCACACTTTCCATCTTTTGAACACATCATACAAAATACATTAGGAATAATTGAAAGTAAAATACCACTTATTTTGATGTTTGTCCATTTGCAAGTGGGAGCTTAAGGATAAATGTCGTTCCTTTTCCTTCTTCAGAGGCAAACGAGATCGTTCCACCCATCTTTTCCACCAACATTTTCGTGATAAATAATCCAAGTCCAGTTCCAAGCACTCCCTCGGTTGCTTTTCCACCTGCGCGAAAAAACTTTTGAAAAATCTTTGCCTGCTGATCTTTTGGAATTCCAAATCCGGAATCTTTGACTTCGATCACTCCGTTTCCTTTTACCGATGTGACGCGTACAGACAAACTTCCTTTTTCACGATTATATTTGATTCCATTGTTTACTAAATTCGTCAAAACTTCTTTCAGTTTATTTTCATCCGCCATCACAAAAATATCTGCAATCTCTTGTGTCACAACAATTTTACGTTTTTGTGCGAGAACGACCTGTTCATTCATGACACTTTCAAAAAGTTTTACGGTAGACAATGCCGTCGTTGCAACCGTCATCGTTCCAGAATCCTGTCGTGCCACTTGCAATAAATCACTGACAAGATGATTCAAATGTTCACTTGCCTGAGCGATCGAATCTAAATTATCGCGCATGGAGATGGGGACTTTTTTACCTTCATCCTGAACTAATTCCAAAAAACCACGAATAGCAAACACAGGAGCTTTTAATTCATGTGCAGCAAGAAACACAAATTCATCTCTCAATTTTGCCACGTCGCGTGCTTTGGCCAATTCACGAGCTTTGGATTCTTTCAATGCTTGATTTTGTTGTTTCAAATTTTCTGCCGCAACGTTAAGTTCATTGTTCAATAATTCAATTTTTTCACGCTTACTCACCTCTCCGTGTACACTGCGTAAAAGCATGAAAACGAAAAAGATCACGAAAATGAGTGCAAGGAGACGAAATAATGTCTCTGCAAAAGATGTAGAAAAGAAAAACTCGTAAAGAGATAAAATGGTAATCAAAGCCGAAAACACCTCAACACTCAAAATTTTAACGTTCAAGGCCTGGTATTTCACCATGGCATAAGCAACAATGAGGGCAAACGGAATTGCAGAGAGAAAAATAACAGGATAGACAGAGATGCCGTATGCGGGCAAAAAAGCGAGCGGCCCCACTGCATCCAAAATAAAAAAACCGATCAACATGAACTTCATCTGTTGTTTTTTGAGCCCTTCTGTTTGAGCGTAACTACGATAAAGATTGACGAAATAATAAATGAAATAGAAAAAAAAGTAGACAAGAAAAAAAATATGCAGTGGCTGAGCTCGTGTATGAACTCCCCAGGCATATTTAAAAAGATCTTTTACGAGATAATCTGTCTGCGTAAGGGGGAGAAATGCAACTGCCAAAACGTATCCAATCTTCAAAATAGTTTGCTGATTTTTTATCTCGCAATAAAGCAGCCCGAAATGATAAAGAAAAATAGGGATAAACACGACCCCTGCATAAATAAACCGATCCCAAAAAATAGCGTTCGCGTCTGTTCCTGCATTGAATAATTCAAACGTACCGTACAACCAAACGGTAAGCGCAAAAGAATACAGAAAAAATAAGATGGAAAGATGTGATTTTGGTTTTTTGATCCAAACAAAAAAACCGAGCGTAAGAGTGAAGATCGCCCCAAGGAGTGGAAGCATTGAGTACGCAGATGTAATTAACAATAATCGAAGCATACCCAAATTTTATCACAAAAAAAGAAAGTTGTGAAAACAACTTTCCGAGATTTCAACTATGCAAGGTGAGATGTGCGTGGAGCAAGCCTAAACCCCATCTTCTCGCATTCCAGACCGACTTCTTCGAGACGATCTGTTTGGACTTCTCCCACTTCGGACGCATTCCATCCATGCTGCGCGTGTGTCATTGTCCCCGCGGCACAAGCGTACGTCAACGGCCATTTTAGCCGCATCATATAGCTCATTTCGGACGTTTCCGGCATAGAAACAAGTCCGCCGTCCACATGACAAATATCTTTACGTGCTGAAAGATTTTTAACATCGAGTGGATCTGGAACGGAAAAATTTAGTACTGCGGAACCCTTTGGAACAAATTTGATCAGAGTTTCGCCTGATGGCTTATTCTTCCCCGTCACCCACACGCGACAATCGAGTGCATCCTCCAAATTCGTCACATGAACGAGATTGGCGCGATACGATTCTGGAAGTTCTTGCTGAATTTCCAAAAAACGTTTACGCGAGTTGGTGTACGCCTTGAACACGTATCCGCGTGTCGCAAGATGAAGCAAAATCGCTCGACCGATTTTTGACGTGGGTCCAATAAGCGCAATCGGCCTCTCACGCCCATGCTCGACATAAATTTCTTCCAAACGTTTGATGACAAACCACGCCGTACATGTATCGCCATGAACGATCGGAATACGAATTCCGTTTTGTGCTTGTAACCACTTTCCACCCTGTGTCAGAGTTTCATCTTTGGTGAGAGCGCCCAATCCAACGACGTCCACATTCAGCTGATTCTGCGCAAACAGCGCAGCCGCCAATATCCGCTGTCGAATACATTCATAATGACTCTTGAAAAGGAAGTGCCAACCGAAATTATTGATGAGAATGGTGTACCCATACACCTTCTCGTTGACCCGATAGGAATCGACAACCTTGAACGGTTCTTTTCGAAAGAAAAAGAACACACTCACAGGAATGCAGATCAAGTAGTAAATCGGAATCAAAAAAAACGGAAGTCCCGAACGCTTGTGCAAAAAAGCGAACAATTTGAAATTCAAGAGCCAATTCCACGGCTCCACGTAATGAGCAATAAAAACAAACTTCCTCGTCTGATGCATCTATTCCACCCCCCATTTTTGTGTGTGATGACCGTACTCCTCGAGCACAGAAGTCTGCCTACAAACAAAACAGACCTCTGTGCTCATGAAGCTTAAAGCCCTAACCATTCTTGTACATTCTTCACGAATTCTTTCTCATCAATACCTTTATGCATGTAATGAACGTTCATTGTTTGTAGCATTAATTTTTCTGCATCATAAGAAATATCCTCTCCGGTAAGCATAGAAATGGGAATCTCTTTTGTTTCCGCTTCTTGACGCAGGCGAGAGGCTGTTTGAAACCCATCTTCCGCGCCCGGCATGTGCACGTCAAGCAAAATTAAATCTGGTTTCATTCGACGAGCGACTTCTCTTCCTTCCGTCCCGTTATGCGCATAAAGTGTATTGTGACCGAGTTTTGAAAGACGACCACCAAATAACCGCTGAATAAGCGGATCATCGTCGATAAGCAGAACGGTTTTCAATTTTTGTTCCATAGCATTTAATCTATCAAAACCTCTCTATCGATAAATAGGTTTAATTCCTGTATCATGAAAAAAATATCTCTCTTCTATGAATCTCTCATTTCAACAAACCGTCGGATGTACTTCGTCTCAAATCGAAAAACAAAGTAATCAATTGAAAAAGATTCAATCACGCCTCAATAAAATCGTTATTACACGGTCCGAGGACCAGCCTGAATCTTCGATTATTTTGCCATATCTCCTTACTTCTCACAAGAAGATCTTGTCAATGGCTAAAAAATATCGAACAAAAAAACTGAAATGCGTGGTTGTCATTGGAATTGGAGGATCAAATCTTGGAACAAAAGCGATTTATGACGCACTTCGCCTGTATACATCTTCTGAACACGCTTGCACGCTTATTTTTCTTGAATCTGTCTCTTCAGGCGCACTTCTGTCCACATCGACACTTCTCAAATCCTTTCAAGATCCAGAAGCGTTCTTGCTTGTCACAATCAGCAAATCCGGTGGAACGACCGAAACGATAGTAAACATGGAAGCGTTATTTGAAACACTTCAAACATCGTATAAAAAAGACGTGCTTGAAAAACGCTGTGTAGTTATTTCTGATGAAGGATCAAAATTTTGGTTAGCAGCAAAAGAAAAACACATCGATTGTCTCGCTATTCCAAAAATGGTTGGTGGACGATTCAGTGTTTTCTCAGCCGTTGGATTATTTCCACTTGCTCTTGTTGGGATAAACGTGCGAGCGTTACTTGAAGGAGCAAAAATGGCGATAGAAAACGGATTGTCGCGTGATACATTAAAAAATCATGCTCTCATTTCGGCTTGTACAACTTTTATACACGCAAAAAAAAGTCGTTCTATTCACAATTCTTTTTTCTTCGCTCCTGAACTCGAGTCACTCGGCAAATGGTACAGACAATTGATGGGCGAAAGTATCGGGAAAGAAAAAGATTTGGAAGGAAAAATTGTACACACAGGTCTCACCCCAATCATCTCGATCGGTTCAACAGATCTTCACTCTATGGCGCAGTTGTATTTTGGCGGAGCCGATGACAAATTTACAAACATTATCTCGGTCCAAAAATCAAAACGTGTCTCTGTTCCAAAGTCGCTTTTATTTCCAAATCTTGTTGATCATCTCACCTCAAAATCGTTTGATGATGTGATGTCTGCGATCGTCGGAGGAGTCTGTGCAACCTATAAAAAAATAAACCGTCCGTTTCTTTCGATCGAACTTGAACACATTCATGAACAAGAGCTCGGATATTATTTGCAGTTCCGCATGATCGAAATGATGTATCTTGCAGAACTCCTAAACGTTAATTGTTTTGATCAACCGAATGTCGAGCTTTATAAAGTTGAGACGAGAAAATTGCTGCAATGAACCGTATGCCGACTCCTCGTATCCTGAAGGTTTTTGCCTCTCTAACACTTTTGTGCCTTTTCGCACCGGTTTTATTTTATACCGGGTTTGTTGTGCCGTTTCAAAGTACAAAGGTCTTTTTTTTGTTTATTGTTATTGAATGTCTTTTTCCCGTATTTTTGTATGTCTGTTTGCGATATCCAAACATTCGTCCTTCATGTAAAAATCCGATCACGATTTCCCTTTTTGGATTTATCGCCGTTTTATCCATTTCCGCTGTTTTTGGTGTTGATCCTTGGAACAGTTTTTTTGGAAATGTTTTGCGCATGGATGGAATTATTTACCTGACGCATTTATTTCTTCTCTACCTTTATCTTGACGTTGCCCTTAAAACAGATCAACGGTTTTTAAAAAAAATACTGTTTGTTTTGTTTTTAACCTCATGCCTTAGTGCCTTCATGGGGATTCTTCAAGTGCTTGATGTTATCCCGATTACAAATCCCTCTTGGACAGATCGGGCGCCATCCACATCTGGAAATCCTATCTTTTTTGCGGCATTTCTCATGATTCCACTTTTTCTTGCATATGGAAAAAGTTTTTTTGAAAAAAAAATCCACAAAACGTTTTTGAAACCCTTGAAAAACTCCAAATTGTGTCATTGCGAGAAGGAGCCTTGCCTGCCGGCAGGCAGGTCATCGACGACGAAGCAATCTTTTCTCCGGAAATACAAGGATTGCTTCGTCCCCCACGCTTCGCTCTGGGTAAACTCTGAACTCCTCGCAATGACAAAATATAAGTTGTGCAACGGTTTCTCTTTAGGTATTGCACTCATCCTCACGCTCGGAATAATTTCTGCTGGGACACGCGGAGCATATGTCGGAATCGTTGCTGGAATACTCTACGGAATCGTCGCGATCCTTGTCACAACAAAAAAATTGAAACGGAAAAAAATACTCTTCATCGCGTTTAGTCTTTTCCTTTTTGGAATCAGCCTCTTTGTTTCCCTGCGACATGTTTCAAAACCGGAATCCTCTCTCTATCGTGTCACCCATTTTTCTGATAACAACATTGGTTCCCGCTTTGCCTATTGGACCATTGCTCTTCAGAGTTGGAAAGAACATCCCATACTTGGAGTTAGCTATCAAAATTATTATGTCAGTGCAAACAAATATTACACAAAAAAACTGTATCAACTTGAAGGCTCCTGGCCGGATAAGCCACACAATCAACTTCTTGAGATTCTTGCCACTGGAGGTCTTTTTGCTTTTCTTTCTTATCTCACATTGATTTTTTTTCTCTTACAAAAAATACAAAAAATGGATGAAACAAAAATGGGCATCCCTAAAATAGCCTTCGGATGTGCTCTCGTCGCCTATGTGACCCAAAACCTTTTTGTGTTTGATACGGTTGATCCCCTTCTCGTCTTTTTTGTGTTTTGTGCCATGGTTTCTTATGCTTCAAAAAAAACGGTTCCCTATCAACAAAATTCGCCTGTAAAAAAACGAATCGTCCATTTAGGATGGATAGGTATTTTTATTCCTCTTTTCACGATTCCATACATTCTTTTACCTACCATGAAAGAACTCGCAATACTACAGAAAATGATTCACGCCACGGATCAATTCACAAATCGCGAACAACTATTTCGTGATTTAGAACGAGTACGTAATCATCGTTTTATTTATGATGAAGCTTATCTTGCTCATACATATCAAACATTCTTTGCGGATACGTTAGAGATCACACAAACACAAACCTCTACCACAAACCAAATAAAACAATCCGCGATTGCCGTTTTTCAATCTGCGGTAAAAAAATCCCCGTTACGAGCAAACCTCTGGTATGATTATTCCATTCTTTACATGTTAGATGCCTCCGCATCTAGTCAAACAATTCCCCCCGAAGTTTTCTTTATTGCAGAACAAGCAAAAAAACTCGCACCACCGCACATTGAAGCTCAAGTTGTGCTTGCAAATCTCTATGAGCTCAATCACGATATAAAATCAGCCATGACCATCGCTCTTCAAGCTCTTGAGACCGCACCAAACGATCCTGAATTACTCTGGTCCCTTGGTTCATTCTATGCAAAAAATAATGAGCCAGATAAAGCAGCGGAATTTCTACACAAAAGTCTGTCCCATAAAATAAAACTCCGATCAAGTTCCGCCCTCCATTGGCTCATCAACTATGAAGTCGAAAAAAATAACACGGAACAAATTGTTTTCCTCTACAAAAAATCCGTCGATTTGGAACCAAATAATCATGAACTTCTTCCAAAACTCGCCGCCGCATATGCCATGAATCACGAAATCGATAAGGCAATTGAAACAGCGGAAAGCTATAAACGACTCAATCCGGAAGCGACAACAGGAACAGACGCCTTTATTCAACAAATCAAAAACAAGCCCTAAACCCGAGACTGTTGCAAAACTCCAAATTGTGTCATTGCGAGGAGGAGTCCTCGACGACGAAGCAATCATTTTATCCAAAATGCAAGGATTGCTTCGTCGTCTAACTCCTCGCAATGACAAAAGATGAGTTTTGCAACGGTTTCAAACCCATATGTTAAAAACCTGGACGTTCAAGATTTTTGCCGCCATGACGGGTCTTTGTCTACTCGTCCCGCTTGTGTTTAATCCATACTATTGGGCACCATGCGATAGTCCAAAAATCTTTTTGTTTTTTTTCTTAATAGAATTTGCTTTACCACTTTATTTGGTCCTTATTGCAAAATACTCGGAGTGTCGTCCAAATCTAAAAAACCCCGTCACGATATGTCTCGTCCTCTTTGTTTTTTTTCAAATCATTTCCGGAATATTTGGTGTGGATCCAATTCTCAGTTTTTTTGGAGATACACATCGTTTTGACAGTATTATTTTTTGGATACATCTCGTGTTGTATTATTTCTATCTCGAACTCCTATTTCGAATGGATAAAAAATTCATCTCATTTTTTCTCCATTGGTTTCTTGGTATTGCTGCCTTCACAGCCATGATCGGTGTTCTCCAATGGATGCATATTTTATCGCCGATCACACAACAATTTGGAACACGTATTATTTCTGTTTATGGAAA
>CAYHWG010000020.1:0-16899 GCA_964360375.1 uncultured Gammaproteobacteria bacterium | reverse complement strand
ACGCTGTTTTTAAAAAAAAGAAAACATATTAAATCAGCGTCTCAAAACCAATAAGTAAAATGGTCAGAAAACTTACAAACACACTCACACGCATTGCGTTTACATATTCTCGTGTATGTTTTTGCTCTAAATCCTTACGACAAACCCATCCGATCACAAGCGTGATGAATGTTAACAAAATTGGAACCTGCATAAGAAGCCATCGATGGCTCGAAAACATTTCTGAAAGGGCTCTTGAAGATTCTGTCACGTAAAGGTTTGAAACCTCATTGGAAAAATCAAAAGCGAGAATCCCCACAAGGGTAAGAAGAATGAGAAAAATCAAGCCCAAAAAAGGATAGACGAATGCTGGTTGTTTGTTCATGACAAGAACCAAAACTGAGGCAGCTGTCATCATGATGAGCAATAATCCAAAAAGAATCACCGACGGCTCATGAAAAAAAATGGAGACGAGTGGATTTGTTGTGAGAAGCAATCCTTGCATATAAAACAATTTTACCGCATGGAAGACCAATCGACAACTCACCTGTTGACAGTGAGAAAGAAATATCGTAAACTGCCTGCATATTCCTGACTTCTAACTTCACCTCTTATGATGGGAAAACGTAAAACCGTTCGTACAAAATGGAAAGCGGACCGAAAAATTCAACTCAAAAAGATCCGTAAACAAAAAGCGATTCGACTTTCCAAACCTCCAGCAAAAAAAAGAACCGTCACGACGTAACGTCAAGACGGTTCTTTTTTATTTTACGGAAATCGTGATGCGTTTTCCTCGAACAAGAAGATTCTTCAAGGTCATTTTTCCTTGCGGTGAAGAACGCAGAGTGTATGACCCTGTCATATCTGGATCCAATCCAAACCCATATCGAATGAACGATGTCATAGGGCTTGTGGACCATGCCTGATCGAGGCCCGTACTTTTATCATAGGGAGAAACAAATTCCGGCAATCGTTCTCCCTTTTTTTTGTTTGCGTTAAAATAAACCCACCACTGTGTGAGTGGGTGTTCCCAATTTTCATTATGGTATTTCAATCGAGCTCCTGCATTCATTGCATCTAAAAATGGCCAGTCTGTACCATTTTGATAGGTGTTCGGTTTAAAACCTTCGTACAAAGGAAATGCGTTTAACGTACCCCAATTCTCTTTTGAGATTTTCAGATGTGCACGCGCATCAAGTCGAAGCAAACTATTAAACAGACGATCCCGTTTTTCTTTATCAGACACGTCATACAAAATCGCAAGCGAAGATTCGTTTGTGAGGCGATTCACACAAACATTTTCAAAACAACTTTCCCTATAATACCCAAGGGTTGCATTCCAAAACACATCATTCAATTGCTTGTGTACGCGTTTAGCAAGTGATGCGTATTTTTGTGAAAGTTCTTGTGAGTCATGTGCGCCCGCAAGTTCGCCCATATTTTGAAGGGCTCGATAATAAAGTACTTCATTGGAAAAAACTTCCCCACTTCTTGGAATACTATCCAGCCAATCTTGTAAGGAATCCTTAGGTTTTTCAGGTAATAAATTTCCGTTGTGATCCTGATTTTTGAGAAACGTCAAAACGGTTTGTAAAATTTCAAAAAGACTCTTCCCGTTTACGTGCTCAGAAAGAATGGAGAGATCTCCCGTAAAACGAACGTAATCGTAAACCATCATGATGAGATAAGGTCCGGAATCAAAATGATTTTTCCATAACGGAAGAATCGGATCCGTTTTATCGATAGGAATCGCGCTCGGTACACCTCCATCTGATTCAACACCATGTGCGAGCAGAATGATTTCATCGCGAACAAAATACGGTTCAATCAATAAAAGTAATCCTGATGCCCAGTAGCTGTCGCGATAGTAGGTTCGTTCAGGATGCGTATACTTTGGTCCTGCAACAATATAGCGCATTCCGGCAGCATTTTTTTTCACGGATGCTAAAGCGACTTCAACGGATTCTTCCATCATTTTTTTTAAGACACTATTTGATGTTTCGAACACTGGACGATGGATGCGTGTATCCACCGAAACAAGAGGAATAGCATTTTTGTTCTCGCGTGCGGTGACAGCAACAATTTGTGTATCTGTCCAACGTAAAATGTGCGCCCATTCTGTTCCAATTTTTACACCACCACGCGGATTACTATTCACAAAATTTTTCCCCTCAATAAAAAAAAGAGATTTGCAAGAACCTGCGTTCAAACAAATTTCCGACACGTGTGTGCTGATTATTTTACTGCGCAATAGATCTTCCGCAGGCTCAACGGCAAAAACCGTCTTTGGAAATGCAAGGAAAAAAAGAAAGAGATAAAAAAAACGTGTCATAGTCATAAGAGTATAACATGCTTTCTTCTTATCGAATCTCCCCCTCTAAAATGGGTTCTCCTGGAATCAATTCATCCGATTTTGATTGAAGTGTCACTACATAAAAATTGTAGTCGGAGAGATTTGTTGTTGTCACATAAGCATTCACAAAGTGATCTGCGGCTGCCTCTACAATTCCTGTCGGGATTAATTGCATTGCTGAGCCTCTTTTTACAAGCCAAGATTGGTAAAATGCACCGTTCGCTGTTTTTGGAAGACCGCCGAGTGTTGCAATCAACGTAAAACGGCCTGTCTGCATTTGTGTGTGCACGAGACCAAAGCTGGTTCCGCCTGTGACGTCTGCAAGTGCACCTGCGCGCCAAGATTTTACATCCAATGCTAAGAGTGATTTCAAATCAATTGTTTTTTGCGCATGCACATCCTGAAACAAAATGTTTGGATCTTTCATTTTTTCTACTTCATCCGAATTCATAATCAATCCTTGCTTCTTTGCGTCTTCAATGATGGATCGGCGATCGATCTCAACAGATGGTGCGTCAGAAGGCTGATTTGTAGATCTTTTAACACATCCAAATCCAAAAAAAGCAACAGAAATGACTAAAAGGCTGAAAAGGAAGATTCGTTTCATACATCCGAACAACAATCATTAAGTTGCGACAGTATAACACATGCATTTCATGGTGCGAATAGCTAAAAACTACCTAAATTTCAAATAAAAAATAAATATTTGATTGACGCATGAGATAAATTCTGATAAAAAATAGATCTTGAATCAGGAGGAAATATGGATCAAGAAGACAGAGATGTGATGAGGAGACTCGAAGATCAAAATATGGTTGACCACAAATTTGCGGATAGTATCGCAAAGTGGTTTGATCTAAGAAATATCACTCCGAATCAACTCACGGTACAGAGAATTGTTCTCTCTTTTCCAATGTGTCTTTCTTTTGCATTTGCAAAAGTGTACGAAACAGCGTTCTGGTATTGGTTCTTTTTGCACACCTGTGGAGTCCTCCTTTATACATGGTGTGCCTTGTGCGATTTTTTTGATGGAGCGCTTGCTCGTTATCAAAAGCGAAGATACGCCTTGAAAGAGAAAACGGAAGCTGAGGAATATCGACTTCCAATTTGGGAACGGCTTAAAATAAAGGGATCGTCACATTACGGAGCTGTTCTAGATCCGTTCAGTGATAAGACACTCTATTTCTGTGCGTTGTTTCCTCTCGGTTGGTCTGTCGTAGATCCTATCTATTTGTGGCTCAGCTTGTGTGTTGCCCTTATTCTCACAGCTATTCGATTTCGTGCTATTCGTCGAGCTCTTGAGTTCGGTGGAAAAGGTGCAGCAAATCGTTTTGGGAAATACAAAATTTTGGTAGAAGTGATCGCGATTGCATCGCTTGGTCTTCTTCCTACTGGTCCACTCCAGACGCTTCTTGCGAATATTTCCATCGGAACAGCTCTCGTGATCGGCGGCCTGTCTTTACTCGGCCATACATGGCTTGGTCTCAAAAAAGCGGCTGTGATGAAAAGAAATTCCATGCGTCGAAAATCTCTGAATCGTATCCAAGCCACAAAATGACTTGGATTTTTTATTTTGCTTCTTCCAGTATGACCTCAATGTCTTTTTCAGATCCGTTGTGAGAAATTTTTAATTTCAATGTATCTCCAACTTTTTTTTGTCTGATGATGGAAGAAAGAAGATGAGACGTATCAATTTTAACAGAGTCTGCTTCTAAAATAATGTCGTACTCAACGATCCCTGCTTTGTTTGCAGGAGAACCAGGAATCACCGCTAGGTCTGTTTGATTGGTTCCGCGAACAACCAATACTCCATAATCAACGCTCAAATGATTCTGTTTTTGCAACTCCGCATTGATCGGAAGATAGCGCACACCGAGAAATGGACGGATGACGCGACCGTTTATTTTCATCGATTCGATGGACTGCTTAATGGCATTTGATGGAATCGAGAAACCGATATTTTGAGAGCCTTGCGCAACCGCCACATTCACTCCAATCACTTCGCCATTCATCGAAAGCAGCGGGCCGCATGAATTTCCAGGATTTATTGCTGCGTCCGTTTGAATGAGATTATCTAAATTCTCAAAAGAAAATCCGTTCCCTGCTTGAATAGATCGAGAGAGTCCTGAGACCACACCTGTTGAAACCGTATTACGAAATTCACCGAGTGCGTTCCCGATCGCGATAACGGACTGACCAAGTTTTACCACACCTGAGTCACCAAATTTTGTAAAAGGTAAATCTTGCCCTTCAATTTTTAAAAGGGCGATATCTAACACATCATCAAGAGCGATAACTTTTGCATCATATTTTTTTCCTCCGTTCAAAAACACGGTGTACTGAGCCGATGAATCACTTACGACATGTGCGTTACTCACGATATAGCCGTCTGTTGAAATGATGAATCCGGAACCTCCACCCACTTCTTTTGATTGTGTTCCCTTCTGACGGAATTGCGGAATCTGAAAATTTCCAAATGGACTGTTCTGTCCAAACGGATTCACAAAATATTGCTGCATGATCGGAACATCTTTTGTGATCACGATTGAGACAACCGCTGGATTTACGGTTGCAACGATATCGCTGACATCGAACGAATTTTTCGCATCGCTTTTTGATGGCGTCTTAAAAGGATTATTTTCTGATAATGAGTTCGAAATACTGGAAACAGGAATAACTTTTGCATTTTCCAAAGCAAAAAGAACGCCGAACGTACACAAACCCCCAATGATCCCTCCAATTAAACCCGTAAAAAATACCTGTTTGTTCGTGCTCGACGGTTCCTCTGACTTTTTAAAAAACATAGAAAAGTTGTTTAATTCTAACGGTGCACATAAGTATATCGTATTTTTTTCAAAGAGTTGCAAAATCACGTCCAAATCATTGACAAAATCTCTCTTTCCTGGTAGACTCTTTTCATAATTTTGCGCGAAATCTCTCGTGCGTGACTCGAAACTCTTGTCTGTGAATACGACCTGAAGTTAGCGGGTCGTAATTTTTTTCCCTCATTGTGACGAAAGACGGATCTTCGAGCAACCAATCTCGAAGGGATCCTTCGTATCGTTCCGTGATGGCATCATAATCTATGACAGGAAGAGCTGAGCTGCCTACAACATTCGACGACCTCGGGATTTATCCCGAATTGCTAAAACGCTTGGGAGACCTAGGATTTAAACACCCGACCCCCATTCAACACGCTGCCATTCCGATTGGAACAAAAGGTGAAGACATGATTGGAATTGCACAAACAGGAACCGGAAAAACATTGGCTTTTTGTGTTCCAATGATCCAACGCGTTTCTGAAACAAAAGGAATGGGTTTGATTTTATTACCAACACGAGAACTTGCCCTTCAAGTAGAAGAAGTTTTAAAACGTGTTGGAGCCGCGTTTGGCATGCGTACCGCGATTCTTATCGGCGGAGCTTCCATGCATCCTCAAATTAAAGATTTGCGCGCGAAGCCTCATGTGATTGTTGCAACTCCCGGACGACTCATTGATCACATGGAGCAAAAATATGTTTCCTTAAAAGATGTCCGCATTCTCGTGCTCGATGAAGCTGATCGAATGCTCGATATGGGATTTGAGCCTCAGATCAAAAAAATTCTCGCAACCGTTCCGAAAGAACGTCAAACGATGTTGTTTTCCGCAACCATGCCAGCAAAAATTTCTCAAATTGGGGAGATGTATATGAAAAAACCGCTCCGCATTGAAATCGCTCCTCAAGGAACGACCGCGGAACGCATCGATCAAGAAATCTTCATGGTAAAAAAAGAGGATAAAATTCGTTTACTCGAAACGATTCTCGATGAGTACAAGGGAACCATTTTAGTGTTCAGCCGAACAAAACATGGAGCAAAAAAAATTATGAATGCGGTTCAGCACATGAATCATACAGCGGCAGAACTTCATTCAAATAAATCTCTCGCACAACGTAAGCTTGCGCTCGCTGGCTTTAAATCCGGAAGAGTGCGTGTTCTTGTTGCAACAGATATCGCCTCTCGAGGTATTGATGTCACAAACATCGAACTTGTCGTGAACTTTGATATTCCAGAACAGACGGAAGATTACGTGCACCGTATTGGCAGAACGGGTCGAGCGGGTCGCAGCGGAAAAGCAATTTCATTTGTGACACCAGATCAAAAGAATGATTTAAGAATGATTGAGAGACTTATCAAATCAAAATTATCCATCTCTCCTCTTCCAAATCTTCCGGAACGTCGAAATATTCCAGAACCTCCACGTGAGCATTCTCATCATGGCGGAAGTGGACGACGCGATTCACGCACATTCGTGGGAGATCGACGTTCGCAGAACTCACGTTTTGATCGCAGAGAGCGACCAGTTAATGGCGGATTGCAAACCGGATATTCTTCAACCGTTGGTGATAACCCAGCGCGTCGTGCAAAACAATCTGCTGCTCCTCGATTATTTACCGGAGCCCCAACCCCACAAGCACCACGTGGTCATGGACGATTTTCAAATAAATCTGCCGACAAGCCACATCAACAAAAACCAACTCACGCCTCCAAACCAAAAGGAGAATTTCAAGATCGCCGTCCTCACAACCGAGGTAAATTCAATCGAAATAAACCTGCATAAAACAAATCTATGTCCAATCACGGTGATGTAATTGTTCGATTCGCGAACGTCACATTTGGCTATCATGACAAAGGTGTCCTTCTCAAGGATGCAAATTTTTCTATTCGAGAAAATGCAAAAGTGACACTCATGGGACAAAACGGCGCGGGAAAATCAACGATCTTTCGATTGATCATGGGCGATGCAAAACCCATAAAAGGCGAAGTTCATCTCAAACTTGGAGCAAAAATTGGTATCGCAAAACAAGTCATGGATCGTGCCTATCTTGAAATGACTGTTGAGGATTATTTTGCAACAGCGTTTGCTGAACGTCCTCGAAATTTACCTTTGCTTATTGATCAAGCGCTTGAAACGGTCAATTACCCCCTCGATCACAAAATCACTATCAATCGATTGAGCGGTGGTCAGCAAGCACGATTACTTCTCGCGTTTGCCCTCATCCAAAAACCGGATATTCTTCTTCTTGACGAGCCGACCAATAATCTTGACGAGGACGGGATCGGTCATCTCATCACGTTTCTCATGATGTATGAAAAAACCGTTATCGTGATTTCCCATGATGCAGATTTCTTGAACACATTTACAGACAGCGTCATCTATCTTGATGCACAAAAACAAGAAATCGATTCGTATCAAGGCGATTATTACGACGTGGTCGAACAGATCAAATCGAGAATCGACGCCGAAGAAAGAAAAAACGCGCAGCTTTTGAAAAATATTCAAGATCGAAAAGAAAAAGTAAACTTTTTTGCAAACAAGGGTGGAAAAATGCGTAAGCTCGCTGCAAAGTTAAAAGAGGAAATCGAGGAAGACGAGTCAAACATGGTGGATGTAAAACAAGATGACAAAACGATCGTCCGATTTGAGATTGAGGCAACTGAATACAAAGAAACAGTTGTCGACATTTCAACTGTCTCCGTTTGGAATCATGGATCCGCCATCCATTGCCCCGCTGAATTAAAACTCCGTCGTGGAGACCGATTGTTTCTCAAAGGTCCGAATGGGATTGGAAAAACGACCCTTTTAAAACGTCTCGCTACACGAACAGAAGAAGGTGTGTTTATTCCACAAGATGTGATCATAGGGTATTATGAACAAGATTTTTCCGGTCTTGATTTCTCACAAACCACATTTGAATCATTGAAATCTGTCATGAAAATAGGAGACGACGAACTTGTGTATGGAACGGCAGGACGATTTCTTTTACGAGGAGAGACTATGCAAAATCGAGTTGGATCCTTGTCTGAAGGACAAAAAGCTCTTCTCTGTTTCGCTCGTTTCGTCATCCAAAAACCAAACCTCCTCATTCTCGATGAGCCAACAAACCACGTAAACTTTCGTCATTTGCCTGTCATTGCAAAAGCCCTTCAAGATTATAAAGGCGCTATGATCGTCGTAAGTCACGATCAAGAATTTCTCAAATCGATCTCATTTAACAACGAACTGGATCTTGGAGCATTGAGAACAAAGCAACTCAAAGCTACAGTATAGACAAAAAGACAGGTCTCGAAACCTGTCTTTTTGTTTTTATTTTTTCTCTACGACCACGGGTGGTTGTACACGATATAACTCTGGATCAATCGAGCGTGCGAAACAAATTGTGCCCGCAGCATGTGTCCAGTTATCCGGAGCAACCTTTCCTTCTGGATATGGATACATCATCGGCGCTGTTTTATAACGGTTCGTTTGTTCTGTGCTTGTCTCTTTTGTGAACGTCGCACACAATTCAAAATCGTGATCGCCTTTAAGATTGTATCCGTACGGTTGTCTTGTGATTGGATCAACGGGTGGAGTAAATCCGCTGAAAGCATCGTTTAAATCAAGAAGTGTTTTTGGGATGACGCCTTTTTGTGTCCAATGATTTAAAATTTGATATTCGATGTTTTGTAAATCAGAAATACGTTGATTATCCATTCGAATCGCGCGTTGATGTGTTGGAGAACCAACCAGAAAAAATCCACCCACAATTGATAAAACGATCATTGTGGAACTTATGATTGCAACACGAACGGTCATCTTTGTTTTCACGGATGCATCTCGCTTTAAATCCCAAAGATAGTACGAAAAGACCGAGATAGCCACCGCCAAAATCGTCAAAACTTTTAACAAAAACCTGATGGTGATTTCTCCGTTTAAAAACGTGTTTAATAATGAAATCAAATCCACAATGACGACGATGGATGCAATAAACAATGTGAGATACATGAGCCATTTACGTACGCGGACGGTTTGTCTTTCTGAATCCGCACGCATGTCCTTTCCGATCATCCATGAGACAAGAATCAAAACAGGCCAAACAATAACGAGCGAAGAAATCGCGTTACGGATGATGTCATAGGCTCCATAAGAGCTGTTCAGCACATCCGGATACGCCACATTAATATATTGCCAAATCATCGCCGTAAACGAAACGACGCCAACGTAAAGCATGATAATCATGAGCAAATAAGAAAACACGTCTTTTGCTGTGGAAGTTTGTTTTTGGTCGGACATAAAATTATGCGTTTAGAAATTGATGATGGAGAACGATTGCGACCGCGGAAGCAACATTCAGACTTTCCAGTTCTTGACTCTGTTCAATTGCAACTGAGGTGCCCATCCTCGTAAACATGATTCCGGAACCTTCATTGCCAGCAATGAAAATATTCGGTTGGTTCTCCGTAAGATTTTTTAACGAAATTCCACCAACGATTTTCTCAAGTCGATAAACCGGTCGATTTGTTTTTTCAAGAAACGATCGTGCTTCTGTCGTGGACAACTGTATCCACGGCACGTGAAAGATCGCACCAACAGAACTGCGTACTACTTTCGGTGCTGTCACATCTGCAGACTCAATCAAAATCAAAGATGCATCAAATCCGAGACAGAGACGTAAAATCGAACCGACGTTTCCTGGATCCTGAACTCCATCGAGAATGACCATTGTTTTCTTTTGTTCGATTTGATCCATGGACCAAACTGGAATGCGTGCGATCGCCGCAAGGGATTGTGGAGTGTCTGTTGTAACCACTTTGTCGAAAAGTCCAAATTCTAAATCCTCTTTTGCAAATTCAAACTCAATCGCATCCATCGCGGTTTCAATCACTTTTTTTCCTTCCACAAGACACATGCCGCTTTTTTCACGACCCTTTTTTGTCTCAAGTGATCTAATCAATTTTTGTTTCGCAATACTAAGCATAACAACCTCACCATAACAAAAACCGCCTGATTACTCAAGCGGTTTTTGTTTTGCACGCTTACGCGCGCATGACGTTTACAGCACGAGGTCCTTTGTCAGATGATTCAGTTTCAAAAGAAACTTTGTCACCAACAGAGAGCTCATCGTATGTAACATCGACGAGAGCGGAAGAATGAAAGAAAAGATCTTTTGCTCCATCTTCTGGAGTAATAAATCCGAATCCTTTTTCCGTCAAAGTCTTGATGGTTCCCATCATAGTGGAAAAAATAGTTTGTAAGACCGCAAATTTCGCCTCTGGGAAATTCGACGGTTTCCACATGTGGGCTGCTGTTTGCTTGGCTACAATATACACGAGTTTGTAGAAAATGTCAATGGGTTTGTCAAGGGGGTGTGTTATACTCTCTCTGTATGCGACTTCCTACACGCAAAAAAGAGCTGGAAAACATGATGAAAGGCGATGATGGACCTGTTTATCTGACTAAAACAGGACTCCAAAAACTTCAGGATCAGATTGAACGTCTAGAAAAAATTGAACATCCTCAGGCGATTAAAGACGTCCAGATCACAGGAGAATTCGGAGATTTTTCAGAAAATGCTGAATATCAAGAAGCAAAAC
The DNA here is from genome assembly GCA_964360375.1 of uncultured Gammaproteobacteria bacterium. Classification (GTDB taxonomy): domain Bacteria; phylum Patescibacteriota; class Patescibacteriia; order UBA9934; family GWF2-40-263; genus XYB2-FULL-45-11. The sequence continues at coordinate 6,173 of CAYHWG010000020.1, read as the reverse complement.
ATCGATTGAGAAACATTGCCTCGCGCATCATTCTTTTAAAGGAACGCCTAAGAAAAGTTGTTCTGATTGAACGAGACGAACAGGATCTCGATCGCGTACAACTCGGTTCGACGGTCGTGCTGCAAATGAATGATCGAACTCTAACGTTCGAAATTGTCGGTCCGCAGGAAGCGAATCCGATGAAAGGCCGCATCTCTCACCTTTCTCCGCTTGGATCTCATTTTATCGGTCATGTATCGGGCGAGACTATTTCTGTTGTCACACATGGCGATGAATTGGTTTATAAAATTTTGGATGTAAAATAAAATCGAAATGATTGTAGGGGCTGGTCTCGTGCCCGCCATTTCGTATAAAAAAACAGAACCGTTCAGGTTCTGTGGAGAGTTACCATTCTGCTTTCACAACGTGTGAAAGAAACTTTCCTAATTTCGGAGCCATCGCTTTTGCGCGCGCTTGAATCTCATCATTGTTCGGCATATCGTGTGCGTCCGAGACGAACAGTGTCGGAAAAACCCGGATGTCGGTTTCGTGATACGCACCGAAGACACCCTGCGGACGATTGTCGAGATTCTCGAGCGCGATAAGACGCAATTCTGGATCAAGAGACATTCCGACAGTGTCACAACCCCAACTCCTCCAAAGCTTACGCTCAGTCGCACCACCGAATCCAGGACCGGGTACAACATAATGCATTCCGGTTTTATATCGACCCAAACTATTTTCTTCAGCCGCATTCCAAAGGACATCTTCCCTCTGATGACGACAAAATTTAGGATGATCCGCAACAGGGCCAGGACACGAACTCCAAAGCAGATGCTCTGACATTACAAATTCACCCTCTGAACCAATCAAGTAAGGCATTGGCAAATGTGCAGAAACGATCTTGTCAGGCATGATGAAAAGGTCTTCAGTTCCATTACTAAGTCCGCCGACCGCAGAAGTGATGACGAGCTGTTTGCTTCCGCTCATGAATGTAATGAGCCATGTCATCCATTGACGAATGAGCGAATCGTGACCAAAGCGTCCCTGCTCTTGAAAGAGATGAAATCGTCCGCAGCTGATCACAACATCCTTTCCATGCCATGTTCCAAACTTGAATGAGTTCGGATGACCAGAGCCGCTCTTTGAAGGAAATCCGACGAGATCGAATCGAATTTCTTTCTCACAAATGAATCCTTGGTCTTTGAGAACATCTGGATTACTCCAGCCCGTTCCAAGAATGAGTCCGATGCGAGACTTTTTAAAATACAGGATGTCTTTTTGCGAACGAAGATACACTTTCATGCCCATATACATTTCAATCGCATCCGTCTCATCAGCCCTCAAAGATTGTACCAATCGTCCCATGACATTTTCCTTTGCCCGCCTTCCGGCAAGGCAGGTGCGTCGAGTTGATGGTGACGCGAACGGAAGAATAACAAAAGCTGGGCATTATGTCCAGCTTTTTGTGACGGGTTTCCCTTCTTCATATCCGGCAGAGGTTTGAACACCGATCACAGCCTTCTCATAAAACTCATCGAGATTGCGAGCGCCTGAATAGGTACATGCGCTTCGAACACCCGCAGTAATTTCGTCGATAATATCCTCAACACTTTCCTGATCAGGATTAAGATACATTCGCGTCTGATTGACTCCTTCTTCAAAAAATTCTTTCTGTGCTTGCTCAAACGGATCGGTGTTCTCGGTGCGATTTGTCACAGCTCGACGCGATGCCATACCAAACTGTTCTTTATACATGCGACCATGCTCATCAAATTGAACATCTGCCGGACTCTCGTACGTTCCAGCGAACCATGTGCCGATCATAACCGAGTGCGCACCGGCCGCAAGCGCAAGCGCGACGTCACGCGGATGTTTTACTCCTCCATCTGCACACACGAATGCGCCATGAGATCTCGCATATCTTGAAACTTCAGCCACTGCGGTAAATTGCGGACGTCCTACACCTGTCGTCATGCGTGTCTTGCACGCACCACCAGGACCAACACCAACTTTTAAATGGGTTGCTCCGGCGTCGATTAAATCTTTTGCTGCAGCCTCGCTCACAATGTTTCCTGCCATGATGGGTTTTGACGGACCAACAATAGATCGTGTTTTTTTGATCGCATCAAGCATCATTTTTTGGTGTCCATGCGCCGTATCAAGAACGATCATATCGACGCCGATTTGATTCAGTCGATCAAGTGTTTCGTCGAGACCTGAACGAATTCGAACAGCTACGGCTGTGAGGAGGTGTCCATTCGCGTTCAGAGCTGGCCTATATTGCACAGCACGAACACATCCTTTCTTTGTCATAACTCCTGCGAGCGTTCCGTCTGTATTGACAACCGGTACGATTGAAAGACGGCGTTCGTGCAGAGTTTTAAAAATCTCTTTTGGTGACTGTGTGCTCGGCACCGTAATCAAATCACGTGTCATCACATCGACGAGTCGATTGTATCGATCACGTCGGTATGCGTCTTTTTCTGTAAAAATTCCGACTGGTTTATTTTGTGTATCGACAATAATCACGGCACGATGTGCCCGTTTGTTGATTAAGTTTAATGCCGTCTGTACCGATTCTTGCTCATCGAGCACGATCGGAGTTTCGAAAACGGGATGACAAACTTTTGTTGATTTTACAATTTCCTCAATACGCTCAAAAGACATGTCTTGCGTAAGCACAACGAGCCCCCCTCGACGGGTCACTGCTTCAGACATACGCTTTCCTGCGACAGCCGTCATATTGGAAACCACGATCGGTAGCGTCATTCCCGTCCCGTCTTGTGGCGAGAGATCGACATTCATGCGCGAAACAATATCCGAAAACTGGGGCATGAGAAACACGTCTTGATACGTCAGTTCTTTTTCCGCGTCCGTGGAGTGAAGGAAGTGCATAGTGAATTTTGTGTCATTGCGAGGAGTTCGACGACGAAGCAATCTTTTCGATGTGATACACATTCGCAGGATTGCTTCGTCGTCGATAACCTGTCTGCCTGTCTGCCGACAGGCAGACAGGCAGACAGACTCCTTCTCGCAATGACAATCAGGAACATTATTCAAATAAAATTCTTTTTTCTGAATCGTCTATTTGGGCACCCACGAGAGGTGCCCCTACAAATACATTGATATTCAAACGCTTTTTTAATTGAACAATTTCCTGCTTCGTTAACTCTCGCCACTTTCCAACTGACAAATCTCCAAGCTTAATATTCATCACACGAATTCGCATAAGCTTCTTTACATCATACCCAAGTTCCTCACACATGCGACGGATCTGACGATTACGACCTTCGGTCAGCGTGATGTGAAATGTGTCGTGAGATTCTCGAGAAACGATGGCTGGTTTGGTCATGGATCCAAGAATCACGAGCCCGCGGCGCATGGTTTCAAGATCCTTGTCTTCGATCGGATTATCGACAGTGACCACATACTCTTTGTCGTGATCATATCGCGGATGCGTGATACGTTCCGATAGTCTGCCGTCGTTCGTAAGAAGCAAGAGCCCGCTCGAAGCAACATCGAGCCTGCCGATTGGAAACACACGCTCTGGATAATTTATGTGTTCAATCACATTGTCGTGTGCATTCGGATCAACAGAGGTAATCAATCCAACAGGCTTATTAAACGCGAGATATACTTCATTTGGTTTTGCCCCTTGAATTTGTTTTCCTTCAACCGTTATTTCATCATTCTCATCCACCTGCATACCGAGCTTGGCAATCACCCCATTTACTCGTACTTGGCTAATTTCAATAAGCGCATCCGCCCTCCGACGAGAGCAGACTCCACGATCCGCAAGGTATTTGTTGAGACGAGTTTTCATAACAAGGTTATTGTAACACACTAAAAGGGGTCAGGTCCGGATTCGAGAATTTACGAAAAATCTCCAATGAGGATGTCGAAATTCCGGTATCCGGACCTGACCCCTTAACAAAAAACAGACACTCGATGTGTCTGTAAGTTATTTCACTTTGATGGTCAATTCTGCCCAGTTAGTTTTTGGTTTGAGACGCTTCGAACCGGCGGCACAGAGCGGACAATCTTTCTGTCCCCAGGTTTGGATTTCATAATGTCGGACGTAGTAAATCGGTGAATTTTCTATCAATTCCTGATGAGAACGATGGACGAGTGTGAACACGAACGGAAAAAAGTGAACAGGTGTCCCATTGCCGACACGAATCCCTTTTCTCACCTCATCCAATGTCAGACTGGTCGTCACCAATTCTTCCACCTGCAATACAGTTTCATCAGGATGAATATCGAACCGATTCCAAACCTGAGATTTGCCGGAACCCTTTTGCGTGAAATCATGCTTGACTCCGAACTGGCGTGCGACTTCAAACGAGAGTGTTGCAGCCGCATGATCTGAACCAATAACCCAATCCGGAAGAAGCGCTCCTTGAAAATGATCAATCACACGATCCGCAATTTGTGCGGCCATGATTTCGCAGAGTGTTGTGTGCTTAAGCACACGTAGCACATCCACGAATCCGTCCGAACATTTGCCGGAAGTGAGTTCCGCATGCGGATCTTTTAAGTTTCCAGAGTGCTGCCACAGAGCATCACACTGTTTGAAGATGTGGTCGAATGTATCTGGATCCAATACTGTTCGCAAATTTTCAGCACGAAGCTGCAGTAATTGCTGTAACTTCATCTGCATGATTTGACTAACATCAAAAATTTCACGCGTATGCATCAGCATCCGACACCCTCCCGTGTTAAAAAGACTTCCTCAACACACACTTTTGTGTGCAGATGACACCCTAACAAAAAGAGAGGTTTATGACAACCCCTCGATCTGCTCCTGTAATTTTAGCCATTCATCCTCCTTCCGCTTATACTCCTCATCGAGTTCCGCAAGCTTGGTCGCTTTCTCCGGCGCGTACTCAGTGGGATAATCAAAATAGAACTGAAGAATTTCACTACGCTCTCGATCGAGACCTTTCATGACCTTCTCGAGTCTCTCCACAGCGCGCTGGAGCTCCTTCAGCTTGGCTCGTTTCTCAGCGCGTTTTGGGCCCTCGACCCCACTTCGCCAAGGCTCCGAGGGGCGGGCAAGCTCGGGCGATATTGTTTTATTATTTCTCGAGCCTGTCGAGAGAATATTGTGTTTTGACTCCTCTTCCATAATCTCTGCAAGATCCGAGACGTATTCCTCGTACGGACCAGGATAATTTCTGAGCGTGCCAAAGCGAATCTCGAGAACTTTGTTGCACAGCGCATTCACGAATGTGCGGGCATGAGAAACAAAAATCACCGTGCCCTCGTATTGTTTCAACGCAACCGCAAGTGATTCAGCTGTTTCCACATCAAGATGATTTGTTGGCTCATCGAGAAGCAAAACGGAATGTTCACGTAACAAAATTCCTGCGAGACATAATCGTGCGCGCTCACCACCTGAAAGCACACTTGTTGATTTCTCGAGATCATCATCGCGAAACAAGAAGTTCCCTGCCATCATGAGAATCCGCTCACCGCTCGAAACATGCGGTGCCATGCGCATCAGATAATTCAGCACCGTCTCATTCGGAATCAGAGTCGTGTCAACTTTCTGGTGATAATAAACAATAATAGCATTATTCCCCCAATTTTATTTTACCGAGAGAGGCTTAAGAATTCCCGCGAGTGTCTTGAGGAGCGTAGTCTTTCCCTGTCCGTTTTCGCCCGCAATCACAACTTTGTCACCGCGATTGATGTGGAAATTAATTTTGTCGACGATCACTTTCTCGCCGTAACCGACTTCAAGATCTTCGGTATAAACAGCTGTTCCTGTCGGAACATGAGGACAAGCGATTTTAATTTTTGTTGTCGCAAGATCTGCATGAACACTTGCGATTTTTTTTCTGAGCTTTGCGATATGCTTCACCTTGCTTTGTGCACGAGACGCCATCGTTGCTTTCACACCGAATCGATCAACAAATTCTTGATGATGCTCGATCTCACGAGCAAGTTTTTTGTTTGTGCGAAGGGCATATTCTTTCTGTTCTTCTTTGAACAACAAATAATTTTCAACCGTTCCTGCATACGTCGTCAATTCACCACGTTCAAGCTCGAACGTTGTCGTACACGTATTTTCAAGAAACTCACGATCATGGGCAATCAAAATAAAACTGCCTTTGTAGAATTTCAAGAAATGTTCTAAGAGCAATAACGTATTCAAGTCGAGATAGTTCACTGGCTCATCAAGCAAT
>CAYHWG010000019.1:14464-16920 GCA_964360375.1 uncultured Gammaproteobacteria bacterium | reverse complement strand
GCCACATCATCTCTTTCGTGTTGATAATCATGCTTCGCACCTGGTCTCACGATGCGATAAAGCTTGATCGGAAGACGTGCGTCCACAATAGGATTCAATTCATTTGGGCTGTCGTCGACGAAAACAAGTGGAGTAGCTTCATGCTCAAGTAAGGTTCGAAGATGATCAACTTTCAAATGATTCGGCCCCGCGATTCGGATCGCGTCGAAATAATTTTGCAAGCTAGTCGATAAAATTTTTGATGTTTGATATTCTTCATTGCCATACGTCAAAATAGAAAACGTGTGTGGTGGACGATTTTTTTTAAAAAACGGAACGACGTCGTCATACACAAGTTCGGAACCAATACTTTTTGTATGCGCAAGAAAATTTTTAACAAGTTCATCGACGGCTGTCTCGTCAATTCCACTTGCGAGTGCATGAGCGTGATGCGTCCATCCGGTAGCATTTAAAATTTCCATTTGTCGAATCGCGTGTGTACGATCAACTCCACGTGCCACTAAAATCTCAAGCCATTCAGACCAAATTTTTTCTGTATTGAAAAGCGTTGAATCAAAATCACAAACAAGATGCATACGCTACTTCATGTTCTTGTATTGATCCTCCAGACTCATTCCTGGTGCGTAATCGAACGGGGTTTTTGCGATCTCTAAAATGGTTTCTTTCAAAATCGGATAATGCGTTCCCATGTAATGATCATCCGTTGCAGACTCAATCATGCGCGCACGCAATTGATCCGCGAGTTTTCGACCGTGTTCGATGGGAACCAACTTATCATCTTGCGAGTGAATCACCACATACTCTCGCGCTTTCCACATCAAAACGTCTGCATCGAGATCATCGACAAACAAACGACGGAGTTCCGGTCGTGAAACTTTCCACGGCGCACCAACAAGAATGACTGCCCGTGGAGTCTCTGTCATCTCAACTGCCTCAAGATACTGTAAAATAGCAAGGGCTCCAAGTGAGTGACCAAGAAGAATATCTTCGTTCTTTAAAAATCCGATCTCTTTTTTCATGGCTTCCATGAGAGCCGGCATGTCGATCCCTTCCGCAACTTCTGGATCAACACCATCTCCCGCTTCACGAACGATCGGTTTAAGCGGAAGCTCTGGTGCAACAACCTCAAAACCGAGAGCGTGAAGCTCGTCGCGAAGCCATGGATGAAAGTTTACTTGTGGATTGGCATTAAAGCCATGAATCAAAATGACGCGCATAACGCGGGAATCATAACTGAATGTCGACAAATTGTCGATTTTTGCACGCAAAATACTTGACATTTTCGGGAATTTCCTTTATGGTGCTTCGTCTTTACATCGGAGGTTTCAATGGAAAGACAACGACAGGTCTCTTGGAAAGAGAGAGACGCCATGCTTGGAATCAAACCTCTTTTATTGAAAAAACGGAAATTGAATGGAAAACATATCAAAGCGATCATTCCAGAAATTCCGTTTTCTCTCGAGGAAGCATATGACGAAGCATTCAAATCCGCTCTGAAAGACGGAGTGTTGCGTGCAAGAGATTTGCTCAGAAGCAGAGTCTGCATCGGAGAAACAGAATTTCTTCCCGAGCAACTTAAATTTCAAACCATGGCAAACGGCAATAGCGGTTTTTCCCACTTGCTCATGACGCTCTTTTTAGGTCGATTGTATCTATCTCTTTATACGACCTATAGAAAAATTGAGCATGTCGGTCGCGAAAAATTGCGAAACATGTATCTCATAAGCGCCATGGCTCAACGCGAGCTGACTCAAACCTGTCTCAATCTGCACGAAAAAGAAATCGCTCGCTTGGAGAATTTGCACACTCGAATTGAAATCGACAAACAATGGTGGAAAGATCAATTGACCGGAGCATTGAGCGTTGCACGACTCTGTCATATCTTCCTCTCAGAAAAAGCAATTGTGCGATTTTCACGAGCTGATGAAGATCTCGATTGGAAAATCGATCTCATCGTCTCTTTTCAAGGTCAATCAGATGGATTGTGTGTGCAGGTCAAATCAGACTATCGCACAACAAGTCTCTCTTACAAAACATTCGATGACATGAACGAAAACGAAATGGACGACAAAGCCAATCGTTTTGTTCATGGAGTAAGGCTTTTTCAAAACAAATTTCGAGGCATCTGGATTCCGATCGAAATTACGATCGGCTCCAAACAACAAAAAACAACCTCAGCCTTACCCAAGGAGGAATCCTACCAAACAATCAAACACATGCTCAGATCCGTGATCTATTAATCGAACACGGATTTTTTATTTGGAAAATTGAAAAATTCACGCACGTCACGTACACTCAAGACGAGTTATGATTGATGAAACTTTCAAAATGGGTGCGTCGCGCCGTGCTGGAGGAAAAAAAGTTGTGAGATGGAGACATTCTCCTTCGAATAACTTTTTTTCCGAAGCACAAGCGAGGCGCCAATTCTGGACGTGTTGTGGTTCGGGGACTTGGAA
>CAYHWG010000019.1:0-14454 GCA_964360375.1 uncultured Gammaproteobacteria bacterium | reverse complement strand
GCCAGCCTTAGGAGCTGGTGCCGCAAGGCATGAGGGTTCAAGTCCCTCCGCTCGCACCAAAATATATGCATACAAAAAATTTCATAAAAGCATTCTTCGTTATAGTCGTTTTGTTTGTCGTTTGTATATGGGGATACGTTCAATTCACAAAGAAACCTGTTCATGTCTCTTCACCATCAAAACAAGAAGAACCGATGAGCGACTGGAAAACATACACAAGCACCGCCTATCATTTTTCTTTGAAACACCCTCCTACATGGACGATCACAGAATATCCGGATGCAGAAAAGACGGGAAGAATTGTTGACTTTCAAAGTCCGGAAACCATGAAATTATTGCAAGAGAAAAAAATTGATCCTGGATATTCTCATGATGTTGTGATGTTCTTCTGGCCGAACATCAACAATGAATATGCGCGTGGTGGAAGTTGGATAGGACAAAGAACCTATGCAAACCTGGAAGATTTCTTTACAGACAAACAATCGTTCAAACAAAAAACAGGAACGATCGAACTTGCAGGTCAACGTGCATATGAAATCTCAAGTGGTGGAAATGGTCTCAATTTCGGAGTGATGCTCGAACATGATGGAGTATACGAACTTTCCTTTGAGACTGCCTGGGATAAAACAAAACTCACAACAGAACAAAAACAAATTCTTTCGACCTTCACATTGTTAAAGAGACCTCTGAAAAAGTAGCAGATTTTCGTTGAACGGGCTGTTTGACCCCCACGAGACGTAGGTCTTCTACGTTGAGTGGGGCAAACGGGCGCCCGTGAAACGAAAAGATGCGCTTTTACAGAGGTCTCTAATTCCATATGATCCAGCCTGGACGATACAAACATTACAAAGGAAACGAATATGAAGTCATTGGAGAAGCACGGCACTCTGAAACGCTCGAGTCTTTGGTTGTGTATCGCGCACTGTATGGTGAATTTGAATTGTGGGTGCGACCATGTGCAATGTTTCTCGAGGATGTGACGATCGATGGTATCACCCAACCACGCTTCAAAAAAATATGAAAAATTTGATTGCCTTTTTAAAAAAACAAAAGCTGTTAGTCATCGCCTGTCATGATGCGAAAAACGTTTGGGTGGCGAATGTCTATTTCGTTATCGATGCAAAAGGGACCATCTATTTTGTGAGCTCGAAAAATACCATGCACAGCAAAATGATTTTAAAAAATCCGAATATTGCATTTTCCGTTGCGTGGTTCAATCCAAAAAAACACACAGACCGAAAAGGAATTCAAGGACGCGGAGTGTGCCGCGAAGCAAAAAATGCAAAAGAAATTATTCTTGGACTCACACTCTTTGCGCAATCCTTTCCCGATTTAGGAAAAAAAATTACACCGAAATGGATTCACAAAAATGCCTGGGAAACAAAGGTGTGGATCCTAAAACCAACGTACATCAAATATTGGAATGATGAATTATTTGGCGATGAAGGAAATCGGGAATTCACATTCACCTCATCTGAATCTCAAAAATAAAAATATCCACACAGTCCCCATTGACAAACACAAAATTTTTTGATGAAATGAAGATACAAGAAATAAGAACTCCCTACCTCGATTGGTTGGGAGTTCTTATTTGTTTATGTCTCAACATAAACATCGTTGATCACGATCTTTTTTCCGGGAAATTATTCACCAAATAGACAAGCCTCTACACATATATTTATGAAACAAAAATTTTCTATTCTTTTTGTTGCCCTTTCAATGTTCGTTGTGAGTACTCCTTCGCCGTTACGCGCACAAATCGAACCACGTGTCATTATTTCGGAAATCGCCTGGGCAGGTTCGACCATGTCGACTGCAGATGAATGGCTAGAACTTACAAACATGACCTCAGAACCGATTGATATGACGGGGTGGCAAATCGTCGGAGCTGCAAGTTCAACACTCACTCTTCCAACCGAAAGCATCATCGCGCCCTACGCAACATTCTTAATTGCAAACTATGACCACACACATAAAAATTCTGCACGTGCCGCACATTCCCAATTCATCTCCCCTTCTGTCTCGCTCCCAAATGACAAACTTAGCATCACGATTTACAAAAACGATAGCACGTTGGTCGATTCCGCCGGCGACGGAGGAAATCCTTTCACGGGAGGATCTCTCAGCGCTCGAGGAGCTGATGATGGACGATTCCGAACAATGGAACGACGAGGGTCGTTATTAGATGGACATTCAAAAGAATCTTGGGCGGACGCAGATGTCTCGCTCGGATTCAAAGACGAAGTATCCGACCACGGAACACCGGGAACGCTTAATGCTTTTTTACAAAAAGAAATCGATGTCATGAAAATACCTGACACCATCACAACATCAGAACCGGAATCTGTATGCACAGACATTGTTGTATCAGAAACAACAACAGATATTTCACAGGAACCAGCGATTGTGAATGATCAACTTCTCGTGACAAATCCGATAGTGACAGAACAATCAAACGCAACAACAACCGAATCAACATCTCCTCTCATGACGACAGCGTCATCAACATCCACATCGATCGCCATCACATCAACAACAAACACATCCGGAACCCTTCGTATCCATGAATTGTATACACGTCCTCTCAATGGAGAATCTGAATGGGTTGAGATTGAAAACATCTCTTCTGTAAGTATCACAACAAATGGATGGAGTCTCACGGACGCAAGTGGAGGAATGACATTATTTCCAAACGGAACCATTCCACCAGGATCATTTCTCGTGATCGAAAATCCAAAAGGAAAATTAAACAACGATGGAGACACCCTCGTGATCAAAGATGCAGACGGGGTGATTGTAGATGCGGTTCAATACAACGCAGATCTCGGACTCGTTCCTGACATGGGCGAATCATTGATACGCATCGACAAACACACACTTTTGATCACCACAACACCAACAAAAAATTCAGAAAACATTTCGACGCAAAAACAGGTCAAGATTCTCGGTACAGATTCAACAGGACAAACAAATAAACCGACACCGAGTTCGGATGCGGAGATTTCTATCATCGCGACAAATACGAATGCAACGCCGATGGTGCCGAAACAAACTTCACAAGAGCAAACATCTGCCTCAACAACAATAAAACAAGATCCACAAAAACAACCAGTCATCACAACACCCATTTCGATTTCGCACACGATTCGTCTTTCTGAATTATATCCAAACACGGGAGGTAATGATGCAACTGATGAATTCATCGAGATCAAAAATGATGGAGATGAAATAGTCTCTCTTGAAAGTTGGTCGATCACGGATGCAAGCGGCAATCGATTTACGTTTCCGAAAACAGCGACGATGAATCCGCACACATTTCTTGCGGTCATGCGGCCGCAATCACATTTGACTCTTAACAATGATGGCGACACCGTCACGCTTATTGCGCCCGACGCGTCGATTGCAGACTCACACACATATGAAAAAACAAAACCGAATTTCTCTCTCGCAACCATCGACGGAATTTGGACTTCATCGGGAATTCCTACGCCAAATGAACAAAACCGCGCTTCGCAAAACAACGAATCGACTCATGCAAGCGATCCGGTCGGAACAAAAACAGTTACAACGATTGCTCCGCACACAACCACCAACCGGGCCGTTTCCGCTCGTATCCTAACCATTTCGGATGCGAAAAATAAACGTACAGGATCACGTGTAACGGTCCGAGGATTTGTCACGGTTCTTCCGGATGTCTTTACCTCTCAAACCATTTACATCCAAGACGATACAGGTGGTGTGCAAATCTTTAAAAAAGATTGCATCTATCCCTCGTTAAAAAGCGGACAAGAAATAACCGTAACAGGAACGCTTGCGATGTCGAATGGAGAAACCCGAATCAAAGTCGCAAACACGCATTCCCTCACGGTCGGTTCCACCATTACAGAAGTTGAGCCGTCTGAAAATGCGGTGATCGAAAAAAACACATCGCTCGGATCGCTCATCACGATTGCGGGAACACTCCTCTCAACAACCGGCAAACAAGCATCTGTTGATGTTGACGGAATACGGTGGACGGTTGATCTACCAAAAAATTCTCCTCCACCTACACGTGGATCACAGCTAAAAATCAACGGAATTCTTTCAAGTACTAAATCCGGTTCTGTTCTTAAAACACGCACCGCAAAAGATATCGAATCTATACCAAAAGAAAAAACTGATTTGATCGCTCCAAAAAATTTTTCACTCAATGCAATGACTCCAAAACAAACGATCGCAATCGTCCTCATGCTTCTTGCGTCGCTTGCTTATGTCGGTTTAAAACTTCGTTCCTCTTTCCATTCACTTAAATCCTCCTATGTCCGAAAAACCACTTTCCATCCTCGAACTTAAAAAACATCTCGAAGCACGCGCCTACATGTATGGCGTCTCCTCGACAGTTTCAACACTTCTTGGCGAATATTTACTCGAACTTTTAACCAAACCTACGTATGTCCGATACTCAAACAAAACCATGGTATAGCCAACTTACAGGAAAGTTGACAGAACTTGCAGAACAATTTGATCTAGATCCCGTTCAAGCGGAAAAATTTCGCGAAACAATGTTTGGACTCTGTAAGGCAGAATACGCCTCAGGAAGTAAATCTGGAGCCGCGTGGGCATTCAAAAAAGCTTCAGAAAAAAGAGGGGGTTCACAAGTTGTCATGACGTGATATAATTCATCCATCTTATGGAGAAAAATACTCTCACAAATGAACAACGTTTTGAACGCGTCGATCATCAATTTGGAGTTATGGATCGCCGATCAGAGCGCATGGAATTTCGTACAAATCAACGATTTGATGTCATTGAAGTTCGTCTTGATCGACACGATAACCAATTTCTGGAACTTAAAAATACCGTTACAGATTTTGCGATCATGACAAAAAATGAATTCGACAGAGTCAATGACAGATTTGATGTAGTTAACGAACGATTCGACAACATGGAAAATATTATGAAACCGGGATTTGATCGTTTAGATAAACTTGAGTCGCTTATGAAACAAGGATTTGGAATTGCTTAAAAGAAAGACTCGCTCAAAAAGCGAGTCTTTCGTTATTTCCGTTCCGTTGACGCATCTTACGATCTCTTTTAAGATGTTCCAAACAGTTATTCGCGGGAATAGCTCAGGGGTAGAGCTTCTCCTTGCCAAGGAGAAGGCCGCGAGTTCGAATCTCGTTTCCCGCTCCACAAAAAACCTTCAGTCTTTCTGGAGGTTTTTTGATCCTAGCTTTTTTCCCATTTTTGGATTAGACTGGTCTGTACCTATTTTATGAAAAAAATTACCCTCTCCACTCTTTTTATTTTTTTTCTTTTAAGTGTCTGTATTCCCCTCACGGCATTAGCAGCAACACAAGAGATAACAGACGCCGCGTCATCAACACCAAAAACGATTCCCACAAAAAAAATAAAAGACACAACTCTTCTTTCACCCGCAGAAGCAAAGGCTGTTACGGCTAAATTAAACAAAGAGCACAACAATAAAGCGTTTGAAAAAAAACTCAAAGCAAAACAACGTATCGCCGCAACGAAACAATCAAAACAGCTCAAGAAGAAAATTCCTGTCAAAAAAATCATTCCCAAAAAATAAACAAAAAGACTCTCGTTTTTATCGAGAGTCTTTTTGTGTTTCTCGTATTCTTTGTAAAATTTCCAACATTTCTTTTGCTGTTTTTTTATCTCCAATCGCATCCAAAACAGTTTCTCGCGTCCAATTTAAATCATCGCGTAATGTATCCGAAAGCGCAATGATTTTTCCAAACTCCATTCCAGGCTTCAAACCAAGCGCGATTAAATCTCTTCCTTGCAAAATAGGTTTTGGCATTTCTTTCTCCACGCCGAGACGTTGTGCCTGCATACGAACCCAATCTCCCGCAACATCCGCATCTGGGAGCAAAAATTGATCCTTATGCGTTGGATCAAGAAACGGACCGCGTCCTTCATGATCCGCCGTTGCGACATACGTCAATTCTGCAATTGTTGCGGGATGAATACGTTTTGCTAAACGTCGAAAAGCCCCGTCTGATACTTCTTCTTTTTTTAAAAATTTTCGATACATGGTTCCTGGCCATAAATGTTCACGAACAAGAGGGATTACTTTTTCGATCAATAATTTCGGAGCTCCAATTTTTTCTAAAAAATCCCGCGTGGGTTTTTCTCCTGCTGGTTCATGTCCTTGCGAACGCAAACGACCATCTACATAAACTGTTGTCATCGGTTTTCCAAGATCATGACAAAGCGCAGCAAACAAAATCACTTGTGCGGAATCTTTTTCTAATCGTTCAGATCGACACACTTCACGTGCGGCATCAACGACCATAAGTGTATGGACCCACACATCTCCTTCCGGATGCCATTCGAATTCTTGCGAAACATTTTCCATCGCAGAAAGCTCTGGATAGAGTGCCTCAACAACACCAATGTCTCTCATCGCTTGCAGGGCAAGAGATGGACGTTCAGATTTTAACAACAATTTTGTCCACTCTTCCTGCATGCGTTCTTTTGGCAGTTCACGAAGCGTCTCAACCATACTTTGCATAAGACGCAAAGAATCCGGATCTGTTTTCAATCCAAAACGACCAATGAATTGACACGCTCGCATCACGCGCAATGGATCATCTTTAAAGAGTTCTGTGTCTGTCACGCGCAATGTGCGCGTACGTAAATCTTCCACACCATTAAACGGATCAAAAATTTCCCCCGTGAGCGGATCTTTTGATAGGGCGTTAAATGTAAAATCTCTTCGTTGTCCTGCTTCACGAATCGTCATGTTTGGGTCTGTGTCTACTTGAAACCCACGGTGACCTTCATGCACTTTTGAATCTCGACGCGGAATAGACACATCGATATCCATTTTTCCATCCGTCATTTTTAAAATTCCAAACGCTTTCCCAACCGAATCCACTTTCCCAAATGACTGTACTAATTGTTCAAGATCATCTGGCTGTATCCCGTACACTTCTACATCAAAATCCTTACTCGATAAACCAAGCACTTCATCACGAACAGCTCCGCCAACAAGCAACGCGCGACCACCTTTTGCTTTGACCGCTTCTGCAATCACACACACACGTTCAAACATCTCTCTTCCTTCACGACCTTGCAACACCTCAACCCGATTTCCATAGTCCTCTCTTGAATGGCCTTTAAACACACGAAAGTCTTTTGTGTTTTCTTGTTCTTTTGGCAATCGATCCTTGGATAATTCATGCAATGGGCGTCTGTGCCGTTCTGTATGAATGTCTTGATAGGGACTTTTCGCATGTTCAGACATAAAAAATCGTTCACAAAAAATTAATTCCATTTCAATCAGCTTTGAAGGTATTGTAACAAAGATTTCTGCTCATCGATATGTGGCTGGTCAAAAATCTTAAAAAATAGCAGACACCTCTCGAGTTGAATGATCTTAATGGTAATCCTCGAGATAATCGACTAGAAAATCTACGATTGCTTTGCTCTTATTACCACAGTCTGAAACCAACGCATCGAGGAAAAAATAAAAAACAACCGTTTTGAGGCGGTTGTGAGGTTAGGGACGGGTAATACACGTCCACCGATTATCCGTTGCAAGAAGCGGCAGAAGATTCAGTAATTCTTGAAATGAGACTGCTTCAAACGCTGCACGTCGCTCAGCGATGGTTTGTATGCGTTGATATGTCACAAGATCCGTTATGATCCCGTCGGCAATTCCGTCAATTGTTGGATCAAAGTACATATGACCCGCACGAATTGATTGACGCATTTCGTGAAATTCCGTCTCGGATTGATGTAACGAACCTATCGTCACATCGATCAGATCTTTGACCTGATCGACCACGGATGGATCAACTCCGTCACAAAGAATCGTCAATACATAGTACGTACCCTGTATGTTAAGAAAAGAAACATCCACATCATAGACCCACCCGCGAATCTCTCTAAGCTCTCGTGTGATTTTTTTTCCAAGGAGGGATGATGTATGACCAACAACATCAGGATGAATCGTTCCTGGAATCAGTACTTTCGTTATGAACTTGCAAGCTGTTCTGTTAGTATTCGGATTTCGTTCTTTTGAAGAAACTTCTTTCCGACGCTCTGTGTACTTTCCAACTTGCTCCTGAATCTTTGGAAGAGGCGTTCGCGTACCGGGAATCCATTGTGTAAATGGACTCGTTTCAAAAAGAGCGGTGATTTCGAAGACGGACATTCCACCCACACAAACAACACTCATGTTGGCCGGGGTATAATGCGCGTCGTAGAAAGCTTGAAGGTCTGCTTGTGTGATCGCTTGAATGGAATCTGGCGTTCCAAGATTCATTGTCATCCTGGCAAGAGTTCCATTACGTGTGAGCAGCGCGAATTCCTCACGAGAATCGAGCCAACTTCTTTCTGAAGGAAATTTACGACGAAATTCCGCGAGGATAATTGCTCGTTCAGATTCAATATCATGTTCGAGCGTCGCCCCAAGAAGCATGTGACCAAATTGATCGAGAGCGCGAGCGAAAACGATTGGATCGATTGGTAACATAAAGCTGTACTTTGATGATGCAGCTCCTGTGCGTCCAAAATCGACACGACTACCAAATGGACGAAAAAACGCTTCCTTTTCGTTAAACGTTTCCTTTCCGTTACGAGAAACCACATGCTCGACAAAATGCGCGATACCAGGCTTCGCTTCAGGGTCATGATTCGATCCCGAATGAGTCAGAAAATGAACCTGCTCGAATTCTCGATTCGGCCATTGCAAGCAATAAATAGTAAGCCCGTTTTCAAGTGTGATTGCTTGAACTTCTGCATACGGATCCCACATGCTGATCTCCTTGTCTTCGTTTGATTGTTGAAAAGAACGAAGAGGAAAGTGTGCCTGAAAATATTGGTTTTGTCAATCGATCGCGCTATAATTTTGGTAGGCGATAAACATGAAACCCTATGCCCTCCCAACTTCGAAAAATAGAATTGGCTTTGTGTGACCTCGCTATCGACGACCCACAATATAAAACGTCTCGTCAGAAAACCACAAAGCTTCGCGTGCTTGGGATACGATTACCCGTTTTGCAAAAACTGGTGTGTGACGGGTTTCTATTTTACACAAAAACACAAAAAGAAATTTTGTCGATATGGGATCATGTGTGGAAAACGAGTCGATGGCATGAAGTGTTGTATCTTCCACTCTTTTATTATCGCAATCATAAACATCTCCTTGGTCGATATGAATGGCACGTGATCAAACACTGGATCGACCGCGTGGAAAACTGGGAGCATGCGGATGCGCTTTCGTATTTGTATTCGATTCTCTTCGAGCGCTATCCAAACCTCGTTTTGCCAACCCTCAAAAAATGGAACAGATCAACCAATCCTTGGAAACAACGCATGTCGATCGTCTCACTTATTTATTACGCATCGCCTAAACGCAAAGCTCCGCCCGTAAAACTTGTGCTCGAGATGGTTGAACCGCTCATTACGTCATATGACGCCTACGTCAAAAAAGGTGTCGGCTGGACACTACGCGAAAGTTACAAATTGTATCCAAAAGAAACATTCGCGTTTCTAAAAAAACACGTACATGCTTTATCGGCCATCAGTTTTTCGTATGCAACGGAAAGGGTAACAAAAGAAGAGAAGACGGAGTTGAAACGAATGCGCAAATGTGCGTCATCCTGATTCTTCAACACAAGCTCAAGATAAACTCCGGAAAGATCTCCCTCATGAACATATTTCGCTCGAAGATCCCTCGCTTTGCTCGGGATGACGCAACAGAGAAAATGGACAAAAATAATTTTTCTGCTATTCTGTCCGTCACGGGACAGTGGCGGAATGGTATACGCTCGACACTTAAAATGTCGTCTGGGAAACCGGGTGCGGGTTCGAGTCCCGCCTGTCCCACCATCCTACGCTTCAGCAATATTTCAATTGATGAAGCGTGGGATGCCCTTCGTAGCTTTAGCGAAGAATGGGCACAGTCGCATTCTGTGCTGAAGCTACGGATGGCAGGCCAAACAAAAAATAATTTCAAAAAAGAATCACCGTGTGGTTCTTTTTTTGTCTCACCACAAAATCATTGACTTTTTTTCAAAAAATGCTATGCTGTCTCGTTCCTGAAAATTGTGGCTCAGGAATCCAACACATGACAAATTCTGTTGTTGGCCAAAAAACAGGAGGTAAAATGGGATACGTACAAAAATTCGCAACAACTCCACCGTACCCAGACGATGTGTTCGACACGGTTACACGCAAAATATCCGATCGAATGCCGGTTCGCTATCTCGGAAAAATAGCTGTTGACTCGACGGAATTTCCATTCAGAAAACGAGCGCACACCGTAAACCCAGAGGATGACCTCCTTCCGCCTGAAGGAGAACGCGCTAAATACACGCATGGATTTTTCCAATTGGTAGACACGCAAGCATTGCTTGAACTCGTTCTCTTCGAGACAAACACAGCCACTCTCGAAAATGGAGACCTCACTTGGCAGCACTATTGGAAACTGAAGCCGAGAGTTGTTGTGCCTTGGGAAACTCCTGGACTCAGCCACCGTCTCGAATGGGACAAACACGATGAAGAACTCCGCTTCAACTACAAGGTAAACAGATGGAAACTTGATGGAACCTGCGGGGAAAACATTTCTAGTCATGGACCACATCGAGCAGACGGGGACTTTCAGGTAGCTGAAGGTGAAATTGAACTTGATTATTCTTGGAAAGATGATGAAACAAGCTTCATTCCAGACAAGGTTGTCGATCTCATCGAACAAATCGTTCCTGCAAGCAAGATGTTGGTCTACGGATGCAAGGGAAAATATCACAGCTTGAAAGGAATGCTAAATGTTCATGAAGCGACAGTCTATCTCAAATGCACTGAATTTTTCTGGCGTCAATTTCCAATCTCCCATCTCCTTACACATTGTCTCGATCCAACACAGTGTGAGCTCGAGTTCAAACAACTCGTTAAAGTACAAATGATAGTGGGAAACCTCCGAATATAACCGTGAATTCTCCACAGAACTCACGGTATTTTTTTCAAAAACCTTGACTTGAATGTTGTTGGACGAATATTTGAAACAATGGTAGGTTTTGAGCGGTTCTTTCAATCATCCACTTCGGAGGCGATCATGCCGCAAGAGAAACTTCAACCGTTTCACAGAAGTATTTTGCTGCTCATTCCGAATGCGACAGCACAAGAAATGAGCATCTTTGCACATATTTTGCACGTTACACTCATACCCGAAAGCAGCCGTAACGAAATCCTGCACGTCTGGAAACACCGACGTCAAGAAATCAAGTGTGATGATCATGGGATCACCACACTTCTCTCTTCGGCGCGAAACTAACAGGAGAAAGAAATGTCTGTCCAAAAACTGCGTCCTTTTCACGAAACGATCGTTGATGCGATTACGACAGCAACAAGTTCACAACTCGTCATCATTCGCACCATTCTCAAAACAACGGTGATCCCAAAGGACTGGGACATCATCATTGCCGCATGGCAAGAACGCTGCAAAGACATGCGTTTCGATGATGAAGGTGTCATCGCACATCTTGAAGCAGAAAAAGTACGTGTGACACGCATTCAGGCTCTTCAGGAAATCGGATAATAATCTAGCTGCATACGATCCAATCTTGGATCGTTTTTTCTTTTCCCCAATCCGCTTGCGCTTACAAGATTCGTCGCACATAATACAGTCAGTATGATCGAACGCGAGACATTTGATATTCCTTCCGAGCCTTCGACCCCTCTTCGCCAAGGCTTCGAGGGACAAGCAAGCTCAGGCAGTATAACAACCACCTCTGCCTCTTCTACGGAAGAGCAGGATTTTGAATTTTCGCTTCGACCAAAAACTCTCGCAGACTTTGTTGGGCAAGCTGGACTCAAAGAAAACCTGACCGTGTTTATGGGCGCGGCAAAAAAACGGAAGGAGCCGATTGAACATGTGTTGCTTTACGGAAATCCTGGACTTGGAAAAACGACGCTTGCACACATTATTGCAAATGAAATGGGTTCCCAGATTCGCGTCACCTCTGGCCCAGCTCTTGAAAAAGTCGGTGATCTTGCGGCAATTCTTTCAAACTTACAAAAAGGCGATATTTTATTTATCGACGAAATTCATCGCATTAACAAAACGATCGAGGAAGTCTTGTATCCGGCGATGGAAGACTACGCACTTGATATCATCGTCGGGAAAGGTCCGACTGCGCGCACACTCAGAATCAATCTCGAGCGATTCACGATTATCGGTGCAACCACGCGCCTCTCGCTTTTATCCGCGCCGCTACGTGATCGATTCGGCATGGTGCACCACTTAGATTTTTATGAGCGCGAGGATCTCGCAACGATCCTGCGACGCAATGCAGGACTTCTTCGGACTCCCATTCATGAAGATGCGATCGATCTTCTTGCCATGCGCTCACGTCTCACGCCTCGCATCGCAAACCGCATGCTCCGTCGTGCACGAGATTTCGCACAAGTGAAAGGCGATGGTTCCATCACAACAGATTTGTGTCGCAACGCCCTCACCATGATGCGCGTCGACGAAGAAGGTCTCGATGCGGTTGATCGCCACATCCTCACAACCATTATTGAAAAATTTCAAGGTGGCCCAGTTGGACTCTCAACTATCGCCGCGGCCACGCAAGAAGAAATGGAAACAATTGAAGATGTGCACGAACCCTATTTATTACAACTCGGATTTCTTGCGCGCACTCCACGCGGTCGCGTTGTCACAGAGCGTGCATACAAACATCTGAATTGTGTTATTCCCGAAACGAATCATCTGTTATAATAGGAGTACCTATGCCTTTTTCTCTTTCTGAATTAAGTTTTCCGGTTTATCTTTTTCTCGCCCTTTACGGATTTTTTTTGTTGTTCTATGTGATCTACAGTTTTTTCACGATCATGCATTTAGTCAAATACGGTGTTGCTGGTTTTCCTCTCTATCTGCTTGTCGTCGTTTTTACGAGCGGAACAATCTTACTTGTTGCGGCATCCATTTTTCAATTACTGAATTACGATTGGACCTACAGTGTGCCGCTTAATGGATTTACAGACACACTTAGCAATCCTCCTGTTTTTGGTTCCTGAATGGGAATTCTATGATGAACCTCAATCAACTTCCAAACCAACGCGAACATGAACACATTGTGTTATTCTTGCGAAGACAATGGTTTACTCTCTTGCGTATCGTGAGCGCATTTTTATTACTCACCATTATTCCTATTTCTCTTGCGGTCTACTTCTGGGACGTTATTTCAGTCTGGTTTGATGATCCTTTTTTGGGACCCATCATGACCATTGGCACCAGTTTCTTTTTTCTGTGCACATGGCTTTTTGCCTTTATCGAATTTACAGATTATTACCTCGACACATGGATCGTCACCACAGAACGTATCATCAGCATTGAACAAAAAGGATTGTTTGAACGCACAGCCTCTGAACTCGATCTCATCTCCGTCCAAGACGCCACCGCAGAAGTACATGGATTCCTTGAAACGATATTTGAATTCGGCGATGTCCTCGTTCAAACCGCAGGAGAACAAAAACGATTTCATTTTTTGAGTGTCAATAATCCAGAACAGATCAAAGAGACGGTTATGAAGTTGACTCGAGAAGCAAAAGAACGAATGAGTACTCGAGGAGTCGTGCATGCACAAGCGACGATTCAAACGCCTGTAGAAATAAAAACACCATCCGTTTCCTGAACGAATGGTGTTTTTTAGATGCGATTTTTATTTCCACTCATACGATTTCCACGCCCACTCTGACAACTTTTTTGCATCCTCAAACGATTGCAATCTGGAATCTGCTCCAAAGATGACAATCGTGAGTTCGCGTTTTACATCCGTGGTCTTTGATCGAAGTGTTGTGACAAAATTCCAACCCGATTCCTCGAGATATCCGGTCTTTCCGCCTGTGATCGACGCGGTGCGAAATTCTGGTTTGGTGAGCATTAAATTGGTGCTCTTTATTTTTTTTTGTGCACCCGTGTTTACAACTCGGACAAAACGGACAGGTGTTGTTGTGTATTTTTTTATCTGCGGATTTGTAAACGCGACGTTCGCAATTTTTGCAAGTTCGATCGGTGTTGAAACGTTCGCAGGATCGATCCCACTTGGATCCACAAACACGGTTTGTTTGAGACCTAATTCTTTCACGCGAGCATTCATCCGCGCAACAAACGACTCGCGCGAATCTCCGCTTGCACGCGCAAGAGCGTTTGCCGCGTTGTTTGCGGAACCAACGAGCATCGCATAAAACAAATCGTCGATCGTAAACTTATCGCCGTCTCTCACAAATAACTTCGCCCCGCCGACATCATCAGCTTTCAATACGGATTGCATCTTTTTGGGTGAAATCTTTTTTGCAAGCACGATATCCGCTGTCATGAGTTTAGTCAGAGACGCAATCGGCCAAACGAGATGTTCTTGCTTCATGGTAAGGATTTTTCCGCTTGCGCGATCCATCACCACATACGCACGTGCACCGATTTGCGATTCAATTTAC
>CAYHWG010000018.1:0-17175 GCA_964360375.1 uncultured Gammaproteobacteria bacterium | reverse complement strand
AACGATCACGTCAGAAGCTCCCTCATGCGAGACAACCGTTCCAAGACAATACCCCGCTTCCGGTAAAAAACCCGTCTTCCCCGCAATCACACGATACGGAGATTGATTGATAAAACTCGAAAGGAGTTGATCGGTGCTCTTAAGCACATAAGATTTTCCGGATGCTCCTTTAATCGTAAACATATCATGTTCCGTTGCATCGCGAATAATCTCATTTTGAGAAACATGATCAAGCATTTTTACGATATCATAGACAACAGATTTATTTTTCGGAGAAAGTCCGGTTGGGTCCACAAACGTTGTGTCTTGCATTCCCATCTTTTCTGCCGCCTCGTTCATTTTTTTAACAAATTCCGCATGCGTCATTCGAGACAAACGAACGAGTGATGCTGTTGCAGAATTATCCGAACTAATCAAACTTGCATAGAGCAAATCTTTCACGGTTGCTTGTTCATTCAATAACAGATGTTGAACGCCTCCTGAACGAAAATCATCCGTTTCTAGTGACGCGGTTGTGTTCAAGTCAGGATTCGTACTTAAAAACACAAACGCTGTCATAAGTTTTGTGATACTTCCGATCGATCGCGGTGCATCCATATTTTTTGCAAACAAAATTTGTTTACTCTTACGATCCACGACGATTGCACTCACGGCAGAAGTCACAACACCAAGACTACTCGGTTTCAATTTCACCGGACGAACACTCGCCGATTCCGGAAGATGGACGCTTGGAAGCGAGAAGGCGTCATAAACAGATGACGGCATTGAGGACATTTCAGTTTGAGTTGCAAGGCGTTGAATATCTGCTCCATCAACCGGAAATAATTGCAACAACAAAGTGCTTAACATCAGTTGAGAAAAAAAATGCATGATCATACAACACGATCCTCCGAAGCAGTATTAAGCATCTCGTCGATAGATTGGTTTGTGTGAAACGATTGATATTCTGGTAATTCTTCCAAATGTGTCAGCCCAAGTTTGCGCATAAAATCAATTGAAACTGTATAAACCACCTGAAGGCGCGTGTTGTCTTGGGTCTCTTCGATAAACCCGCGAATGAGAAGATTTCGCAAAATGATTCCACAGTTTACTCCGCGGATCTGCTCGAGTTCCGGTCGAGTCACAGGCCCACGATATGCAATCACCGTCAACGTTTCAAGGGACGGTTTTGTGAGTGGCGATGTTGCATCTTTTTTCAAAAAACTCGCGACATCCTCTGAAGCGTCCGGGTTTGTCACAAATTGAACCTTCCCCTCTTGTTCAAGCAAATGAATGCCGGAAGTTTCTCGGTTATAGCGAGAACGAATGTCCTCGATGGCTTCTGCCACAACTTCCGCTGAGACATCAAAATATTTTCGAAATTGTTCGAGCGTAATTGGTTTTGCCGCCGCGAAGAGAATAGATTCAATATTGGTTGTGAGCATAGGGGTAAATTCGAATCTCGAAATTCGAAAACGATAAATGTTGAACAGACTTGAAAAATGACTTCCTTAGTTTTCGAATTTCGACATTCGTCTTTCGAATTTAATCCACTCTCTTAATCTCAATCTCCTCAAATGAACTCCCTTGTACCACATGCACCACCCTTTGTTTCACAAGTTCGAGTAGTGCAAGAAAACTAATCACCGTATCAACTTTCGATCGTCCATTGCCTAGAATATCTTGAAATGTAAATCGTGCTCGTTGCATGATCGCCTCACGAATCTCGTCAAAACGTTCTTTCACAGAAACAACCCGTTCAAGCGCAACTTGTTTCAAGTTAAAAAACGGTTCGAGGTTTTTAAGCAACTTCGCAAACGATTCACGCATGGCATCAATCGTGAGTCCTTCTGGAATAACCAGTTCGAGAATTTTGATCGTGTCCGCTTTTTCACGCGGAAACAATTCGAACGATGCATTAAATTGTTTTTCAAGATGTACAGAGAGTTCCACGAACGCTTTAAACATTTTAAGCTGAGCGGCGAGATCGGAAGTGTCTTCGTCCTCGACGATCGGGTCGGGTAAGAGCAAACGAGACTTGATGAGAAGCAAGCGAGTTGCGACAATCAAAAAATCTGCAAGTTCATCCGGCGGAGGTTCATTCTTCTCGATGTGTTCAAGATACGACTCGGTCACGTGCGCGAGCGAGACTTCGGAAATCGAAAGAGACTCGGCTTCAATAAGTTCGAGAAGAAGTTCAAGCGGACCTGTGAATTGTTCTGATTCGATCTCGAACATGTATCCGCATTTTACCTGAACCAATCCGAACAGACAAACCAAAATACCCGCATATTTCCAAGACTTTTCAAACAAAAATCCCTCGGACTCACAAAAAGTCAGAGGGACAAAGGGTCTAAGGGTTTTCCATGCAAATGGGCCAGTTTCGGTGTGATAACACGATGAGTGCGCTCCGATTTCCAGACTCCGCCGATCTCGAACCGGCAGACGCCGACGTACAGGCCATCCAAGCTTAAAACTACGCTCCCTACAAAGAAATTTTCTTCCTCCTTGAAGAGAAAAAACGTGACGAAACCATCTTGACGAAGTTTGTCGCAATGCTTTTCCCAGTACTCGACGATTTGATGCTGTGTGAGACATAGCTTGTTGAGATCCGACCCGAGAGAGCTGAACATCTGCACAAACGTAGCATGATTCGTCGTTTTATGAATAGAGACACTGACAGCATCCGTTGAGGAGCCAGCCTTGTCCAAACCCCAGTTTTTGAAATTAGAATTGATGCCGGCCTTAAACACCTTTTCTTCTTTTGCTATGTAGCGCGAGCCGTTGCATGGAGCGATGGTGATCGTTTCGTCTTCAAAAAGAAGTCGAAGGATGAATTTGACTATTTGATTAAAACCTGCCATGACACACCTCACCTCACGGCGGCGAACTCAATGATTTGCACCGCACAAATCATGAGCAAACCTTTCCGGAGGTTTGAATGATACCAAAAATGGCGATTTTGTCAATCGTTGCACCAAAAAACCCGAGTTTTCCCCAGGTTTTTCTTGCTTTATTCTTTCCTTCTTCTCTTCTCTCCTTCTTAATTCTTCAACGCAATATGCACATCATTCAATGCCCTCTTTGGCATCTCGCTTGGAGCGCCCATCATCACATCTCGTGCGTCGCCCGTTTTTGGAATGGCGATCACTTCGCGGATGTTTGGTTCGTTTGCGAGGATCATCACTAAACGATCGATGCCTGGCGCGATTCCTCCGTGTGGCGGTGCGCCGTACGAAAATGCTTCGAGCATGTGGCCGAATTGTTCGTTGATTTGCTCGTCGGTAAAGCCCATGACCTCAAACACTTTTCGAAGAGCCTCGGGTTTGTGATTGCGAATGCTTCCTCCACCCGCTTCATATCCATTGAGGACAATGTCGTACTGAGTCGTGAGGATCTCACCAATGTTCTCTCCGCCGGAGGCGGATCCGCCTTTGGCGGACATGAGCATTTCCATGTGCTCCGGCTTTGGCGATGAAAATGGGTTGTGTGTGAAGGTCCAGCCTGACTCCTGCCCTGAGCCTGTCGAAGGGTCCGTCTTTTCGAAGAATGGAAAATCAATCACCCAACCGAAGGCAAGAAGATTTGGATCGTTTTTGTCTTCGCGTAAATCTGGTTTGTCCGTACCGTATTTCGACATGGCTTCTGTGTACGAAAGACGTGGAAACGGAATTTGTTGAATGCGTTTTTTTGGCGCGCAAACTTTTACCATCTCGATCATCATTGTCTCGACAAGTTGCATGACATCTTCTCGAGAAACAAAGGACATCTCAATATCAAGCTGTGTGAATTCTGGCTGGCGATCGCCTCGTTGGTCTTCATCGCGGAAACATCGCGCCACTTGAAAGTATCGCTCGACGCCACCGACCATCAAGAGTTGTTTAAATTGTTGTGGCGATTGTGGAAGTACATACATTTTTCCTGGGTGCACACGAGACGGTACGAGAAACTCGCGCGCACCTTCTGGTGTTCCTTTGGTAAGAATTGGTGTTTCGACTTCGACGAATCGTTGTTCGTGAAGGAACTTACGAAAAAATGTTTCAACATTGTCTCGAAGAATCAAGTTGCGATGCATGCGTTCCGATCGCAAATCCAAATAGCGATATTTCAAACGAAGCTCTTCATTCACAACACGTGTATCCGAATCGATCTGAAACGGAAGCGTCTCGGACGTGTTCAAGACTGTGATCGACTTGATGCCGATTTCGATCGTGCCGGTTACCATCTCGGGGTTGATCTGCTTTGCACCGCGAGCTTTAACCTCGCCCTCAATCTCGAGAACATATTCAGGTTTAAGACTGTCGACGATTGCCGCGGTTGCTTCATCGAGGTCTGGCTTGTAAGCGACGACTTGAACCAAACCCGAGGCATCTCGAAGGTCGATAAACACAAGTTTATCCCCCATTTTACGGAGCGTATTGACCCAACCGTTGATACGAACCGTTTGGCCAATCGAAGAAGGTGTATCTGAAATAAATGTTCTGTTCATAGTGCTCAAAATTGTGTCAGTTCGATGCGTGATTGTCAAACAAAAAACACACCAGCTTTGATGTGTTTTTGACTTATACCATTTTTGGAGAAAGAGAGAGACGAAAATCGACTAATCGATCTTCGAGTACTCCTTTTGTGACCATTTTTGCATTCACAGTGCATATCTCTTGCTTTATTTCTGAAACATCTTTTTTCAGAACAGATACATCTTGTTTTAACACAAAAACATCTTCTTTCAACATATGTACATCTGTTTTTAATTCACCAATATCTCTGTAAATTGCATCAAGCTGCGGCACAATGTTATCGTTAATCATTTCACCAACCGCCTCAATGATAGTTGTAATGACTCGTTTTTCGGAAGCAACAACAACATCTGTGACAACTTCACGAATTTGCTCTAAGTCTTCTTTTATCAACATAGAATATTCATTAATGATGAAGTTATCAACAGAGCTCAATAACAAACTAACACGTTTTAAAATAAAAATCAAGGGTATGTTTGTGGATAATTTTATTTTTACGGCGTCAATCGGTTGATCAAACGTGGAAATGGAATTGTTTCGCGAATATGTTGCAATCCACACATCCAAGCGGTGATACGCTCGAGGCCGTAGCCGAATCCAGAGTGTGGGACAGAACCGTATTTGCGCAAATCGAGATACCACTCGAACGGTTCGATCGCGAGATTGTGTTCGCGCATGCGCGACAGGAGTGTCTCGTAATCATCTTCGCGCTGTGATCCTCCGATAATTTCGCCGTACCCTTCTGGCGCGAGTAAATCATTGTTCAAAACAAATTCCGGATTCTCTGAATCTCGTTTCATATAAAATGCTTTCACGGCTGCCGGATATTTCTCGATAAAAATGGGTCTATCAAATTGTTGTGTAAGTATCGTTTCATCATCGGCACCAAGATCATCCATGTCACCGATATCTGAACCGAGCTCACGCAATTTTTTAATGGCTTCTTGATGGGTCATGTGAATAAACGGCGCTTGAATTGCTTCGAGTGGTTTTGTGTCACGGCCAAGAACTTTCAATTCGTACCCACAATTCGCGAGAACGTCGTGAGCAATGCGACAGATCAATTCTTCTTGAATCTGCATATTTCCTTGATGATCAACAAAGGCTGCTTCCGCATCCATCATCCAAAATTCTGTCAGATGACGACGTGTTTTTGATTTTTCTGCACGAAATACGGGACCGAAATCAAATGCGCGACCAAGGGACATAATTCCCGCTTCGAGGTAGAGCTGGCCGGATTGCGTGAGATAGGCTTTTCCGGAATCGAAATACTCCATTTCAAATAATTCTGTTGTTCCTTCACAAGATGTTGGTGTGAGAATGGGTGAGTCAAATTTTACAAAATCATTCTCGGCAAAATAATGATAGGTCGAGTTGATAATCTGATTACGCACTCGCTGAATCGCCCATTGGGATTCGGAGCGAAGCCAAAGATGACGCTCGTCGAGCAAAAAATCTGGACCATGATCTTTTTTTCCAATCGGAAATTCATCTGTTGCAAGAGCGATAATTGTGAGCCCAAGACCATCGAGTTCAAATCCGGATGATGCACGTGTATCTTCTTTGACACGACCGACCACTCGAACAGATGATTCGAGACGCAACGATTCGAGCGCTGCCCAAGTCTCATCCGGAACATCCGCCTTTGAATACACAATTTGTACACGCGCGGATCCGTCACGCAATTGCAAAAAGAAAATTTTTCCGCTAGAACGGAAATTGTAAACCCAACCTTGAAGCTGAACTTCTTGACCGACAAATCGACCGATGGATTTGATGAGAATGGAATTCATAAAGAAAGTGATTAGTGATTGGTGATTCGTTGGTTATATCACGAATGACGAAAGACTTACTCACTCAATAAATTTTCATAAATGTTTACAGGCTTCTCTCATCGACACGGCTGGGATCACAGGAAAATGCGCGATAATAAAAGACTCGACGATTTCATGAAAAGCAAAAAGTGGGCCCACAGATAAATGCAAACGCAGTTGATCCACAAATTCTTTTGTGAGAGCAAATCGTAAAAGTTTAAGAGTACTGTCATCAATAAGACGCGCAGAAAACCATTGTTCGCGATCTTTCTCAAAACACGTCGCGCAGACAACTCCGCCTTTGAGTGCATGAAAACGATACGCTTCTTCTGAAACAGCTGTTCGACACACGAGGCATCGGTCCAGTTCTGGATGATACCCGATATGAGAGAGAAACTTCAAGGCGAAGGTCGCAAGGAGATATCCAGCACGTTCAGCTGTAATTTCAGGAGTTTTTTCAATAAATTCAAGCCAGTTCAGCAAAAATTCGTAGAGGTGTTCATCAAGTTCGTGGGTTCGAGTCCCGAGATCCACAAAAGCAAACGCGTTTTGTACAAGTGTCATCTTCGTCAAACTCTCATACACCGACCGAAAGCCGCACAAACGATCAGTTCCAGCGACTGTGAAATACTGTCGACCATCGACGAGCAGTAATCGAACCTCTGCTGTGGTCTCAAGATGCGGCGTGAGCTTCGCAAGTGGTTTCGATCCGCCACGCGCGATGAATTCAATCTTGCCATATTCTCGCGTAAACGCCGAATACGACCGATCATGTTCGCGATACGGTTTCCAAGAAAGAACAAGCGCGGTGGTTTCGAAGAGTGTGGACATGTACATTATTCCCTGAGCCTGCCTGCCTGTCGGCAGACAGGTCGAAGGGTGCATTCGGACCTCGACAAGCTCGGCCAATATTAAAAAGAAGTTCGATTCAAATACCCCTGCAAAATAATCATCGCCGCAAGCGCATCTTCTTCTGCTTGCGCTCCTTCCTCATGCATAAGACGTCGACTCTCCGCGGTGGTAAATGATTCATCTTCTTCTTCAATTGGCAGACTTGTGTGTTTTTTCAAGGCCGTGATAAACGCCCGCACGGTCGCCATCTGTTTTTTATTTTGATGTTCCGCTACCGCACCTGGAATCCCGATAACAATTCCTTCCATATCCTCTTGTTTCAAAACCAAAAGAATATCCCGAATCGCTTCGTCTCCTTGTTTGGAGATCACCTCGAGCGGCACAGCAATTTTTGTTTCCGTGTCACCAAACGCTAATCCAATTTTCTTTTTTCCGTAGTCAATACCCAATAGACGCATAAGTTATGTTATTTTTTCGTTTCTATTTTCCACCATGTTCGTAGCGATTCTTGTAGATGTTCTGATCCTGTGCTTCTTAATAAAGCAAATTTTTGTTGATAAGCTTTTCGATACTCTTTCATTGCATGTGGGTCTCGTAAAACAGCATCATCAAATTTAATGGATGCAATCTCTCGTTTTTCAATAGACTCATGGTCCAAATAACGATTTTCTGTGAGGTCAAAATCGATCGCAGTTACATTTGCTTTTCCAAAAATTTTTTTCACAAGTCGCTTCACACGTTTATGGCGTGTCGCTTCACAAAAAATGGTCAGATGGGAAAAATCAATCTTCTTTGTTTCCAACAGTTCTTTTGTATACACTAAATTTTCAAGCGTGGAGAGCGATTTTTTTTCAAACAAATATTTCCATTTTTTTGTCACGCCATGACAGATCGGTCGATCCGCAAACTGCATGAATAATCGTGCTATTTCTAAAGCTTCATTCCGTTTATAAGGCGGATAAATATCTGTAGATCCTCCACAAAAAATAATGGTCGACGCATCTTGAGATACTTGTAATTGCGCAAAAATCGTATTAAAAACGATTCCAAGATACCGATGATAGTTATCGTTCGTCTCAATTTTTTTTGGAATCCCGTAGCCAAGAATGAGATACGTTTTCATAATCAAAGATCAACCGATTTCTTTTTTTATCTTCTGAATCATTTTTTGAAGTGGTGTCAAATTTTTCTTCGCGGTGTTCCAAATGGTCTTCACCGAAACCCCGGCATATTCATGAATCAAAATATCGCGCATGCCGGCAATCTGCTTCCATGGAATTTCCGAATGTGCTTTACGAACCGATAACGGAAGATGTTTCACCGCTTCACCAATAATTTCAAGACGTCGTGCAACCGCATCTTGTGCAGCGAGATCATCGTCAAATTCTTGCACGGTCTTTCCCTGAATATATTGACGAATACGATCAATGCTCTCGAGAATATCATCAAGATAAATAACAACATCTTTCATAAAAGAATTTGCTCTTCCGAAATTTTCTTTCGCAAACTCGGCTTAATCGCCTGATACTCAAGCAAATCCACGGGTCGAGCAAGAGACTTTTCAAGCGCATGTTTGAGATCAATAAAATCGACTAAACTAAACTTTCCTTTCGTATCGATCAAAAAATCAATGTCACTTTTCTTCTTCAACTCACCACGAACGGCCGAACCAAAAATAGACGCTTTGGAAATTCCATGCGCCTGAAAAATAGGCTTTGCCCGATTTCTGATTGTGTTGAGTTGAGTGATGGACATATATTTGAACTATACCACATCTTCTCGAAGATCATCTGCTTGTCTCTTTCGAAATCAGCACCAAGACATGCTTAAGTAATTTTATTCTTTTGGAAACCACCAACCATACTCTTCTTGCAACATCTTCTTAAGCGCTTCAATGTTTGGTTCAACAATTCTCACAAACATGCGTTTCCCATTTTGTTTTGGAATCTGATCAGCGGTCGAGTCGACAATAACCCATTCCTCCGGAGCTTGAATCCAGTTCACGTGATGTTCGAGTGATTGATGCGGTGCAACAACGACATCACCCGCCAAAATTCTCGCAGGAAGGCCAGCTGCTTTTAATCGCGCGTCGAGGAACACACTTGCAATCTCACATAAATTTTGTCCACCGTTTTTCTGCAAATCATATTTAGACAATTCTGCTTCGAGTTCTACAAACGACTGATTCACGACTTCAGCGATTCGTTTCGTTATTTCATTCGAACTCTCGCGGAGAGGTGATAAATCGCGCGAAGAAAAATACATTGGTTGGGGTGGCGTAAAAACATCACGCATATCATTTCAAAGCATGTTCCTGTTTAATTCCGAGCATAGAGTAGGCCAAAATCGAATCCTGTGATGTATTTTGCAACACCCAACTTGAATTGGGTACCAACAAAACTGGGTCACCTTTTTTTACCATCAACACTTGGTCGGAAATTTTCAGTTCTCCCTCGCCCTCTGTAACATAAAACGACAGATAACGATCATTACATATGATGTGTTCTGATTTCATTGGGTCAATAAAAATGCGCATAGCAAAAAAGTCACTTGTATCGTGCAATATGATCTTTCTTCCGAACTCCATTCCTTGCTCCTTAATACGCTCTCGTGTATGAGATGCATCGATTGAAACAAGGGACGAATGTTCGAGAAACGTTATTGCGCCCACACTGTTTTCCACAAACGTACGAGAAAAATGCTCTGGAATTGCTCGGCCAGCGTTTTGATCATAAAGACGCTGAACCATATCCGTCGATACATTCGCATACTCCTCGAGCACACAGCCGATGGCTGTATGAACGATTCCTGTTGTATCAACTTTTATCACATCACCTGGAATGGGATTGATACGAAATCGATCGTATTCCGGAATATCTTTTCCTGCAAACCACTCTTTAAAGCGCTCTTCTTTATAAAACATGTTCCATTCATCTGCACTTGCTATAAACGCATATCCACAAGGCTGTATGTGCAGAACATGAAATAGCTCAACCTTAAAATCCAAATGATTCTGAAAACTAAAGCCTTCTCCCTCGTTAAGCAAAAAGATCGCGTAGCCGAGTGGTGTGCATGCTTTCACACCATAAGATTTGTACTTACAGAGCAGTCCGATCTCTTGTTGTATTTTTGCGATGGCGAACGAGACATCCGCATCATTTGGAAATGATGTAACCAGGTCACGAACGACTTGTTTAAAAACGGATTCCTGTTTTTCAAGCTCTGCAATTGGTAAATCTTGTCGTAAAACCAAAACAAGATCATGCAACTCATCTAATTGTTCTTGTTTTGATTTCATACTCAAAGTTCCTTCGTAGAAATAATCTTCTTTCCAACAGCGCCCGCGAACAATCGAATCGAAGGCTGTACAAATCAACGAAAGACTACGAATCTACAAATGTAAAAATGCGTACGGTTTTAAAATCCGCTTATGGAAAACGCCTGTTTGCCCAAAGCGAATGAGGAGACCTAACTCTTTATTGAATTGTGTTAAATAATTTTTGACCTGTATATAGTCTTGATTCTTAAATCGCTCGCCCACCTTTATCTCTACCACGACTGTATCTTCTATCAAGAAATCAAGAAATGCGTGTCCGATTGTTATGCCTTTATACCGCAGTGTGGCTGGAACTTCACGTTTAAAATGTAAACCTTGTCGAACAAGTTCTGTTTCGATCGCTCGCTGAATAAATTTCTCTTTATGGCCATTCCCAAGTTCATTCCAAACGGAAAAGCAGACTCCAATAATCTGATAACTTAATTCTTTGTGAACCAACGTTTCTTGTTTTTCTTCGACCATATTTTACACATTCGTAGATTCGTAGCCTTTCGTTGATTCGTACATCTACACCGGCAACGGCGTCAAAATCTCCGTCCCATCCTTTGTAATCGCAATCGTCACCTCAAAATGAGACCCGATCGAACCATCGGACATGATAATCGCCCAGCCATCTTTTGCAGTGTCAACATGATAATCTCCACCCAGGCCAAACATAGGCTCAAGCGCAAGACACATTCCATCGACAATTTTCACGGACGGATATCGCGCATCAACATAATTCGGCACATGTGGATTTTCATGCACCTCATGTCCGACGCCGTGTCCAACAAGTGCACGAACGTTTCCATATTTGTATGGAATGACGACCTTCTCAATTGCAGCACTAATATCTTTGACATCTCCCCCAACATGGGCAGCCGCAACTCCAGCAAACAATGCTTCTTTTGTGACAGCAAGAAGTTTTACGATTTTTTCCGACGGATTTTTGCCAACATAAACACTCACAGCCATATCCGTACATAATCCTTTGTACCAACATCCGATATCGAGCCCGAGAACATCACCTTCGAGCAACACGCGATCGCGATTTCCAAGTCCGTGCACAATCTCCTCATTGACAGACAAACAAATCGTACTTGGAAATGGTGTATCTTTCGGCGATGATTTGTAATGAAGAAATGACGGCGTTGCACCTTCAGCTCTCATCGAAGCCTCACCGATCGCATCAATCTCACGAAGCGTCACGCCTGGACGGACAGAATCAACCGCAGCTTTCAGTGCCCGCGATAAGATATGGCCGCCTTCGCGCATGAGATCTATTTCCTGAGGTGTTTTTATAAAAGACATACTAAACAAAAATTTTCATGATACGTGCGTGAACTTCTTCTGGAGCCCCGACTCCATCAACTTTCACAACCTTTCCCTCTTCTTCTTGATACGCAGAGATAAGCGGCTCGGTTCGGTCACGATAAATATTAAGTCTGCGTTCGATCGCCTCTCCCGTGTCATCATCGCGTACGAATAATCGACCGCCCTCCGGACAGATATCACCAACATTATATCCCTGTGCTGTACTATAAACTTTGCCTGTTTTATCACACGTTAAGCGATTCCCTAATCGACGAATAGATTCCTCACGCGGAATCTCAAGAACGATGATATGTGTTGGATGATCAAAAAAAACATCGTGTTGTGCGCGATCGCGTGGAAAACCATCAAGAATGTATCCATCTTCGGTATCCGGTTTTGCAAATCTTGCTTGAAGCAACTCAAGTGCGTCTTTATCTGAAATCAAATTTCCACCCGACACGATCGAACGCAT
Organism: uncultured Gammaproteobacteria bacterium; assembly: GCA_964360375.1. Classification (GTDB taxonomy): domain Bacteria; phylum Patescibacteriota; class Patescibacteriia; order UBA9934; family GWF2-40-263; genus XYB2-FULL-45-11. The sequence goes on along the minus strand of CAYHWG010000018.1, from coordinate 4,911 downwards.
ACGTTCTCCTAACGCTGAACCGGTCGCCATTTCATTTCGAATCAATTGTCCCATGTCGATATACGGAAGATGCAATGCCTCTGAAAGCATTTCCGCCTGTGTCCCTTTTCCGCTGCCTTGAGCTCCGAGAAGCAAAATTTTTCTGATCATACGTCGCGTTACAAGAGGGATTAAACCTTTGTCAGTATAGCAAAACACGTCTCAATTCAAAAGAACCCGATCATGGGTTCATTTTCCACTGCCTTGATGTCTAAATGAATCTCCCCGCCGCAAAGCGGACGGGGTATCGGCTACATTATTCACTGAGCTTGTCGAAGTGCTATATACGCATACGCTTTCGACAGGCTCAAGCAATATTAAGGAATCGACTGACGCCGCAAAAAGCGGTGAGGTATTAAACTTACGATAGAATAAAATGACCTTGCAGAACCTTGTTTGTGAGTTGATGCATAGCACTAGAATGAAACGAGTTAAGCCCATTATTCCCCTCATTTCGATCGGGGAATGAGCGCAGGGACAGTATAGTAAAAAGCCCAATTTTGACGAGAAAAAACGATCAATCAAAAAAGCGGCCAACGCTGGCGGCTTTTTTGTAAAACGAAGAGATTTGCGAGACGAGGAACGCGAACCCGCCATTCCGATTCCACCTGTTGTCAGAATTGTCATCGTACGTGTTCAACCAACGACCGTCGTCATTGCGATTGACGTTGAGGAGGTTCGAGAAGTCGTCTGAAATATTATGAAATGCCGTCCATGCCACCACCCTTCGAATCTGCCTGCCGGCAGGCAGGTACTCTCAGGGTTGAATCGAATTCCGCATCTTGCCTGTCGGCAGACAGGTCTATAATGCGCTGGCACTCCATACCAAGTATCTTCATTTTTGAAGTTTCTGCATTCACCACGCTGTTTGAAACACATGGTCGCAAACACTCTGGATGAATGGATACTGGATTCGGTCGCACGAAACCTTGATCTCGTACTGATTAACCTACTACCAAAATTATTTTAGCACAAAACAAAAATCCACGCTTGATTTCATCAAGCGTGGAAAGAAAAAGACAAAGGACTAAGAATCTAAGTACCAGATGCACAAGTAACCAAGTAATCAAGTACTAAGCGACACTTGCGAGACGAGGAACGCGAACCCGCCATTCCGACCCCACCTGCCGTCAGAACCGGCACCGCACGCGTCCAACCAACGACCGTCGCCACCGCGAACGACGCCGATGAGGTTCGAGAAGTCGCCTGAAAAAATTGGTTCGTGCATGACAACAATCCACCACAAACCCATTTCTTTCAACTCATCATCCGAGTATTGTTCTCGAATGAAACAAGCGATGTCCGAATTCGGATCTGAAAATTTCTTTCCTTTTCCCCAGGCTCGAACTTGCTTAGTGGTCGGATCTGAGCTGAAACTTGAAGCTTTCAGCACAGCGACTTCATATGTTCCGATGGGAGTTGTTTGAAACTTCTTGGAACGCAGAACGTTTTTCCCGTAATCGTCTGTACGATTCCCTTTTGCGTCCGTACGAGCAATCCATTCTTCGCCGGTCGACACACGATCAACAACGACAGGAAGGATGATGTGGTCACCCATGTCGCGCCGGCGTTTTGGGACGGGAGGGGAAACGGGCGACGAAGCTTCGATCGATACGATAGGAAAGAACTCACGATTGAGCGCACCGATCGCACGATCAACTCCTCCAGATTTTCGAATCGCCTCTCCAAGCTCAACCGTGAACCCTTCGTGTGCAATGAGTTGTCGAACCGTCTCGAATCCTCGAGACATGGCGTCATCAAGCAGGCGTGTCATGGACGTACCTCTTTCAGAAACCCGCGGGCGTACCGGTTTGGTGGGAGATATTCCCAACGTCCAGCGTACCGAATTGTTTATCGCGGTGAAAGAAATATGCCATAAATAGACCAAAAAGTCAAGCTCCCTGCCATAAAATCAAAAACAGTCTCGATAGAACATCGAGACTGTTTTATGTTATCTAGAGATCATACTCTCGCATTGTCAATTGAGCTTCGATCTGTTTTACGCTATCAATAACCACGGCAACAATAATCAAAATGGATGTTCCGCCGATCACGAGACTTGCGTTCCCGGTGAAATGCTGCACAAGAAGTGGAAGAACAGCGATGATCGACAAAAACGATGCTCCAAGAAGAAGAAGTCGATTTGTCACCCAAGAAAGAAAATCTGCGGTATGTTTTCCTGGTCTAATCCCAGGAATAAATCCACCTTGCTTCTGAATATTCTCCGCAACTTGCTCTGGACGAAAAATCACCGCAGAATAAAAATAGGTAAAAAGAAACACTAACGCAAAATATGCAATACCGTAAAATAATTGATTTTGAAATAATTGCAAAACGGTTGTCGCCGCTGTTCTCAGTGCTTCCGTTTTTGCATTCACGAAAAATTGTGCGAGTACGGTTGGAAATAAAATAATGGAGATCGCAAAAATAATTGGAATCACTCCACCCATATTGAGTCGAAGCGGGATATGAGAGGATGATCCACCAGAAAGTCGAGAACCTTGAACATGTCTTGCGTATTGAACCGGAATATTACGCTGTGCTTCGTTCATGATGACGATTCCAATCACCGTTGCGATAACAACAGCAATAAACAAAATCAGTGTGACCATTTGACTTTTATCGTACACAGAAAGCGATTGACTCAGTGTTGTTGGAAGACCCGCAACGATACCAGCAAGAATGATGATCGAAATCCCATTTCCAACATGCTTTTCTGAAATCAACTCTCCAAGCCACATCAGAAAAATAGTTCCAGCGGTCATGCTGATCATAGCAAACACAATCATGCTCATTCTTGAATCAACAAAAAATTGACCTTGACGCGAGAGAAGGAGAATCAGTCCATACGCCTGAAAAAAACCGAGCGGAACCGTCAGTAAACGTGTCCATTGGTTGATTTTTTGTCGTCCAGCTTCTTCTTTTTGCATTTCTTCCATGGAAGGAATGATCATTCCAAGTAATTGAAAAATAATGGAAGCGGTAATATACGGCATGACTCCCATCGCAACGACGGAAAAATTTTTCAACGTTCCACCTGAAAAAATATTGAGGAGTCCCAAAAATTGATTTTTTGAAAAAACATCTTCAAGAGCTTTTGCATCAATTCCCGGTGCGGGAATATGCGCAGCGATACGAAAAATAACAAGCATGAGGAGAACAAAGAGTAAGCTGTTACGCAATTCTTTTGTTTTCCAAATGCGAAGCAAGGTATTCATAAAAAATCGTTTGTAGGGGTACCTCTTGTGGGTACCCACTCGAAATGTTACACAACGGATCCGCCTGCTTTTTCAATCTTTTCTTTTGCTGTGGCTGAAACCTTGCATCCCTCTACAATAATCTTAACGGAAATCTCTCCAAGAGACAAAATTTTTACGTCCGCTGTTTCACTTGCGATCAGCTGTTTTTTAAACAGTTGTTTTGGATTGACTTTAGATCCATCGACAAAGATGTTCGCCAAATCACCGACCTGAACAATCTGTGGTTTCTTATTCAAACTTTTAAATCCACGATTTTTAGGTGTGGACAACAAAATTTTACGAAATCCTTTCAATTTCAGTCCAGAAATACCAGAACGTGCACCCTGTCCCTTCACACCGCGACCAGAATACGTTCCTTTTGAACCCAAACCACGACCCACGCGTTTTGGATCTTTTTTGGAATGCTTGCCTGGTTTAATGGTATGGAGAGAAAGAGACATACATTTAATGTTAAACGGTTTTTCCGGCGGAGCCGGATCCGGCTCTGCTGGACTTTTTTACATCATTTAAATGAGCGATCGCGCTCAAAGTTGCTTGAGCAATGTTAATTTTATTGCTCGAGTTTAAAATTTTTGTCACCGCATTTGGCACTCCACCATACTCCAAAATAACACGCACAGCTCCACCAGATTTTAACCCAGATCCTTTTGGAGCTGGTTTTAAAATGACCGTTGCAGACCCATACTTCATAGTGATTGCATGGGGAAATGTTTCATCAACAATAGGAACCGTGACCAAATTCTTTTTTGCTTGACGGTACGCTTTATCCACCGCAATTTGAACGTCTGCTCCTTTTGCCACACCTAATCCAACACGACCCTTGCGATCACCGATCACAAGCGCACAACGAAAGGACATGCGTTTTCCGCCGGCTGTGACACGTGTCACACGTGCTAGATCCAAAATCTTTTGTTCAAATTCACGAACAGTCTCTTGTTTTGGAGATTTTTTTCCTCCACGTCCGCCACGAAATCCATCTTTTGAATCGCCAAAAGACTTTCCGGGTGTACCAGATTTAGGAAAAGATGATTTAGGGCGTGTATTTGTCTGTGTGTTTGTCATAATACAAATTAAAACTTCAAACCACCTTCTCGAGCACCTTCGGCAAGAGCCGCAACTCGACCATGATAACGAAACGAACCACGATCAAATACAACCGTTTCCACACCAGCGACTTTCGCTTTTTGTGCGATCACTTTTCCGACTTCACGAGCGTTTTCACATGGCAACATATCAACCTTCACATCTTTGTCTGATGCAGAAGCGATCGTCACTCCTTTATCATCATTGATGAGTTGTACATAGACATGCTTTAAACTACGCGCAACACTCAAACGAGGTTTCGCGGCGGTTCCATGCATACGAATACGTGTGCGATGTGCGCGTCGTGCGCGTCCCAATTGTTTTTTGATTGCGTTCATAAATAATCTTATGCAGCAGCCTTTTGTGATTTACCAGCCTTGCGACGAATCACTTCATTACTATATTTGATTCCCTTTCCTTTATACGGTTCTGGTTTGCGAACTTTTCGAATCTGTGCAGCAACCTCACCGACGAGTTGATTGTCACGACCCGAGATGGTGATCGTATTTCCCTCCACAACAGCATCAAT
>CAYHWG010000017.1:0-18212 GCA_964360375.1 uncultured Gammaproteobacteria bacterium | reverse complement strand
GGGGGAGAAGGCGTTTGCTGAGATGAATCTCGAGCAATTGTTGGTTCTTTCCTCAAAAACACGTCAACAAATTGTTCCGTGTCTCGTTGACAAAATTACGCCGCGCGATGCGGCTGGGTTTCATCGGTTGATGGCGCTTGAGGCGTTTACAAACAGTAACGGTTCACGCGTTGTGACCGAGTTTCACGCCGCGCGCAAACTGGATCCGGGATACGAAATTCCGATTGACGTTGCAGGAGAAAAACATCCGCTTCGGAAGTTTTACGATCAAGCCGCACATGCGGAAGACGGGAAGTTTGAAATGGTGTATCCGCCGGAAGGGGGATATGTCACGGTCGGCGGAGTGCGCAATGCACCGCGTCCGGCAAAGACTCCTGTGATCATCCAAGTGTTCGGGCCGCTCGAAAAAATGATGGAGACGCGTTACATCCAACCTGGCGAATCTTTGCCGAGTTGGGGAAAAAATCCGTTTGGGATTACCGCAAAAGATTTGGGACTTGGGAGATCAGCTCTCACGGAACCGAAGACATGGTATATCTCAGCTGGAGTGACGTTTCTTGTGACGGGTGTTTTGTATGGCATTGCCATGCAAAGTAAATCGGAGTATCTCGATACAAGTCGTCGAGATACACAGGAGACGGATCGCAACTTGCAATCAATCATGGACCGCGCGAATAATTTCGGAACAGCATCTGTTGTCGGTGGATCATTGACGCTCGCGTTTGTGCTCACTGGCACGGGATTTCATCTTTGGTATGACGACAAATCAAAATAAACGGAGGAAATAAATGATGAAAGAAGAGGACATCAAAGAATTGTTTCGCGGCTATCAGCGCGGACGCTTTGAGGTCAAAAAGATTCTGGGTGTTGGAGGGATGGGAACGGTTGTTTCTGCATTCGATACCAAACTGAAAGTTTTTCGTGCGATCAAAATGTTCAATCCGGAATTGATTTCCGAGCCTGAGATGATGGTTCGCTTTGAAAACGAAGCATCGATGATGGCGGGGATTGATCACCCGAATATCGTGAAAGTGTTCGATATCGGTGAGATCGACGGAAATCACTTTTTTATTTTGGAATGGGTTGATGGCGGAAGTCTCGCAGATCACCTGGCTGTGTTTTCGGGTGATCCTCCGCGAGGCATGCCTCCGCGACAAGCGCTTGAGATGATTTATTGCATTGCAGAAGTGCTGAAAGTTGCACACGCGCTTGGAATCATTCATCGCGATATTAAGCCCGACAATGTTCTGGTCACCAAAAAAGGTGTACCGAAAGTTGCGGATTTCGGCATTGCACACGTCGGAGAAAAAGCGGTTCGCCTCACGGGCGATCAAGCCATGATGGGAACGCGTGGCTATGCACCCGTTGAGCAATTGACGGAAGCCGGGCAGGTTGATGCACGTGCGGATATTCATGCAGTCGGTGTGACCATGTGGTCGCTTATGACGGCACTTCATCCGCCGGGACTCTTGTTCTCGCATGATATCGAAGAACATCCAGATCTGCTCGATTTGATTCCTCCGTGTCTTCTCGGAATTTTGAAAAAGTCTGTTGCATATCGTGCAAACGATCGTTACGGATCCATGCAAGATTTTGTAGATGCGCTCAAATCAGCAGAAACGGAATTGCCGCCTAATCCAAAAGATACACCGTTGATCGGATATGCGCTTGATGTAAAGCAGTATCTGAAAGAACGGCAAACGGAACCGGGTGTTACGGTTTTGCCAACGACAAAACCGGATCCAACAATGATTCCACAAGCGATTGAAGCAACACGTGTCGCACGTGCAAAAGCTCCGATTTCTGAACCTCCACCCACATCAGCAAATAGTGCTCAAAATGCATTTCGTGTTGTTGTGGATGCGGAAGGTGATGAGGCATCTGATACATTTTCAAAAAGAACAATGGGATATGCAAAATCGATTCCAGCTATTCCGACGTTGCCACAAGTTAAAGATGAAGTGAGGATTGCATCGCAAGTTGTTCCGGAGAAAAAGTCACACGCAATGAAAATTGCGCTCGGGATTTTTGCATTCGGAGCGATTGTCCTTGTGTTCGCGCTTTTTCGACCGACCGTTTCTGAAAAACCTGTGACAGCGATCGTGCCGATGGTTGTACAGACACCTGATGTTCAAAACGTATTGAATCACATCGAAACGGATGCATTTGTTGCTATCGCTTCGGATGTTTCCGTAATCGTTGAAGAGGAAGTCTCGAAAGATGTTTTCGAAATCGAAACCGTCATCGAAAAAGATGTGAAATCGAAAAAATTCGTAGGGGTGCCAGTTGTCGTCCGTGCAGGGGAAACAATAAAGCTTCCAGAAAAACTGAAAGCAAAGATCGATCCGCCAAAGATTGATCTTGTGACGGTGTCTGTTTCGCTTGATGTCGTTCCAGACGACGGCGCGCGCGTGTATCTTGTGTCCGCACACGGCCGTTTCAAGCTTCCAACGCATGTGCCCCCAGGCACGTACAAAGTGATTGCACGGTTCAACGCACAAGATGAGGAGATCGTCACCATCCAGAATCTCGAAGTTCAAGAAAACACACCGTGTAAAATCATCTGCAATGCTGCCTTTGCAAACTGCAAGAAACGCTAACGAGAGTTCAACACTCTCGTTTTTTTTATTCTATCGTAGGTCTAATACCTCGCCGCTCTGCGGAGTCAGTCTGTTCCATAATATTGCTTGAGCCTGTTTACCCATTGTTGCACTAAAAGTTTGAAACCAAGTTTTGAGCATGATAAGGTATAGTCAAAAAAGGACCTGAGAAATAAAGTATTTTACTTTCCTATGACTAAAATCAATTTTCGTTTTTCGTGGGTTTATAATGATCTTGTGAAAGATTCCTGGCTTCGTATTCATAAGCAACCATCTGCTTATCCATCGGATAAAAAGATTAAAACAGCATTACAGACGCGTTTACGTGCGTGGAAAAAGGTTGAAAAGCGAGTGATTCAAGCGATTGAAAAAAATACCAGTGTGCAATTTATGGATGCGATTACAACGTGTTATGTGGTGGGACGATCCATCCCATTTTCTGATCCATTGACCCTTCCTATTTTTTTCAAATATCCGATTTCAAGATTCGTTGATTCACTCACGCATGAACTTATTCATCGTATTTTTTCTCAACCAGACGGGGAAAGGTTGTTTCGAAAAATCATGAAACGTCTTTGTCAAAGATATCCAAAAGAGAATTGGAATACGATTCTGCACGTCGTGATTCACGCTGTTCATGCAATTGTTTATCGAACGATTTTTATGGAAAAACGACTCAAACAAGATATGGATTTTGTTTCGGATCTTCCGGATTATAAGCGCGCATGGGAGATTGTCCTCAATGAGACGCCAGAAAAGATTTTATCTAAACGCACTGTTGATCGATATGAGAGAATAAAACAAAGCTGAATCAACAATGAACCGTACCCAAAAAAGTAGCCACTTTTGTGCTCACTTTTTTCGGTAAGATGCATTTTGCATGGTTATGTCGTTTGTGACCAGAGTGTTTGGCAGTTTGCCAAACAGGCTAAAGTTTGGTAATATTTTTTATGAAAAGAGCCAAATAAATCGATTTTTATATGACGACAAAATTATTAACAAGTATTCCTATTCCTACAAAATTTTTAAAACGTTGGCAAAATCAACCTGTTTTTGTGAGTGGCGATGATAACGTGTTAATTGTAAAAAAAATAGAGAAATCTGATGTAAATTTTCTTAAGCGCATGAAGGTTGTTGGGCGAAGATTAAAAAAAAAAGATCTTAAGGAGGCAATCGTCACTGCACGCACATAAATTATGCGTGCAGTTTTTGATACAAATGTTATTATTTCAGGATTATTATGGAATGGTGCTGTGGCAACATTGCTTGAATATGTTGAGTCTAAAAAAGTAACTCTTTGTTTGACTCCCTGCATATTGAATGAAATTGAACGTGTTTTAAATTACCCAAAGTTTTCCAAACAACTTTTTATCGTCGGTTTTTCAACAGGAGAAATTTTATCTTTTTTATCTAAACAGAGTCTTCTTTTTGAAGATATCGATCTTGTTGCTCCCATTACAGAAGATGAGTCGGATAACATGTTTATAAATTGTGCATTGGCGAGTCGATCAAAATGGATTGTGTCAGGAGACAAACATTTATTGCGATTAAAACAATTTGAAGGTATTCAGATTGTGAAACCAAATGTCTTTTTGAAAAATGTGTTTAAAAAATAATCACAACTGTTTGATTTTTCGACAAAAGGTTTCATGTCTCGCGGTCCTTCTTAATTGCTTGAGCCTGCCTGCCCATCGAAGCTTCGGCGAAGAGGGGTCGAAAGCGTATTTTAAAGTAGTCTCTCGACAGGCCTGCCTGCAGCAGGCAGGCTCGAGAAATAATGTAGCCGATATCCAGTCCGCTTTGCGGCGGGGAGTTTCATCCTTGCTTGACGAATCCACCTCTCGACAACTATGCTGGTTCTCGTATGATTGATATCAAAATGATTCTTGAGGAGACTGAATTTGTCGATAAAAACAATAAGGCGCGCAATAAAACCATTGATGTTTTGCGTGTCAAAGAATTGGCGGAAGCGCGACGGGTTTTGGATTCTACAATTCAAGAATTGCGAACATCCGCAAATCACATTGCAGAACAGATTCCGAAAACATCGCCTGACGAGCGACCGGCATTGATTGAGCAAGGGAAAGCGTTGAAGGAATCTGTGAAAGCGAAAGAAGCGGAACTTGCCTTGATCGAACCAGATTTGCAAGCAGAACTCAAGAAATTTCCGAATATTTTGCGACCGGATGTACCGGTTGGAAAAGATGAAACTTCAAATGAACTCGTTCGTTTGTTTATGGAACCAACGGCGTTTACATTTGAACCGAAAGATCATCTCACACTCGGTGAGAATCTCGGGTTGATTGATGTTGAGCGTGCAACAAAAGTTTCCGGAACGCGATTTGTGTATTTGAAAGGGGATTTGGTGCTCATGGAATTTGCGCTCATTCAATACGCTTTGTCTGTTTTGACACGTCGCGGATTTGTTCCTGTGATGCCGCCGCATATTATTTCAACTTCCGCGATGTCTAAAATGGGATATTTGGATCATGGGGGAGAAGAGGAAGTTTATCATTTGAAAAATGATGATGCTGTACTCATCGGCACAAGTGAACAAGCGATCGGACCCATGCATATGGATGAAATTCTCGATGAAATGCAACTTCCGCTTCGATATGTCGGATTTTCTCCTTGTTATCGGCGTGAGGCTGGAAGTTATGGACGCGATACGCGCGGTATTTTGCGCATGCATCAATTCGATAAAATCGAAATGTTCAGTTTTACCGTTCCAGATGAGTCCGATGATGAGCATCATATGCTTTTGTCGGTTGAAGAGGAGTTGATGCAAGGATTAAAACTTCCTCATCGCGTTTTGAAACTCTGTTCCGGTGATATTGGCGCACCAAGCGCTCGGACGTATGATATTGAAACATGGATTCCATCTCAAAAGACGTATCGCGAGACGCACTCCACTTCAAACACCACAGATTTTCAAACGCGTCGATTAAATATTCGAGTCAAACAAGACGGAAAAAATGTTTTTGCGCACGCACTCAATGGAACCGCGTTTGCGATCGGTCGCACACTCATCGCCATCATGGAAAATTATCAACAAGAGGATGGTTCGATTGTTGTCCCAGAAGTATTGAGGGGGTATGTTGGGAAAGAGAGAATAGAGAAGTAAGAATGAAGGAAGGAAAGAAGATGGAAATAAAATGTTATTCACAGAAAACATTCCGCGATGTACTTGAAATGATTTATCTCTTATTTTGGCGAAAAAAGGATTGATAGATTTTGTCATGTCTTTAAAACAAGAATAAAATAAATCGCTTAATTTAGATAAAAAACGCTTGACATTCAGGCGTTTTTTTGATGTTCTAAAGATAGATCACGATGCAACAGCACAAAAATTTCTGAACGATTCGAAAAGAAAAACACGGACGATTCCTGATTCGTTTTTCGCACCGATCCTTTGGAAGCGCGCTTAAACATCCTGATACACACGTTATTTAGAGAAGTGGTGAGGACGACAATTTATTTTTTGTAAGGAAGGTTATCAACTGACTTTGCGGCGCATGTAGATCTCGTGCGCCAACAGAGGCAGTTGATCAACGGTGATCAGCTCCTCAATGGCAAACCGGTTCACGCCGGAAATTCATGGGAGTGTGTCATGAATCTTGATGCGTCAGGTATTTGGTTGTTGCTTTCGTTCACCCTCATTGTCTCCGCGAGCTCATTGTTTCAATCCGGATGTACGGACATGGAACCGCGTCCAGACGATCGTTCGACAGAACGACGGCTAGACCACGAAGCAGATGATCGTCTGGCAGAAATGCTACAAGATCGCGAGGCAGACGAATCAATGGATCAGGGAGGGACAAAACCTGTGATTCATCTACCGTTTCGAAACGGAAAATCTTCAAAATGTGTTCAGGGTGTAAATGGTGCTTATAGTCACAATACCGTGTCCACGAAGTACGACATTGATCTCGACACATCGAATACGGAAAAAGAAGAATTGTTTTCTCCTGTTTCTGGGACGGCGTATGTGCACATGGAAGATCTGGAAAAAAATTACGGCGCTCATCTTAACATTGATCTTGGAAATGGGACCTATGTGATCCTCGCACATCTCTCTGAAATTTTTGTGCAAAATGGACAACAGATTTCTGCAGGACAATTGATCGGACATGAAGGGTGTACCGGATATTGCAGTGGGGATCACGTCCACATTGGACTGCATAAGGGTGATGCAAAAAAGATGGCGCAGTATGGAGAATCTGTGGAAGTGAGCTATCTTTTTAGAGATACGGCTTCCGGTGATTCTGTAAAAGTTTTGAAAAGCTCATCCCTTGTTTGCGGCATCAAAACAGCGGGAGATAAAACGGACGGTGTCTTTTACACATCTGTTCTTCCTGTGCCGCTCTGGCATCCGGAAGGAACGTTGATCAAGTCTCCTGTCAGTCCAAAAGTGTATCTTGTGCAAAAAGGGGAAACACTTTCTTGGATCGTCGACGAAAAGGCATTTTTGAGCCGAGGATACGATTTCAAACATGTTGTACTCGTCTCAAAAGAGGAAATTTCTTGTTACGCGTCTGGAGCAAACACAAGTGGGACAGGAACACCACCTCCCGGGAATGCAACATTTCATGAGGGCAAACTCCTCAAAGAAACTTCGCATTCGGATGTGTATGTGATGACAGGGGGCGTTGCTGCACCGATTGAATCTTGGCACACGTTCCTTTTGCTCGGATATCAAGCAAAAAATATTCAAACGATTTCAGACGGAGATCTTGCAAACAAGATTGGTTCCGTTGGAAATTGTCCTGTGAATTTATGGTGCTTGCAAAAGAATACGGCCATGAGTTGTGGTGGAAACGGGTTTTACACGGAGGATGCAAAGAAACCGGATGTAAAAGAACCTGTCGAAATTCGCAAACCAAAGCCCACGACGCAATCGTCAAAAGATGATGTCTGGCTCAATGATTATGGACTCGATGGAGCACAGGAAACGCTTATGGTGTGGGATAGTCGTTGGTTGAATGCGAATCTTTCCGGTAAAGATGCGTTTGTATACGGGATCGGCGGATGTTTTGATCATATTTTGACCGAAGCAGATCGCGTAAAATCAGAAAACGGATATTATCAAATTGATTTTTCCAAATTTAGCAAATCCTGTATTGGAGAATTGACGCTTGTTTCAAGTGTTGGTACGGACGGACAACCTCCAAACGCAAACATGACCAATTGGTATTGGTGGCAAGGTGCCGCATTTTGTTACGAGGGGTCCCCTTTGTGTCAACTTAAAAAAAATAACACGTCTTGGGAAGAATGGTTGTTGCGCGTTTCGTGGAATGTGTCTAACGGACTTCAACCTGCCGGAAATGGTTTTACCAAGAATACACAATTGAAATAATGTTACTTCTGTCCCCACATGGACTCATGCGGGGATTTTTTTATTATGTGAGACCGTTGAAAAACTCTCAAATTATTGCCTGAGCTTGTCGAAGGCTGTGAAGATAGTCACGGATTTCCTTGATTCCGCACCCTTCGACAGGCTCAGGGAATAAATGCGGATAAATTTTTTAGTTTTTCAACGGTCTTTATGTTATACTTTACACAAACTATGCCGCAAATATCTTTGCGATTGAAAAAAATCGTGTCACGCAAGAATGGCCTTGCGGGGCTTTTTATTTGTTTCATGATTGTCGCATTTTTTTCTCTTTTGCCACTTCAAGTTCGTGCGGGGTCTCATTCAACTTCTACACCAGCAGCAGCTGCTCCTCCTCCTGCTGCTCTCGCAGAAAAACCTGTAGATAAAGCAGCGACTGCCCCTCCGGCCCAACCTCAAGACAGTGGTTCTCAAAGTATTTTTGACAAAATCATTTTATTTTTCGCGAATTTTGCACTCACGGTTGCGGTGGTTATCTCAAAACTGATTGTTGCGGTTATTGATATTTTGATTCCGATCATGCTTTACAATCAATTTTCTACGTCACCTGTTGTCTCAAATGGATGGGCGATTGTACGAGACACCGTCAACATGTTTTTTGTGATTGTCCTCATTGCAATTGCTTTTGGAACCATTTTCGGATCGCAACGTTTTAAGTGGCAACAGCAAATCGTCCATCTCATGCTGTTCGCGATTCTCATCAATTTTTCAAAAACACTCTGTGGACTTATGATCGATTTGGGTCAAGTGATCATGCTTACATTTGCAAATGCAATTCGAGAGATTGCGGCCGGAAACTTCATCCAGATGTTTGGTATGGGCGATATTTACGCACTTAGTCCAAACGCAAGTATTTTTCAAACAGCGGCTACGGATTCTAATGCACAAGGCGTTCAAGTTTTTGATTGGTTTGCCTCTGCTCTTGCAAGTGTTTTTATGGCCGCGTTTGTTTTTGGAACCATGTGCATGTTACTCACCATTTTGGTTTATCGAATCGTCATGCTTTGGGTGTTGATCGTTATTTCCCCTATTGCTTGGTTTATTGGAGGTACGGGAGGTGCGGAAGGTATCATTAAATCTTCCGCGTATGCGGATTGGTGGAAGAAATTTACAAGTTTGATTGCGATTGGTCCTGTGTTGACGTTTTTTTTGTGGCTTACACTCGTTGTTGCGGGTGCAGGAAAAATCGCAGATAGTTCTGGAATCACATCCGGTGATTCAACGGGAGCCCTCACAGCTGGAGGTTTTGTCACGAAAGCGTTTGAGATGAATAATCTTATCAGTTTTGTGATCGCAATTGCCATGCTTTACGCCGGTTTTGAAGCCGCAAAAGGTGTGGGTGCCGGAGCGGGTGGATTTGTTGGCGACCAAATTGAAAAAGGAGCATTTAATAATTTAGGGGTAAATGCGGTGAAAGGTACGGCACAAATGGGTGCAAAACTTGGAATGGGCGGTTTGCGTCTTGGTGGTCGTATGACAAAAGGAGCTGTGAAGGGAATTGCAAACAAGACAGGAATAGACGACATGTATTCACGCAGTAAAGAACAAGCGTATCGGGATAAAGCGAGCAAAACCGGCAATATTGAAAAGAAGGCAAAATTATTGGAGAAAGCGAACATGGAATCTAAAGGACGTGCGGATAAAGTTGCTGCACACGGAGACAAATTTAAAAATCTTTCCTCTGAGGATAAAGGCGAGCTCATGAAAGATATTTTGAGCAAGCCATCGACTCCAAGTTCTAAAAAAGATCTCGAGGCTTTGGCGGGTCATGCTTTTGGTGATGAAAAATCCATGAATGCGATGATTGAATCGGGTGATGATAAAAAACTCATGGAGCGATTAGGTCCAAATTTTCAAAAAGATCTTAAAGGCAATCCTGCCTTGGCGGCAAAGTTCGATACGTATCAGAAAAAAGTTGGAGCGCCTGGAAAAATAAATAATTCGATGGATGCGGCTAAAATTAGTTCCATGGCTCTTGCGGATGATAAAGATGGAAAGATTAAAGATCAGTTGAAAGGTATTATTCATGAAACAAGAGACGGGAAAAAGATGAATGGTCTTGAGGCGATGGAACAGGGACTTATTGGAACAAATGAACAACGTGCCGCTTTGAAAGGTGGTCGTGGATCTGTGTATGAAGGCATGAGTGCAGATCGATTATCAAACGTCTCAACCGAGAATCTTGCAACGCACGGAACGACAAAGATGTTACAAAATAATCCGGAAGCTGCTGGAAGACTTGCAAAAGATCCAAAGGCGCTCGGTCTCATGAATGATGGACTATTTAAAGGTGCAATGGACGATGACAAGACGAGTGCAATATTTGCTCAAGAACTTTCAAAGAAAGGCGGATTGAATGCGGCGACAAGTGCGATCAGAAAAGATCCAAATTCGGAAGAAAGCAAAAAGCTTCGTTCAAGAATGGAAGATGTTTTGCATAAAGCAAATAATAAGCCAGGCGCATCAAAAGAGACGCAAAAAGCGTATGAGAATTTTGGGTTGCAAATGCAGGCGGTTGATAATCGTGGAAAGAAAAAACAAAAAGAGGTTCCACCAGGAGAACGAAAAGATGTTTCGTTTACAGGTGGAGTGTTAGATAAAACAAAAGAAGAAAAGAAACAAGATGAAGAAAAGAAATTGCAGAACGATTCAAAAGAAGTTGAAGATATTGCAAAAAAATTAGCAAATGAAGAAGATCACGGAAAGGATCTTGATAAATTTGGTGGCACCGATCAAGAAAAATCTGAAAACAATGCTCGAAAAGTACAAATTCAAGCGACACTTGAACAAAAAATGGCAGGCAATGGTGATGCGATTGTAGGTTCTCTCACAACAAAACAAGCAGGTCTTCAAGAGAAGAAAATAAAGTTGGAAGGAGAGATTAAAAGATCAGAAGATGATCCAAGATTAAAAGATTTTACAAAGAAATCACAAGGAGAATTAAAAGAAGTGGATACAGAATTAACGATTGTAAATACAGCTGTTGAAAAAGGCGCAACAGCAAATCAGAATGTGAAAGTTTCACAAGAAAAAGCAAAAGCGGACGCAGAATCTAAGGCCTTAAAAGAAACGGCGGAAAAAGAAGTGGTTGAGTTGGCAAAAAGAGCTGAAACAGAGGCTATCAAAGAAAGAAAAGAGAGATTTGCAAAGTATGGTATCGATCTTGATCAGACTTCAGGAGAATAAAATGTGACATGATTGATTTGTCATTATGGATACAAACCTCACAGTATTACCTGAAAATGTTCTCGATTTCTTGAGTGATGTCGGTGCGGTTGAGTTTGCACAGGAGTTTGTTAAAAAATATCATATTGAGGAATCGGAAGTGTCTTCTGTGATGAATCTCGCGGAGGATATCACACGATCGGATATATCGATTGCGGATTTGCCAAAAGAATTAACACAACAATTCGGTTTGGATGATGTGACAGCAAAACAGGCAGCGGTTGAGCTCGCGGAAGCTCGACTGTTGCCGGTCGCAGAAGTGATCGGTGATGTGCGTTCTTGGATTCAAAAATGGGGAGGAGATTTGAGTGTACTGCCGGAAGTGGTGGAGAAAGGTGTATCCGCAGAATCATTTGTTCATGGGTTTGTTTTACAACTTCCGGGGGAAATGCCTTCTCATCTTGAGAATCGACTTGAAAATTTTTTCTTGATGTATTTGCAGAATCCAGCAAATCACGGACGTGTTGTTGAAGACATGATGCGTTCAGAAAAAGTTGGCGGTCTTGCGTTTGAAAAAAAAGATGCCGAAAATCTCCTCGATTATTTTGATGAGAAGAAAGGAGGAACAAAATTTGTGAAAGAAATTGGCGGGATAGATGTTGGGGAGGGTTTTGACCTGCCTGCCGGCAGGCAGGTGCCAATCCTTGTTTCGAGCGAATCGAAACCAAACATCATGATTCCTGTTGAACTTGCAGAACCGATCGTGATTCCAAAAAAAATTATCAGCACGAAGCCTGTCGAAGTGGTAAAGACAGCAGTGGATCTTCGAGAGGTTCAGACAATAAACAAACCGTCCAAACCGGATGCATATTCTGAAACAGATGAAAAAGAAATTGAGGAGATTAAGATAAAAAAGCAAGCAGCATTGGAAAAATCCGTGGATGTTCCAGTGACGGTTGAAGAGATGATTATAAAAGTTTGTTCGATTGACTCCATGCGGTTTGACGATCAGAAATTGGGAGATCGTTGTCGTCAAATTGTAGAATCTCGATTGCGAGAAGTGCGAACGGCCGTGGATACGCAAGTGTTATTGGAAAAATCTGTGGATGCGGGAGGACTCGGTGTGTCTGGGAGAAAATTGTCTGACATGATGCAATCGATTGAGAACGGAGTGGAGTCATTTCAAAAGATATTTGCAAAAAAAGTGGAGGATGATCGAAAAAACATTGTCGACACTCAAGCTGTTCGTGCACAGGAAAAGAAAACGCTTGCGGAACAAGAAGAAAAATCGATGACAAAACGATACGTTGCCATGACCGGGAAAATTCCGGATGCTCATGCGTCTCCAATAGCTCCGACAGAATCGCGTGTCAGCGGCGCTGTCTCACAAGCAGAGGCATTGCACATGCGTGAGCAAAAAATTGATACAGCAAAAGTGCGTTCTGTCATCGAATCAGCAAAACCTATTACGCCAAAACCGCCACAAGCTGTTACACGACCCGACATGTCTGATGTCAAATTTGTTCGTCGTCTTTCTGGTCCGATCGAAGAATTGCAAGCTATGACCCTTACGGATTTTCGTCGTCTCGCAAAAGATCCGATGATCGCTTCGGAAAAATTGAAAGATCAAGTGGACTTGGTAGAAGATCAAGGCTATGAAAAAAAAGTGGAGGCCATTCGCGCATGGCAGTCGTCGCCACTTTACCAAATGTATTTAAAAATTGCCCGCACCTCTATGCAAGAGGGAATACCTCTTGAAGAGGCGAGACGCGCTCAGGAAAAATCTGGTGAGCTTGTTTTATCCAAAGAAGAGCTATCTGCGATTTTGCAATTAAACAGTCTGCTTCGTTTCTGATAGAATGCATGTATGCCACAACAATTTGTCGTGCCACAATTTATTGAATCAGAAGACACCATTTTCGGGCCGGTTACGGCCAGGCAATTTGTGATTTTAATGGTTGTCGGACTTGTCGATTTTTTGGCGTTTAAATTGTTGCCGTTTGTTCCTTTTTTAATTATTGCCATTCCTTTTTTGATTTGCGGAGGAATCATCGCGTTTACACGCATCAACGGTCAACCGTTTCATTTTTTTATTTTGAACATCATTCAAACGTTTAAAAAACCTCGTTTGCGCGTGTGGGATAAAACCGTTTCTGATGCAATGCTTCGAGATTACATGAAGATTGATATTCCTCCGCCGACCGTAAAGTTTGTGCGAAAAAATTATGCGGGGACTTCCCGTTTGCAAGAAATATCTTTGGTGGTAAACACGGGCGGTGTGTATAAACCAGAGGAATCGTAATCGATTCATCAAGCAATTTTTCCTATGCCCGAAATGCAATCAAAACAACTAGCAAAATCAAAACCGGGGCCATCGACCCAGCAGTATCTTGATATCGCGGAGATTCGCGATGATATGGTCATTTTGAATGACGGAACGGTTCGCGCGGTGCTTTTGGTTTCCAGCATTAATTTTGCGTTGAAATCGGGTGATGAACAAGAAGCGATCATTCAAGCGTACATGTCTTTTTTAAACGGACTCGAGTTTCCGATTCAAGTCGTGGTTCAATCTCGAAAAATGAACATTGATGGGTACCTCACAAGACTTTCCGATCAACAAAAAAAGACCACCAATGATTTGTTGCGTGCACAGATCGGAGATTATCGTACGTTTGTTGGCGAACTCGTTGAGCTTGGCCAAATCATGCAAAAACGTTTTTACGTCGTGTTACCATACGATCCGATCACAAACAAACGCAAAGGATTTTTCTCTCGTCTGTCAGAAGCGATGTCGCCTATCAATGCGGCAAAGTTAAATAAAAAACAGTTGGGGGATCGTTTGGAACAAGTGTCGAGACGTGCGGAATTGCTACAGGGCGAATTAAACAGTATGGGTCTTCAATCCGTTCGTTTGGATACACAGAGTCTCATCGAACTTTATTATGAGGTGTACAATCCGGATTTATTTGACACAGAACGTATGACGGACGTAAGTCAGATTCAACATGAGTAATTTTTTCGTATGGCTATCAACATAGGTGATTTACAAAAATCGATGCAACCGAGTGTTCCGCAAAAACCGCAACCGGTTCAACCGGATCTCGAAAAACTCTCGAAAGAAAAAACGCTCCTTGAAGAAGAGCGTATTTATCGTCGTGGAGTTGTCACCATTAAAGATCTCATTTCGCCCGCATCGTTTGAAAGCAATCCAAAATTTTTACGATTGTCAGGCGTGTATGCTCGCACGCTTTTTATCGTCACCTATCCGCGACATATCAGTCTTGGTTGGTCCGGTCCCATCATCGGACTCAATAAAACATTTGACGTCAGCATGTTTTTTTATCCACTGAAACCGGAAATTGTTTTGAAACAATTGCAAAAGAAAGTGGGATTGTTTGAAGCAAAAATCATGGGAGATGCGGATAAAGGTGCTCCACGTGATCCGATGGCGGAGACGGCCTTGCGAGACATCGAGGAACTGCGTGATGCCCTTACGCAAGGAATCGAACATTTTTTTCAATTTGCGTTTTACGTGACCATTTACGCAAAAAGCCCTGAGGAATTGGAAAAATTCACACAAGAAGTCCAGTCTATTTTTGGAACAAAATTGATTTACTCAAAAAGTGGATATTATCAAACTGAACAAGGATTCAATTCAACCATTCCTCTTGGAAACGATGAGCTCATGATCACCTACAACATGAATACGTCGCCGATTGCGGCATCGTTTCCGTTCATCAGCTCTGATCTGTCTTCAGACAACGGCATTCTGTATGGGGTGAATCGTCATAATAATTCGCTCATTATTTTTGATCGTTTCAGTTTACAAAATGCAAATTCGGTTGTGTTTGCAACGTCCGGAGCTGGAAAGTCTTACGCCATTAAACTCGAAATTTTACGCTCACTCATGATGGGAGTCGATGTGATCGTCATTGATCCGGAAATGGAATACAATCATCTCTCAGACGCGGTTGGTGGAACGTATATCAACATGTCTCTTGCGTCGGACGCGAAGGTGAATCCGTTTGATTTACCACGTGCGATCGGAGATGAAACACGCATTGAAGATGTGATTCGTAGTGCGGTCATCACCTTAAAAGGGTTGTTGCGTATCATGATCGGTGTGCCGATTGGGGAATCAGGTAAATTAGGATTCACTCCCGAAGAAGATTCTATTTTGGATCGTGCGTTGATTGAAACATACGCGAAAAAAGATATTACACCGGATACAAAGAGTCTTGCAGATGTAGAATCTCCCATCATGCAAGATTTTCAGGATGTCCTTGAAGGGATGGAAGGGGCGGATAATATTGTTGCACGTTTGAAAAAATATACAGACGGAACGTTTGGAGGACTCTTGAATTCACCAACAACGGTACAGATGAACAACCAATTCGTGGTTTTTTCCGTTCGTGATTTAGAAGATGAACTTCGTCCTGTATCGATTTATTCGATCGTGAATTATATTTGGAACGTCGTGAGATCAGAGCGAAAAAAACGTATTTTGGTGATCGACGAAGCGTGGTGGCTCATGCAACAAGAGGAATCTGCAAAGTTTATTTTTGCGCTCGTCAAACGTGCGCGAAAATATTTTCTTGGCGTCACAACCATCACACAAGACGTTGCGGATTTTCTCGGATCCCCATACGGTCAAGCAATCGTGACAAACTCTGCGATTCAATTTTTGCTGAAACAATCTCCTTCGGGCGTGGATCGCGTTGTAAAAACATTCAATCTCACAGATGGGGAAAAGTTTTTACTCCTTGAATCTGGGGTGGGAGAAGGAATTTTCTTTGCGGGTCAAAAACATGCGGCGATCAAAATTGTTGCTTCCTACACAGAAGATCAGATTGTCACCACAAATCCACAACAGCTTCTTGAAATGGAAAAAGCGAAAAAAGCGATGACGGCTAAACAGGATGCGGAGAAAAAAGAGGAACAAGAGGCGCAAGAACAACAGGAAGCCGCAGAGTTAGAATCTGAAGAAAATTCAGATCAAAAAGAATTGCGCGAAGCCGAAAAAATGGCGGCGGAAGCCGTGGGCGCCGCAGATGCGTTACTCGCACAAGAATCAGCTGGACAAGCAGAAAAGGAAAAAATTCGTGATTCATTTGCTTCGTAAAAATGTATGATGACTCCTAGACAACGCGTAACATGGATCGTGATCATCTCGCTTGCGATTATTTTATTTCTCGTGTTTATCATCATGACATTATTTTTTCGCTCGAAAAAACCCGTGGAACAACCTGTTGTCGCACCTGTTGTAGAGTTAGCTCCCGCACCGGTAATAACCAATCAAATTTTAAAACAAGAAAACGATACACGAAACGGATCCTCCGTATTGATCGCGTTTGCAAAAATGTTTGCGGAACGTTATGGAAGTTATTCCAACCAAGCGAATTTTCAAAATATTCGTGATGTGATTCCGCTTATGTCACAATCATTTGGAGAAGCAACAAAAACATCGCTCGAACAAAAAAAAGCTCCGGAAGGATTTTATGGAGTCACAACACGTGTTCTCACTGTGACGGTCAAAAAGAGTGATGAGAAAGCTGGGACCGCAACGATTGTTCTTACCACACAGCGTTCGGAAGAAAAAGATTCCGCACAGAACACATCGGTAAAATATCAAGATTTGGAACTGACATTTTTAAAGGAGTTCGACGTATGGAAAGTGGATTCTGCCGTTTGGCGCTAGAGACACTCTTCCCAAGATTTTGTCTTTCGTGTGGTCACGAGGGGCAAATTTTTTGTTTGAGCTGCATGCAAAATTGGATATGGAGACCAGGACCAGCCTCTTGTCCATTTTGCGGCGAACAAGGATCCGATCGAACCTGTGAAACCTGTCGACAAAATACATTTCTTGACGGACTTGTTTGCTACGCCCCTTATGGAAATCCGATCGTGCGTCAGGCGATTGGACAGTGGAAATATGATGGTGATCGATCTGTTGAATTTGTGTTGAAGCGTTGGCTCATGCAATCTGCACATCGTTTAAAGCCTTCCATGGAAACATTTGTTGTGTCGCCTGTTTCGAGTCATGTGACACGTAAAAGATCGCGCGGATTTGATCAAGCCGAAATTGTATCGATCTGGGTTTCAGAATTATTTTTGTCACCGATGCACGAACTTTTAGTTCGCACACAAAAAACAAAACCGCAAGCAAAACAAAAACATGTTTCTCGCTCGATCGGTAGCCTCGATGGAATTTTTCAGATCCATCCAAATGTGATCGATCTTCCGACACACGTTTTGCTTAGTGATGACGTCTTTACAAGCGGAGCCACCATGGACGCGGCGGCAAAATGTCTCAAAGAAGCGGGAGTGGAAGAGATCTGGGGATTCGTGATCGCAAAAGGTTAACGAAAGAAAAAAATCCGAGAATATTCGGATTTTTTATGGCGGAGAGAGAGGGATTTGAACCCTCGCGCCGGGTTTAACGCCGACCTAGGAGATTAGCAATCTCCCCCCTTCAGCCTCTTGGGTATCTCTCCGTGTTTGTGTTTATTCTGGCGGAGAGGGCGAGATTCGAACTCGCGGTACCTTGCGGTACAATAGTTTTCAAGACTATCCTCTTAAACCACTCGAGCACCTCTCCGTAAATTTGTTACAATGAACGCACTATTTTTCAAAACTTCTTATGAGAACCACTCAACGAAAAGGTGATATTGCGGTTGCGCAAGCGATCGCTAAATTTACCGCAATGGGATACGACGTTGCTTTACCAATTACTGAATCCGCACCATACGATCTCATTGTCGATATTGGAACAAAACTTGTTCGCGTACAAGTTCGATATTGCAGTGTCCGAGAAGTTGCTCTTCGTAGAATCCATTCAAATTCGAAGGGATATGTGGTGAAGAAAACGTTCGTCAATGCTTATGATTGGTTATACATCTATAAGAAGTCTGGTGAAGAATATCTTATTAAGCAATGTCTGTCGAATCGGAATTCGATTGTTCCCACTCAAGAATTTTTGATTCATTGATGGAATGTGATTAGAGAGAGGGATTTGAACCCTCGCGCCGGGTTTAACGCCGACCTAGGAGATTAGC
>CAYHWG010000016.1:0-18553 GCA_964360375.1 uncultured Gammaproteobacteria bacterium | reverse complement strand
TGCCAAAAACAAAGGAGATTTTGAAGCATGTGAAGGGGATGGAGATGGATGCGGTGGAGGTCATATAAGTCGGCGTTAAGATAAAACGAAAATAAAAATGATCTTCAAATAAACAGAGATCATTTTCTTAATTTGTCATATTCCTCAACCGTTAATCGTACATCATGCAGAATTTTTCTTAAAAGTCCTTTGCTCATTTCTCGATTGTGCATGGAGATGACGGTTGTTCGACCGTCGGAATGTTTAAAGAAAATATGCGAACCTTCCGCATCTCGTGTTTCAAATCCAAGGAGCAGAAGAATTGTGACAAGTCGTTTCGGTTTGATCGAAATTAACTTAGGCATAGATCTCGACATTTTGAATGCCGACAAATTTTGTTTTTGCGAAAGACTTTATATCTGAATTTCGCAAACACAATTTTAAAACCTGCTCCAAGTTTTTGAGCATTTCTTTTTGTGTTTTACCATCCGCATAGCAGCTCGGGACGGAAGGAATGCTCCCAATAAACATTCCATCTTCGTCTTGCTCGATATAAATGGTATAGGAAGTATTTTTCATAGAAATTGAGAGATGTGAACTGATTGTGAGTTATTTATCAATTCACTTAATTTTAGTGAAAAAATAAATCTCATTTCTGTGTCATCCTGAACCCCGACGTTTGTGTCGGGGTGAAGGATCTCTTCGTTTCAGAAACATAAGTATAAAACAGGAGATTCTTCGCTTCGCTCAGAATGACGCAAGGGGAAACTCGCTATGGTTCTATTACATAAAGCCTAACAAAATTGGATACGGATTGCAAATTTCAAAAAAAGAAAAAAGCGCGTGGGCGCTTTGAGTAAGATTATTTAATCTGGGAAGGAGCGGCTTGCTCGACGAGTTTGAAGGTATTGATGATGCGGGGATCGTCGAAATATTGTCGATATACATCGTACGTTTTTGGTTGCTCGCCTTCCGACAGTGGGCGTACGATGTAGGTTACAAATAAGGTCCCGTCATTATTGTCGATGGAGAATGTTACAACCCGTTTTCCGGGCGGAACCAGAAGTTCTCGCTTGCTCATATCTTTCCAAGACATACCTTCAAATTGATATTCCTGAAGGTTTTTTTTGCGCGCTTCGCTCGGTGTGTCGCATGCATTGCATGCACTGATCGTGCAGAGACTGAGGGTAGCCACGAAAATCATGAAAAGATGGGTATAAATACGTTGCTTCACGTTTGTCTCCCTATGTCGATGAGTTGAGTCTCGACTGTTGAGAATATCAGAAAATAACGTTTTGTCAACTAATCCCGTCCATGGTAATCTTCAGCCGAAGAGATCCTTCGGTCGTCGATGACTCCTCCTTCAGGATGACACAACAATATGCCCTCACCTTTTGTCCACTTGCATTGTCATTCGCACTACTCTTTGCTTGAAGCTTTGCCAAAAACAAAGGAGATTTTGAAGCATGTGAAGGGGATGGAGATGGATGCGGTTGCTATTACGGATAACGGGACGATGTATGGGGCGATTGAGTTTTATCAGAAGGCGATGGATGCAGGCGTGAAGCCCATTATTGGAATTGATTTTTATCTTGCTTCAGAAGATCGAAAATTAAAACGCGCGCATATTGATACAAAACCGTTGCGACTCGTTTGTCTTGCTGAAACCAATGAGGGGTATTTGAATTTAATCAAACTTTCGACCATCGGATTTCTTGAAGGGTTTTATTATAAGCCGCGTATTGATAAAAACGTTTTGCAAAAACATACAAAAGGATTAATTGCGCTTTCCGGTGGTGTGTACGGAGAGATCGATGCGTTGTTGAAGCTTGATCGACTCGACGAAGCGCGCGCGGCGATTAGCTGGTATGTGGAAGTTTTTGGAGAAGGAAATTTTTATCTCGAGCTTGTCGATCGTCCTGAAATTGCAGAACAAGAAGCTACGAATGCAAAATTGATTAAACTCAGTCGCGAGATGCATGTTCCGGTCGTTGCGACAAAGAATACTTTTTATTTGAAACCGGGTGATGTGGAAGCGTGGAAGATTTTGAATTGTATCAAAGGGGGAAAAACGCTTGAGCATTTTGATCGACTGCAACAATACGATTACGATGCGTCGATGGTTTCCGGTGAATACATGATGGATCGTTTTGCGGATGTTCCGGAGGCGATTGAAAATACGCGCAAGATCGCTGACCGTTGCACGGTGACACTTGATCTTGGGAAATGGAATTTTCCACAATTTTTAATTCCAGAAGGAAAAACGTTTCGGGAAGTTTTAACGGAGAAAACATTTAACGGGTTGAAAGAAAAAGTCGAAGAGCTTTCGCAAACACAAATTGATCGATTGAATTACGAACTCGACATCATCGACCAAAAAGGATTTTGTCCATACTTTCTCATTGTGTCAGATTTTTTAAGTTGGTCGCGTCAAAATGGAATTGTGACAACGACACGTGGTTCTGCCGCTGGATCGCTCGTAGCATACGCGACGGATATTTCCGCGATCGATCCACTTTTGTATCAGCTTCCGTTCGAACGATTTCTCAATCCGGAACGTCCATCTGCCCCTGATATCGATGCGGATTTTGCGGATAACCGTCGCGATGAAGTGTTGGATTACGTTCGTCAAAAATACGGAGCGGAAAAAGTAGCGCAAATCTGTACGTTTGGAACCATGCTTGCGCGCGGTTCCGTACGTGATGTCGGAAGATCGCTCGGATTTCTCTATGCGTTTGTCGATGAGATCGCTAAACTTGTTCCGATGGGATCGCAAGGATTTCCTATGACTCTGACGCGTGCGCTTGAGGAATCGCCGGATCTCAAAAAGAAATACGATACCGATGCGAATGTTCGACGCACGATTGATCTTGCAAAACAAATTGAGGGTTGTGCGCGTCACGTTTCTGTTCATGCCGCAGGGGTTGTGATTTCACCGACCGAGCTTACGGATTTTACCCCTCTTCAAATCGATACACGCGAAGGAAAAATGATTACGCAATATGAAATGAAAGCCGTCGAGGCCGCAGGGCTTGTGAAGATGGATTTTCTTGGAATTCGTAACCTATCTATTTTGGGAGACGCGGTCGCGCTTGTGAAAAAAACAAAAGATGTCGTGATCGATATTGATCGATTAAAAACAGATGACGCAAAAACATTCGAGCTTCTTGCAAGCGGTCACACGATGGGCGTGTTTCAGTTAAACGGTGACGGGATGACAAAATATCTCATGGAGCTCAAGCCTTCGCGTATTGAGGATATTATGGCGATGGTCGCCCTGTATCGTCCGGGTCCGATCGAATCCATTCCGGAATACATCAAACGTAAACACGATCCCTCCGCGGTGAGTTTTCTTGATCCACGCATGAAAAGTATTTTGAGCATGTCGCACGGGGTGATCGTGTATCAAGACGACGTCATGTTGATTGCGATTCATCTTGGGGGATACTCGTGGCTTGAAGCAGACAAGCTTCGCAAAGCGATGGGAAAAAAGATTCCGGAAGAAATGGCAAAGCAAAAAATCAAATTGCACGAGGGTTTTATTGAGCACGGACTTTCGGAAAAGAAAGCAAAAGAGTTATGGCTTCTCATCGAACCGTTTGCTGCCTACGGTTTTAACAAATCGCACGCAGCGAGTTATGGGATGGTTGCGTATGAAACGGCGTTTATGAAGGCGAACTATCCGGCGGAATACATGACAGCGCTCATGACCGCGGAATCGGGAGATTTGGAGAAGATTGCGGAAGCAGTGAAAGAATGTAAACGCATGGGGATTGAGGTTTTGCCGCCGGACATTAACGAATCGCGCAAGAATTTCACCTATCTTGATGATACACATATTCGTTTCGGTTTGCTTGTGATTAAAAATTTGGGCGAAGAAGTGATCGAATCGATTCTCTCCGAACGAAAAGCAAACGGAGATTTTAAAGATCTTCAAGATTTTGTCGGTCGTGTTGCACACAGAGCGTTTAACAAAAAATCTCTTGAGGCACTGATTAAAACCGGAGCGCTTGATCGATTTGGTGAACGGAATCAGCTTCTTGAGAATCTCGACAGATTGTTGTTGCACAATAAAAATATTCAAAAAGAAAAACTAAACAATCAACAAAGTTTATTTGGAGGAGGTTCGTCGAATGCGGTTTCATCCATTGTCCTTAGACCAACAGCTCCCGCGGAGTTGAACGCGGTACTTGCGTGGGAGAAAGAATTGTTGGGTCTGTATGTGTCCGGTCATCCGTACGCAAAGATTCATGAGGCGATGAAAGGACTTCTTGTTAATTGTGCGAATATTGCCGCACAAAAAGATGGAGCGTTTGTGTATGTTGGTGGAATTGTTGGAATCGTGAAACCGATTGTCACAAAAAAAGGTGATCCGATGGCTTTTGTTGCGTTTGAAGACATGACGGGTGTGACGGAAGTCATTGTTTTTCCAAAAGTGTATCCAAAAACGAAAGATATTTTGGTCGATGGAAAAATTTTACTCGTCTCCGCGAAAGTTTCAAAACGAGAAGGGGAGGAACCAAAGTTGCTCGCAAACAGTTTTATGCTTGTAGATGATGACAATGTCGGACAGGTGGCGGAAATGGTGAAAGCAGGAAATTGGTTAGAATATCCAAGTGAGGTTCATGTCGGCTCATCACCTAAAGACAAAGATCTTGTCAAAGTTCCGCATCGTGAAACACTGAACATCAAATTGCAAGGGAAATCTACACCGGAAATGGTTGAAGCGATTCGTTCACTTCTTCTTGAAAAACCCGGTGCAACACCTGTGTGTTTGCTTGTCGAATCTGGTGGAAGTGTGCGTTGTATTGAAACAGAATATCGTGTGAGTTCGACAGAAGGATTGTTACGCGAACTTGCGAGCATTGTCGGAACACAAAATGTTGGGTTAGAAAAATAAAATGTGTTACAATAAACGTGCTATGGCCATCAAAAAAACCGCTGCAAAAAAACGAGTACCGGTTCATCGTCTCTCTGTGCGTTCATCGGAAAAAGATGATGAGCCTGTTGTGTCAAACACAAATGTTTCGCTCGTCTTATATCGCCGCATTGCCCTTGCGTTTATTGCTGTTGTGTCTATCGTTCTTGTGATCGTTGTGTATTTATCAACCGTTGAGGCAACGATTTTGGTCACGCCGATGCAAAAACCATTCACCTCAGATTTGATCGTTCAAACAGCTGTGAACCCTGTTAATCCGACGGATGTCAAGGGTGCGGTTGTGACAGGTACATTGCATAAAACAAAAACGTTTATTCCAACAGGCACTGGAGCAAAAAAAATAGAAGGATTCGCAAAAGGAAATTTAACGATTACAAATAAAACTTCCATCTCACAATCACTCGTTGCAACGACACGTTTCTTGTCAAAAGAGGGTGTCTTGTTTCGTCTTGAAAAAAGCGTGATCGTGCCCGCGAATGGTTCTGTTGTTGCTTCTGTGTATGCTGATAAAATTGGAGCAAGCGGAAACATCCCTGCATCACACTTTACGATTCCTGGTTTGAGTCCGGTGAAACAGGCTTCTATTTATGCAGACAGCACTGTGGCGTTCACGGGTGGAGAACAAGCCATTGCTGTTGTGAGCAAAGAAGAATTGGATGCTGCGATAAAAACAACGCAAGAAGAAATTGTGCAAGATGCAAAAGATATGTTGCGCGCGCAATCTGGTGGCACGTTTGACGGTGAGGAGTTTACGGCAAAAATTACAGACCAAAAGACAAGCATTAAACCGGAGACAGAATCTAAGTCTTTTGAGGTGACATTGACGGTTTCCATTACAGGGGTATTTTATGAGAAAGTGACATTAACAAAACTGATGGCAAAGCATGTATATGAAGGGGTAGGTCAAGGTCAGGATATTGCAGATACGGATGTGACGACCACGACCGTGAAAATTGAACATGTGGATCAAAAACAAAAAACAGCCAGTTTACACGCCCATTTGGAGGGCAATCTTATCGCCACACGGACAAGTAAACTGCTTGATGCAAGTCGTTTTGTGGGATTATCGGAACAAGAAGTGAAAGATCTTTTACTGAAAGACGATTTTGCTTCCTCCGTTGAGGTGCGTTTTTTCCCGTTTTGGATCACGCGTGTTCCACATCTTAAAGATCACATCAATCTTTTGCTGAAATAAGTTGACGAATCACCCAAGAATCGATAAAGTTTCTGGGTGATTTTGATTTTTTATTGTCATTGCGAGCGAAGCGAAGCAATCTTGTGCCTCGTTTCGAAAAGATTGCTTCGCTTCGCTCGCAATGACACAAATGCTATGACCCTTGAACAACTCGAACACAGACGCCACTCCCTCGCTCATCTTCTTGCTGCTGCGGTGATGGAACTTTGGCCGGACACAAAACGTACCATTGGTCCTGCAATCGATGATGGGTTTTATTTCGATTTTGAATTTTCGAAACCAATGACAGAAGAAGATTTTCCTGCTATCGAAAAAAAGATGCGTGAACTCATGCCTTCATGGACGTCGTTTGAGCGTTTTGAACTCTCAGCTGATGATGCAAAGAAAGAATATCCTGACAATCCTTATAAAGCAGAACTGATTGATCAATTCTCGGGTGAAGGTCAAACACTGACATTTTATAAATCAGGAACCTATTGGGATCTTTGTCGTGGGGGACACGATGAGGGTGTGAATGGAATTGATCCGGAATCATTTAAACTTTCAAAAGTTGCAGGGGCGTATTGGCGTGGGGATGAAAAGAATCCAATGCTGACGCGTATTTACGGGCTTGCGTTCGAGACGAAAGAACAACTCGATGCACATCTTGTTATGCTTGAAGAAGCAAAGAAGCGTGATCATCGTAAGCTTGGCGCGGAACTCGAACTCTTCGCTTATTCACCACTCGTTGGCTCAGGACTCCCGATGTTCACACCACGAGGAACAGCGATGCGTGAGTCGCTTACAGGATTTGTCACAGCACTCATGAAGCCACATTATTATTCTCGTGTGTGGATTCCGCACATTGCTAAATCGGATTTATATAAGACATCCGGTCATTGGGATAAATTTGCAGACGATATTTTTCACGTATCGAGTAAGAAAACAGACGATCAATTCGTTTTGAAACCCATGAACTGTCCGCATCACACGCAAATTTATGCGTCGAAGATGCGAAGTTATCGAGATCTTCCATTACGATTTGCGGAAGCAACCACGGTGTATCGCGATGAAAACACAGGACAACTTCAAGGTTTAACGCGCGTTCGATCCATTACGCAAGATGATGCACACGTGTTTGCAAGACCGGATCAAGTAAAAGAAGAAGTCTTGAAAATTTACGACATCATCACAAAATTTTATGCGGCATTTCAGATGCCGTTACGCATTCGCTTGTCTGTCGACGATCCGGAACATCCAGAGAAAAATCTCGGCGGTGCTGAAGTTTGGGAAAAAGCCGTTTCGTCTTTGAAAGAATTATTGCAAGAACTGGGGAAGGATTTTGAACTCGGCATCGGTGAAGCAGCATTCTATGGTCCGAAAATCGATTTTATTGCAACAGATGCGATTGGCCGCGAGTGGCAACTTGCAACGATTCAACTCGATTTTAACCTTCCAGAACGATTTGGTCTCGAGTTTCATGATGCGGACGGTCAAATTAAACGACCTGTCATGATTCATCGTGCGATCCTCGGGTCCGTTGAACGATTCATGGGTGTGATTATTGAACATTACGCCGGAGCCTTCCCATTCTGGCTTGCGCCCGCACAAGTTCGCATTGCAACGGTCAGCGAAGTGTTTATTCCTTTTGCAGAAAAAATATTAGCTGAGCTTGTCGAAGCCGGAATACGTACCGAACTCGACGATTCAAACGAAAAAGTCGGAAAGAAAATTCGTGAGTCCGCCACCATGAAAGTTCCATGGACAATCGTGATCGGACAAAAAGAAGTAGACGGTGGAGATTTTAAAGTGAATGTGTTCGGACAAACCGAAGATTTGATGATTGGAGCGGGTGAGCTTGTTGCGAAGGCGGTTGAAGCATCCAAGTATCCCATCACATAACTGTTCATTTCTCTCGAGTTTTTCGAGAGAGCAAAAGAGGCTCTTGCAAAACTTATCTTTTTGTCATTGCGAGGAGTTCGACGACGAAGCAATCCTTGTGTTTCTGGAGAAAAGATTGCTTCGTCGTCGATGACTCCTCCTCGCAATGACACAATTTGGAGTTTTTCAACGGTCTCTAAAAAACAAAACACACCCAGAATCGATTGATCGATGGGTGTATTTTGTTTTTTAGAGAATTTTTGCAAGACTTTTTATTTTATCGAATAACTGTTTTCTGTCGCGTTTTGGGTTTCCAAATGTACGTTTAAAGAAGGAAGGCTTCAGATTCATCACCTCATCCCAAGATTCCGGAAGCTCATTCTTTTTTCGATCGCGCGATGATGTGTTTTCGTAAAACGTACGTACATTTTCGATAGTTGTCGCATCTTCTCCAAGCATTTCCGCATAATCTTCATTTTCTTTTTCCATGAGAAGAAATTGGTTTCCCGCTTCTTCAAGCACGTCCCCAAGGTGTGTTCCGATTCCTTCTTGGTTGTTGAGAATATATTCTTTCGCACGTTTCATGGCACGTTTCGCCATGGTCGGATTTTTTCCTAACTCTACGTTTCCTCCCGCGCCTGGAATTTCCATGACATACGTTCCATCCTCCGTTAGATCAAGTCTTGTTTCGACGCCATTTACGTTATTTCCAAGCACACCTGGCCCGAGATCTCTATCGATAACGACAAGAGGAGGTTCTGTTTTTAACAGCGCTTCAGCTTTTTCAGCTCTTTCCATGAATTCCTCATCTTCACGTGTTTGTTTTAGATTTTCAGTTCGTTGTTTCATGAATTCAACCTTTTCTTCTTCTGTAGGTTCAATTGTTTCTCGTTTAGGTTTTTCTGCTAAGACAGAATCCCGAATTTTTGGTCCGATACGCGAATCGATTTTTGGTGTTACTGTCTTTTCAGCGTTTTGTCGGAGTCTGTCATGTGCGATGGATTTTTTCGAGACGGATTCTACTGTTTCGAGAGCTTTAAAATCTTTTTCATCTTTTCGTTTTTTATTTTCTGCTTTGCGTTTATCGTCCTCTATTTGTATAGAAGCTTCTTCTAAAAATCGATTCATTGCTTCTTGAATCTTCTTTTTTGAACCGAAAGGAGGGTTTTGATATGTGTCCCAGATTTGCTTGAGAGATTTTCCTTCTATGAATTTTTCAGGGAATCCAAACGCGACCATAGAATCTTTCGCGAGCTCGTCATCTGTATAGGTGTTCCAAGCATCAAGTAAAACGCTCTGATCTTCCTTTTCGCCTTTTTCATTAACCTTATTCATTCCTTCTCGAAATATTTCTGCTTTTTCTTTTTTATTTTCGATCTCAGACGCAGTATCTCCTATTTCATCAAACAAATCGGATAAAGCTTCTGTTGATTTGGTTTTTCCAGCTTTTAAAACCACTTCTTGAAAGAACTGTTCAGCGCGATTTCGATCTTTTCCAAGAATGACTCCACCCACTTTTGAATTTTTAAGTACGTACCCTTGCCCATTGTGTTCTAAGGCAAGATCGATTTTCTGTGGGCCAACGACCGCGTGACGTTCTAAAGTTGGTATACGTTCCACATTTGCATCTCTTTGCGCAAGAGGTGCTTGATAGGGAGATGGTTCAGTACTTGGTGGAGCTTCTTCTTGCACTGTTATAGTAATATTTTGATCTATTTTTTCTTTTGGTTTTTTTGATGGAATTTTCTGAGGAGGAGAATCAATTTCGGGGCCCTTGAACGCTTCTGGAATTGGCGCAGTATCTACGGATGTCTTTTCTTCGACGAGTGTTGATTCTCCTTTTGCAATATCTAATTCATCTCCTGAAACATCCATGTAGACATTATCGTCTTGTGGAGCTGTTTCCTGTTCTATTTTTCCACGACGTCTCGGTTCAATAACGGTGCTGTCTCCCGTTTTTGGTTTAATCAGAGGATTCGTGTCAAGCAATGGAGTCATGTCAATTGATTCTGTGTTTTGGATCTCTGGCGGTGCGCCAAGCAACTCAGTTATCGGACGAACGGGAGTTGCATCTCGTACGTCATGAGATCCAGCATCGATTTCTGTTTCTTCAAGATTATCATTTGCCGGAGTATTGCGAAGGGTATCTGGAAGATATTTATGATCAATAAGATCAAGACCTAGATCGATTGAACGTTTTTCGGTCGATCGAATTTGACGATCGAGGGCGTTCATGTTTCTTTCAATGTTTTTTAACTTTTTACCTATGTCAGGAGACATCGGCATTTTATTCAATTTTCCTTTCCAATAAGCTTTTTCCCCAGACAAGCTTTTTATTTCTTTTGCTTTTTTAGCAAGTTGTTTTTCAATATCTCCCTTTTTTTCAATAACGTGTTTGACAAGGCCGGATACCGCATCTGGATTTTTTTCCGATAATTGAGCGGCACACTTAAGAATTTCGTTTTTGACAAGCGAATTTTTTAGCAACTCTGCGATCTGCTTGGTATCTGGATTTTTTGGATCAAGTGTACTTAATACCGCTTCGGTTATTTGACCGTAGTCCTTTTTTTGCGATTGTCTCAGCTCTTTTTCTGTTTTTGCATGTTGTTCAGAAAATCCTCGCGTTTCCGCGATTGCTCCAGGAGCCCGAATTCCTCGATCACGAGATGTGGCTGGCATAATAATTTTATTCAAAGTAAAGTACGTGTATTATACATCACTTGACTTTTTTTGAAAAAATGGTAAGTTGAATCGTTCCTAAAAATGGAGGTGAATATGGGGACTGTTGTTGCTCTTTTTTCAAGAGATCCGCGCGAAATTGAATTTGAACGTGTGTTTGGTCATTCACCAGCCTTTGTTCAATATTTGACAAGACGAGCGATTACCCTTCGGTGTTCGCTTGAGTTTGTTCAATGGTTTAGTTGCGCATTGCAATCTACGACCACAAATCCGCCAGGAAATATTTCTGCGGATTTGGTAAATCGTTTTGATTGCGACAGCTCTGAGAAACGTGTTCATCAAGTAACAAATCAGTTCTCAAAAGACGCAAAAGAAAAGATGGTATTCACGCTTATCATGCTACTCCTGAAATTCAGGAAGCAGACTAAGCCGGTGCGCAAACGACTTGCGAGATTATTCGCTTGTGCCTACGCGATGATTATCGGAATCGGTGTCGATCCGAGCGTACGTGCTGCATAACCACAACGGTTCTCTTCGTGAGAACTTTAGGAGATGTCATGTTTCAAGCTTTGCGTCGGTTTTTCATCTCGCTCGGGAATCAGTTGTTTGCTCGACATCTTTTGATTGAGAACGACGAAGATGATACGAGTAACGTGATTGACCTTGTTTGCAAAAAAGATGTTTCCGAATCAAGCGATACGGAAACAGATATGGCATCTTTGGGCAAACTACTCCCGTTTAAGACAAAAGCGCAACGAGAATTCGATCGGATCGCGCAAGAACAACGAGAGCAACAAGAACAACGATGTAGCCGAAGAGCGGTTCGTTCGGACGCAGTTCAGAAAGGGAAGATGATTCTTCTTTCAAAACGCGATCCTCGTCTTTCACAATGTTGTGAAGAGTTTTTCTACGAACAGCCTGTTCTCGCGGAATATCTTCTTTCAAAGATTGTTTCCGCAAACGGATCGTTGCAAGTTTTGCGTCTGACCTGTCTTCATCTCACAAAAGCGTTTCCGAAAATCGAAGCGGATGTGTCATCTGAGATGATGAAACGCATGAGTGTGGAAGCAGATTTGGAGAAGACAGTAGATCTTGCGAGTCGTCATTGGGGAATCGGTGGAGACAAGATTCAAGCTCGAACCAAAGATTTGGTTTTTGAGCTCCAAGGAGATCCTATTCCAGAAAAAAAGGTTCCAAGAGGCAAATGGCTCATGAAAGAACGCGTCTGTGTCTCTTTGGACGACCTCGACATCTACGCACGCATTTTCATCTGTGCCTACGTCATGTTGCTTGCAAGCAAAGAAGAGACTCGCAAGCGCAAAATCACTGCAGCTTAACTCTGAAATTTCAGAGTTTTTTTGTATCAAAAAATGCATTCATTGTTGAATGCATTTTCTTTAGAAAATTATCGAACGCCTGGCTCCTTATTTGTTCCGGTTCCAGATGTGTTAGATGAATGTTCAGCTCGATTTCCTGCAGCACCTTTCATGACATCACGACCTTCTTGTGATAATCCGCCACTCTTGTTGTCTTTGTTTGAATTATTTATGGTAAAGGTATTGTATGCCTCTGCTTTATCAACAGGATTGAATGCATCTTTTATACTCGCAAAAAATCCTCGTTTCTTTTCTGCCCATGTTTTTAAATCGATAGCGGAATTCATGTGTAACGCTTCATTTTTTGGAACACCAGCAGCAACAAGCGCATCAAAACGGGCGTCACTGTCAGAAAAAGAATCCCAGGCATCTTGTGTGTTTGAATCATCTCCAGAAAGTTGAGGGGTTGTATCAACTGCAGGAGAAATACGATCGATTCGATCTCTGTTTCTTGGGACACCCAAGGTTCCGATTCCTCCATGCATTGTTGCTTGTCTTGCCATGTCTCTGGCTCTTCCTTCGCGTCGAGATCGTTCTTCATCACTTTCAGGTTTTTTAATTTCTGGAACAGATCCAGATATTCTTGCTTCCGCATCCGCTACGGTTGGTTCTGGTTTTTCTGGCGCTTTCCAATCCGCATGTTCTGCGTCTGCGCCTGGAGCTCCTTCGATATGAGACATAATTCTATTTTAGAAGTTGAATAAGTGAGGTTCTTTAAAATTTTACATTATAGTAGCAAAAAAAACAGGTTTCGTCAATCTTTTTTAGGTTAATATGGGGATATCCTTTATTTTTTTGATGTTTTCTGATACTCTCGTCGCATTATGTTGTCCAAATCGCCTCAATATCATTTGATCACCTATGGTTGCCAAATGAACAAAAATGATTCCGAGCGCATGTCTGCTCTGCTCGCTCAATTGGGTTTTGTTTCGACAGATGAACCATTAGATGCGGATTTGATCGTGATTAACACCTGTTCCGTTCGACAACAGGCGGAGGATCGTGTGTTCAGTAAAGTGCATGAACTTGAAAAAATAAAAGAAATAAATCCGAAATTAATTCTCGCGATTACTGGCTGCATGGCAGGACGTGATCGTGATGGAGTGATTCGCAAAAAAATTCCGAGTGTGGATTTGTATTTTCCAACGGCCGATATGGGACAGTTACCGCGATGGATTGGGGAACTCAGACCGGAAATGGTAAACAGCGCAGATCTTGTTGAAGATTACCTGAAGATAAAACCTGAGCGACATTCGGTTCGTCAGGCATTTGTGAGCATTCAAACCGGCTGTAACAAGTTTTGTACGTATTGTGTGGTGCCGTTTGCGCGAGGACTTGAGAAGAATCGATCCGTCAAAGATATTCTTGATGAGATTCGAGATTTGGCGTTGCATGGATGTGTCGAGGTTACATTGCTTGGGCAAACGGTGAACAGTTATATTGCGTCAGATGTTGAGAATTTTTCAAAAGGGAATCCGTACTCAGGACACGACCACCCTCTTCGAGAACCTGAGGGCTCCTCAGAGCCTCGAACGGCCCAGCCCCTCCTTGTAAAGGAGGGGGGTTCGCGCAACAACAATCACTTTGCTGGCCTGCTTTGGGAGGTGAATCAGATTCTGGAGATTAAACGACTCCATTTTACTGCCCCGCATCCGCTTCATATGACAGATGAGGTGATTGAGGCGATGACACTTCCGGCACACGTCAATTTCATTCATCTTCCGGTTCAGGCGGGAGATAATGAGGTTCTTCGTCGCATGAATCGCCGATATACGATCGAGCAATTTCATGAGGTGGTTTCTCGACTGCGCGCGAAGATTCCGAATCTCGCGATTGGTACGGACATCATTGTTGGTTTTTCCGGTGAATCACGAGAACAATTTCAAAAGACGATCGACTTGTATCGCGAGGTGAAGTTTGATATCGGCTACACAGCAAAATATTCGGAACGATCTGGGACCGCTGCAAAACGAGCGTTTAAGGATGATGTGACGCAAGAAGAAAAGAAACGACGTTGGAATGAATTGCAAGCGGTGATGGAAGAGGTGGTTCGTGAAAAAAATCAAAAGTACGTCGACCAGGTTGTGAGTGTACTCGTCGAACGACACGAAGCTCCAAAGATCACAGACGAAATGCTCGCGATGCCAGAAAAAATTCAAGAAATACTCGCAAAACAACCAGGGATGTGTTTTGGAAATTCCCGAGAAATGAAACTCGTGACGTTTGTGGGAGGCAAAGAATTGTTGGGAGAGATTGTGAATGTGAAGATTAAAAAAGCGGAGACATGGATCCTTGAGGGGGAGCAGATTTAGTTTGTTTTGTCATTGCGAGGAGGAGTCATCGACGACGAAGCAATCTTTTTACTGTTTGCCAATCTTCATATCTCGAAAAGATTGCTTCGTCGTCGAACTCCTCGCAATGACAACAAAGTATGACCCAACCAAAACTTATTGCTATTGTCGGTCCAACCGCGAACGGAAAAACTTCGCTTGGTATTGATGTTGCCAAACGGTTTGGTGGAGAAGTCATTTCTGTGGACTCTCGGATGGTCTATCGAGGGATGGATATCGGAACAGCAAAGCCGGAACCAGACGCGAACGTAGGGGTGCCTCTTGTGGGCACCCTTAATCGAATCGAAGATTTATTTGGTTTAAATAAACCCTTTCTTGTCGAAGGTGTTCCTCATTGGGGAATTGATCTTGTGAATCCAGACGAGGAATATTCGGCTGCACAGTTTAAAGAATATGCTGAGAAAAAGATTGAAGAGATTTTGAAACGTGGACATGTACCGATCCTTGTTGGCGGTACGGGATTGTGGCTTTCGGCCGTGATTGATAACCTCGATCTGTCTTCGACACCGTCTGACGAGAAGCTTCGAGCAGAACTTGAACAGAAATCACTTGGCGATTTATTTCATGCCTATAAAAAATTAGATCCTGTCGGTGCAGAGCACATCGATCGTGACAACAAGCGACGTGTTGTACGCGCCCTTGAAGTCTCGATGTTAACCGGCAAACCGTTTTCTGAGTTACAAACTCGTGGCGAATCGAAATACGATGTGTTGCAAATCGGAATTGCTGTGGATCGAGAAATACTCAATGAGCGTATTAATGATCGTGTTGATGAAATGATCGCGCATGAACTCGTCACAGAAGTGAGATCGTTGAAAGAAAAATATGCCCGCCTGCCGGACAGACAGGGCTGTACAATTGAAAGCATGACCGGAATCGGGTATCGACAAGTTTGTAAATTTCTTGAAGGACAATCATCTCTTAAAGACGCGATTGAAGAAATCAAAAAAGATACACGGCATTACGCCAAGCGTCAAATGACATGGTTTTCCGGCGGAGCCGGATCCGGCTCCGCCGGAAAACGTGGGGTAAAAATTCAATGGGTGATGAATTCAAAAAATGCGATTGATCTTATTGAGATGTTTTTGAAAGAAAAAACTCCCCAAAAATAGGGAGTTAGGATTTTGCTTTCGGCCAGAGAAGGGGAGTCAAATGAACGCGATTGCGTTCATTTTTTGTTTTTCCTTCACGCAAAGCCGCGTCCGCTCGTTCAAACAACGCGTTAAAGATCCCATCTACGGGACAGTCCGGTGTAATGTATTGTGTAGCGACTCCGATGGTCACTGTTTGTTGAATTTCGACACTGTCGATGTAGCATTTGGAGCGTTCTGCGCTTGATCGAATGCGTTCGGAAACCATGTTACCGACTCGGAAGAGATCGTCGAGACTCATCGCTGTTGTTCCTGTTGATGCGCGAATGGATTCTTTCCGTTCCGTGAGAATTGTGTCACTGAACGCTTTGCATTGATTCCGATGCTCGACAATATCATGTGGTTTATTTGCAAATGCAACAACGA
This sequence comes from uncultured Gammaproteobacteria bacterium, assembly GCA_964360375.1. Taxonomy (GTDB): domain Bacteria; phylum Patescibacteriota; class Patescibacteriia; order UBA9934; family GWF2-40-263; genus XYB2-FULL-45-11. Next base: position 2,657 of record CAYHWG010000016.1, on the reverse strand, counting down.
CGAATTCCTCACCGCCCCATCGTGCGACAATATCTCCACCACGGGTTTGACTTCGTAAAATTTGGGAAAACCATTGCAAGACACGGTCGCCGGCCGTATGTCCGTAGGTATTGTTTACATCGCGGAAAAAATCCAGGTCCAATACGAGCAAGGACATCGTTCCGTCGAATTTTTTCGAGCTGTGACGTTCAAGGGTTTTTTGGATCATCGCACGAGCTGGAGCGCGCAACAACAGTTCTGTCAGATCGTCATAAATTTCGCGTGAGCGAAGTTGCATGACAATACTGCGACCGATTGTTGTGTCAAAGTAAGCTTGTGCAGTTTTGTACTCTTGTTCATTCGGGAAGAGTCCCGTTGAATGACGTAAACCGTCTGGAAAATTCAGAACGATTTCATCTTCATCTGTGAGTGAAATGAACAGTTTTGCATCTTCTTCCACGAAGCCTCCTTTTTTGTGAAAGCCATATACAGAAATGGTATACGACGAGGTATTTCAACAAAAAAAAGCAGTTTTGTCAAGAGAAAAACTGCTTTTTTTGTATTTTTTGGGCTAAGATTTCAATTTTACAAGAATCAGATTGCGTGTGAGACCAGGATCCGCGGAGCCTTCGGTTTCTTTCATGACAAGTCCCACAAAAAATGCGATCAGTTTTTCTTCGCCAGATTGGAATCGAGCAACCTCGCTTGGGTTTTGTGCGAGCACGCGATCGATGATGTCTGCAAGCGCGCCTGCGTCTTGCATGGTACCGAGTTTTAAGTCTTCCATGAGATGTGTTGGATCACTTCCATCATCGAGCATGGCGTTTAATACTTTGAGTCCGTTCGTGCCGTTTAGTTTGGTGGTGGCAATAAGGGTGATAAATTCCGCAAAATTTTCTGGGGAGATTTTACTGATGCGAATATCGATTCCGCGTTCCGTCATGAGTCCACCGAGTTTTGAGAGGAGCCAGCCGGAAACAAGTCGCGCCATTTTTGGTCGTTCCGTTTCCCAATCAAGATCACCTTCTTGCGAGCCGAGCCATTCTTGGAGTTCAGAGAAGGTTTGTTCCGCAAAATCTGCAAGAGCTGGGTCATCACACATTTGTGCGGCGTCCGATGGTTTAAGCCCGTACTCCTCGACAAAGCGTGCTCGACGCGCTGCTGGGAGTTCCGGCATGCTTTGAGTCAGTTCTTCAGCGAGATCACCGAGCGCAAGCGGCGGGATATCGGGCTCTGGGAAATAGCGATAATCTGCTGCTTCTTCTTTTGATCGTTGAAGTTCTGTGACCCCCTTGAGTTCGTTCCATCCACGTGTGGTACAAACAGTAACGGGTGTGCCGTCTTCCCATAATTTTGTTTGGCGTTTGATTTCAAATTCAAGCGCGCGTTCGACATGTCGAAATGAATTGAGATTTTTAATTTCGGTTTTTGTATTGAAACGTGCTCCGACAATATTTCCTTCGTGATCGAGTTCACGTAAAGAAATATTCGCGTCACATCGCATATGACCTTTTTCCATGTCTGCGTTTGAGATTCCTAAGTATCGAGCGATGAGTCGGAGTTCATGCAAAAAGATTTTCGCTTCTTGCGCATTTTTAAAATCTGGTTCTGTAACAATCTCGATGAGCGGCGTGCCTCCGCGATTGAAATCTACGAGCGTTTTCCCGTTTACATCGTGGGTGTTTTTTGCCGCATCTTCTTCAAGATGTGCTCGTGTGATCCCGATACGTATGTGTGTGCGACCACCCCCAACCCCTCCTTTTGAAGGAGGGGGGTTCTCGACCTTAATCTCGAGAAAGCCGTTTACGGCAATTGGTAAATCAAATTGAGAAATTTGGTACGCTTTTGGTAAATCTGGGTAAAAATAATTTTTTCGATCAAATTTGGAATGTTCGGCAATTTCGCAATTGAGTGCAAGCCCCATCATCGTCCCAAAACGAACAGCTTGTTTGTTTGGAACAGGGAGTGTGCCTGGGTGCCCAAGACAAATGTTACAAACATGCGTGTTTGGTGCAGCACCAAAATCGTGTGCGGGACAAGCACAAAACATTTTTGATTTTGTTTTCAGTTGGACATGGATTTCAAGTCCAATCACGGGAACAAGCATATTTTTTTATACAACAACAGTCGATGTTTTTTCGAGAGGGTTCTTTTTTAAATCTTTATACAAAAAAACCATATAAATCGCAATAAGTGGCATCGTAAAAATTTCCAAACTCGACTGAAGGAGATTCATCCATGCAGGAATCTTATTTTCTGTGATTGTTTGAACGAGGTCTGTTCCTGTGAATATGGAAATGAGAGAGAAAAGAATGATGATCACAATAGAAAAGATGAACCCAACCAGAAACGGACCTGCTATGAGACGATACCCAACGCAAAGTAATCGACCTTTTCCTAAGGATTTGCTAAAGGCTAAAGCCTCCATATCTTTTTTCTCGTCGATCACGAGAGCTGTTTGTGAGAATGCATACCACACAAGCATAATGATTCCGGGAACAATAAGAGCAATAAATCCAACAATCACGAACAAGAATTGACGCGCCATGACTCGAATCATTGGACGCAAGAGTAAAACAGATTTTTTTTGAAGAGCTTCAAGATCGATTTTTTGTTTGGTTGTTTCAGACTCTGTTTGTTTTTGATCAAGAAGATCTGTGAGTTGTATAAAAAGAATT
>CAYHWG010000015.1:0-18725 GCA_964360375.1 uncultured Gammaproteobacteria bacterium | reverse complement strand
AGGATTGCTTCGTCGTCGAACTCCTCGCAATGACAAAAAGATGAGTTTTGCAACGGCCTCGTTTGCGGATAATTATTTTTTTAATCGCAATTTTCCGCGTGAATGTTCAATCAGTTGATCTTTTATGAGTCGATTGGTCATCGCCTCGACCCATTTGGAATCTGCAATGCGATCGAATGATTGATCGACGATGTGACCAACGCGACCGATAAGCAATCCGTTTCGGGATTCTCTCACAGCTTTTAAAATTCTTCCCCGATAAATTCTATCCGGGTGTGGCTTTTCTGCGTGATGAGACTCGATCGCTTTTTTGATCATTTGTTTTGGAATGATTACTCGACCCGAAAGAAACTTTTTTGATATGAGGCAGTCTTTTTGAAGTGGGCACTCTATACACTTCGGTGACTTTTGACAGATATCCGTTGCAAGATCGAAGATCGCTTGTGGAGCGTCGAAATAGTTTCCTTGTTGAGGCAGAAATTTATCGACGACTTTTTGTATTCGATCATCATCTTCTAATTGTGGAAACGGTTTGCCGAGGAGAAGTCGACCAAGGACGCGACGAATATTTGTATCAATAGGCATGACGCGTTTTTTTTGTGCAAAGGCACTGATCGCCGCGGCCGTGTATGGTCCAATCCCTTTGATTGCGTGCCAACCCTCGAGACTTGTCGGAATTCCGTGAGTGACAACGTGTCGTGCTGCATCTCGCAACATCAGTGCTCGACGATTATACCCAAGTCCTGCCCATGCGCGAACCACATCCTCGTTTGTTGCCATTGAAAGACGCTTCCAGTCTGGAAATTGTTTCAGCCATGCGGAATAAAAATATTTTACACGATCGACCTGCGTCTGCTGCAGCATCACTTCACTTACAAGAATGTGATACGGATCCCTCGTTTTTCGCCACGCCAAATCTCGACCATGTTTTTTGTACCAAGCAAGAAGTTTCAATGCGGTTGTCATATCCCATGAGTGTACCCGAGCCTTTCAGCCCTTTCAAACCTTTCAGCCCTTTCCGCCTTTTCCAATCCCCCTCTTGCACTTTTTTTTGTGACCTATTACCATTATTGTACTCCCAATAAGGGAAATAATTCATAATGAGAATAGTTGTGTATGACACTTGCAAGCGCATTTGCCATGGAAGAAGAAACAGATGATGACGACAAGGATGAAGATGAGGAAGACGACAAGGATGATGACGATGATTCGGACGATTCGGAAAGTGAATGGGACAGTTAAAATCAATACCTCCCGATCGGGAGGTATTGTGTTTGACAGCGAAGAGGAGAAACGCTACAAAGAGGTTGCTCAAACATTTTAGGAGGAACAGATGTTGAGTCAAGAACAGCTTCGTAATCGTGTTCATAGTAGCGATGGCGGTCTTACGCTTATTCCCATGCCGGGATTTGAATCCATTGCAAGGGAACTAAAAGACCTCATTGAGACAAAAAGTCTGAGAAAGACGGAAGAATATCCAGACGGTCGCATCACACCGGTTGATATTGCATATCCGGTATTTCAAACGTATGTGAATAAGGAACCGCAGATTGGTCTTGGAAAAAATCATGTTGGAGGACATGATTGCTACGTGATCACAAGCGGTCCTGGAACCTATGAAATGACGATGCAGCTTATTTGGCTCATCGGATGTCTGGCGGGTCGCAGGCCAAGGCGCATCACCATCATCACGGCGTATTTTCCGCTCAGTCGATCGGACAAAAAAATTCGAAAGACAAACGAATTTCCTATGCCGCCGATTTTGATCACAGCGCTCAAGGCTGTAGCGCTCGGTAAATTGGATCGCATCGTGTGCGTGGATCCACACGCAGAACAAATCGATGGATTTGGTGATACAGGTTTCATTTCACACATCGAAATGACGCACCGATTGCTTTCTCGCATGATCGAGGATGCTCTCAAAATCAGTCAAAATATTTGTATTGCTTTTCCGGACGGAACAGCACGCAAACGATTCAAGGAGGCTCTTCGGGCGATTCGACAGGAATGTGAGATTCGGATTCCTGTTGTCACGGTCGATGCTGAACGTGAAGATGATCTGCAAAAAAATATTGAAGGAATGACAGGGAACCTTTCTGCACTCAAAAATGCAATTGTGCTAGCGCCCGATGATGAAACCGCAACCGGCGGAACGCAAATCAATGCGGCGGCACAATACATCAAACAATTTGGTGCGAAAGAAGTTTGGGCAGGTGTCACTCATGCCGTTTTGTGTGGAAGTGCTCCAGAAAAGTTCGCAAAATCCGATTGTCCCATTACGCGGCTTTACGTCACAGACACAATTCCTGTTGTGAATCGCGCGGAACTCAAGGGTCTCATTGATTCTGGAAGGTTGCACGTAATCTCATGGATCAACGAATGTGCTCTCGTCATCTATTATGCCCACTGGAATGACGATATCTACGATCTAAGAAAATCCCCTCACTGACTGTTCCATCCGGATCAGTTTTTTTGTTCTAAACAAAGGTGATGCAGTATAATGAAACTATTATTTTAAAATTTTGCTATGTCCATATTTAAACACAAGCAGTCTTTTCTGGTGATGCTTCGAGAAAGTTTTCTGGTCATTGTTGGCGCTGTTTTAATTTGGAGGGGAATATGGGTCCTTCTTGACCTTCTTGACGAAAAATTTTTTGCAGGAAGTCACGTTTTATCATCCCTTGTTGGCATTGCTGTTGGAATTATATTCATCTTTTATGCTGACCGAGACTTAGAAGATATCGTTTAATTTCCTTCATTTGATCATCTTGCGGGATTTACCAGTGATTGTTATAATCCCGACGCATTGAAAAATGTAAACATGTTCCGAGGTAGCTCAGCGGCAGAGCGGCTCGCTGTTAACGAGATGGTCGTGGGTTCGATCCCCACCCTCGGAGCCATAGAAAAAACACCTAATCGAAATCAGGTGTTTTTTCTATGGCTCGACGATTCGAAGAATCGTCCAAATTGTCGCGGTTGTTCGAAGAGACAATTTGCGAGGGTGGGGATTTGCTGAGTGTAGAAAGCCCCGATCGGTTATGGGCTTTCGAGAGCGAGGCAACTCCCCACCCTCGGAGCCATACAAAAAACCCCAGCTTCACGTTGGGGTTTTTTGTATGGCGATGAATTGACAAAAGCTCCGGAAATGACATACTGTAATAGTAGTTTTGCAAAAGTGTCTTTGTAAGTCCATGTTCATTTGGAGGTTGAGATGAAAAGTTCGTGTACGGTGATGTTCTTGCTTCTTGTGCTCGTTGCGTTGGTCGGCTGCGCAGAGCCTGTACATTATATCACTGTCGCTGCACCTGAGGCGGTGGGACCTGGTATTGGAATTCTCGTACTTCCTGCGGCGATTGAGGTGGCTGTCGAACTCAACAAGATTCCAAATCAGGAGGGGAGTGTCTTTCGATCGAATTGTTATCACACATGTGAAGGCAAATCCTGGTATCAGAACGGTTGTATCGTGTGTATGGTTCTGATGACAGATGAACCGTCGGACAGAAGAAAATAGTGTCTCAGAGTTCCTGTCCTCGTATGCATTCTCTGTTTCACATCGTATCTTAACGATGTGATTTTTTGTTATATAGTCTTGTACAAAGCGAAAGCATCAATACAACGAAATCTACCTCTTTGAGTTTCGGGATCGAAATATATCCATCATATTTCTTAGAAAGGGGTTCAAGGTTGCCGATAGGTATTCGCTCAATTACCTCCCGAAGAAGTATACAAGTCCCTCTAAGTGTTTAGAATCGGTATGTGAGGTAATTAAGGCAGAGCTGGTTGAGAAGATAATAAGTTGGATAGTGGATTTTTGAACAAGCCATATCCTAAATTAAATGATAATTGCAATGTCTAGGCCGTACAAAGGCAAGCTTGATCTAATTAGATCTAATAGCACCTTATAGTGATAAGACAAATTAGCTAAGATTAGTACCAATACTTGACAATAAAATCTCTTATATAGTAGTCTGTATAAGAGATTTTATGATTTTAGAAACATTAAAAAGACGTATAGATGACAGTGCGGAGATCGCAAAAGGAATGTCGAGCGATAGCTTTGGCAGATCTTTTTATAGTCGGCCTATTTTTTTGAAAGTCCAAGAGTATGTTAGAAATTTTAAAAATGGTCTGGCGAGTGATAAGCGTTGGATAATAATGCTGGGTTTAAGGGGAGTTGGAAAAAGCACCATACTTGCCCAAACATATACTCATCTAATAAAGAGTGGTGTTAAAAAAGAACACATTTTATATTTTTCGGTAGATCAAATAGAAGTTTCTGGTTATTCACTTGTTGACTATCTGAATGTTTATGAAAAATATCTAGATAAGAGTTTTGGGACGATAAAAGACCAGATCTATTTTCTGATTGATGAAACACAATCAGAAAAAAACTGGGGTAAAATTTTAAAAACTCTATATGACAGAAATAAGAAGTTTTTTATTTTTTCCACTGGCTCTTCTGCGTTGGAATTACAAGCTAGCCCTGACGTCGCTCGACGAAGTACTTTTGAAAAATTGTATCCACTCAGTTTTCCTGAATATAGGATGATTAAGAATCGATCTTTAGCAAAAAAGGGATTGAAAGCAGCAATAGAAAATGCTTTATATTTTTCAGAAAATGCCATCGAATGTCACACTCGACTTCAAGCAATTGAGGCTGAAGTAGACAATTATTGGTCTGATATCTCAGAGAACGAGCGTGAGAAATATCTTATGACAGGAATGTTTCCATTTACAGTTCAATATGTAAATCCAGAGTCGGCTTTTACCCAGCTGAATTCTGTAATTGATAAAATAATCAATGATGACCTTAGGGCAATCAAGAGTTTTGAGCCTGAAACAGTTGAAAAAATAAAATCAATAATTGTTTATCTTTCAGACAAAGACGTGATTTCGATAGTAAAGATGGCTGGTTTAGTGGGCATGCATCCAATCACAGCAACAAATGTAATGGAAGCACTAACCAAAGCTGAATTGCTTATTAAGGTTCCTCCTTTGGGATCAAGTTCCAGTAAAATCAAGAAAGTCAGAAAAGCTGCAAAATTCTTGTTCATGAGTCCTAATATGCGAGCGGCTCTTGCTAAAGTATATTCAATCAAAGCTGATCCATATGAGCTGAAAGGATATCTTTTAGAGGATTTTGCTGCTCTCCATTTTTATCGTGAATTTGTTGGACGTGGGCGGGGTATTCTTACGTATGACACAACCGAGAATCGAGCAGATTTTATTTTAGACATCGTTTCTGGAAACAGACTGGCAATTGAAATTGGAAATAAAGAGAAAGGAGTAACACAAGTTTGGAACACGTTAGAAGAGCGAAAATGTGATTATGGAATCGTAATCAATCAAGATCGTTTATCCATTTGTGAAAAACAGACAGTTGTAAGTGTGCCCCATAAGTTTTTTTTCTTAGCTTAAACGAGTTTCGGAATCGAAACATACCCATCATGCGCCTCAATCGCCGTTCTAACATCATCCACCACGTGGAGCCACGCTGAACGATCAGTCGAAAGACTGGTTGTTTTGCGTTTTGGTGTTTCATTGAGTTATCGTGCTATATTAGGTGTAACTTACATGCACATATGAAAAATGAACATTACCGTAGTCTCGTCGCTGTTTATGTCATGCTCATTAATCATCGTGAGGAGATTCTTCTGCTTCGCCGTGCGAATACTGGTTATCGAGATGGGTATTACGACATGCCCGCCGGGCATCTTGAAGAAGGGGAGACACTGCGGCAAGCGGCTTTGCGTGAATTGAAAGAAGAGACAGGATTGACTGCATCTGAAGCACACTTCGAATTCGTAGAACTGCTTCATCGAACATCAACGGATCGGGTGTATTTAGATGTCTTTTTTCAAGTGAAACAATGGGAGGGCGATGCGCGTATTATGGAACCATTGAAATGCGATCATCTCGCATGGTTTCCTCTTAAGACGTTGCCTGAGATGATTGTTCCACATCAACATCAAGTGCTTCAGGATAAAATCGAGCATTGCGCGTATCGTGAGATTTGGGAAACAGTCCATGAGAATGGGTGATTGAAAAGGGTTGGAAGGATAAGCTTATGAGGCATTGTGGGTTACTACGAATGTTGGTTGACAAACCAGTATTTTATGATGTATTTGTATATCAACATGGATTGACTTTGGCCAAAAGCTGTCTGTGATACGAGTGATTTCTGATCACGGTAAATCTGAAACGACTCAGAAGCCACAGTTCTTCATCTGCGTGCGAAGGAGAAAATCATGAGTAATGAATTTCTGAAAGAGAACGTGTTGCCCAGCAACCCAAATCCGCTCGTCAGGCGCTGGCGCGAAGTCGATGGCGTCATCTATCTCACGGTCACGCTTGATAAACCGACGACGGGCGACGAGTGGACTGAGCGGATGGAAAAGAAAGGTAATCGGGTGGATGTCTCCGTGAAGAGAATGTTTTTTTTGAAAAACTTCACATGCTCAACTGCGGGGATGTATGAGATCGTTATTCTCAAGGGTTTGCTCTTTGAGTACAAAGGTTGCATCACTCAGAATATTCACGCTAAGGCAAGCGAGATGAAACTCGTGAAGCCGAACGCTGACATTGCTTGCCTTATCCGCGAGCAGCTCACGGACGAGGAGATCGAAGAGATGGGGCTTATGTTTATCGTCACCATGCACGAACCTATCGAAGGTTCTAACGGCCGTCCGTGTCTCCTCACGACGAGTCGTTACAACAACGGTCGCTGGCTCAACGCGCATCTCGACCTTCCTGGAATTGAATGGGAACAAGAGTACGGGTTCGCGTTTCTTGCCCCGTAAGTGTCTTAGTCCCTTGTGCCAACTGCGTCGTACTCATATTGATCTTTAACATGAGTACGGCGTCTTTTTGTTTTGGCTCTCTGTCAAACAGGGTAGTGAATCATCAAAAAATTATTGTTGATTTAAGTTTCTTTTTTACACACGGCACACATAAACATCCCTTAGGTTTGATAAAGGCGTTCCAATATTCTTTCCCGTAGTCGTAGACGATCTCTTCATTTGCATTGATCGGTTTGATGGAAAAAAGGAAGACGCGATTGCCGGTGATTCGCACTTCGGCGTTCGGTCGGCAGCTGTGATTTGCATAGCGTGCCGTATTTTTATGTGTGGTGCCAACGATGGTTTTTCCGTTTTCAAGCTCAAAGAGATATCGTCCGCCGATTTTTTGTGCAACATCGCCACTGACGAGTTTGCCCCAGTATTCCATCAAGAAACGATTGGATGGAATTTTTTCCGTTGCAAAAAGTCCGTGACCGGTTTTGCTTTTGTGTACGCGGAGTTTATATTTTGAGAGTCTTGGAAAAGGATGCATCATAGGTTTGATAAGAGAGATCATGTATAGGTAGGTTAGTATACAGGATACCTTTTCTCTAGAAAAATTTTGTTCATACACAGATCAGAATTTTGGATCAACCGACTCTAGTGCGTTTTAATTGTTTTTTCAGTAGTTTTCTTTTTCCGTTTCAATTATAGTGGCACTAACATGCAGTAATCACTGTGTGGATATGGGAAAACAACCAATGCAGGAGAAGTCATGACGCCAGGATTCAGTAAGGTAAACATCGGAGTAGAGGATGTGGTAAAGGTTCTTTGCGCCCTTTCATTGCGACATCAAGTGAATTCAGAGGTGGAGTGTATTCTTATTGGCATGCGTTCTGAACATGGATCGTATCGAGTTAGTTTGATCCCGGATGGGTTCAGGGTAAACATGATTGCTTATCTCGATTGCTATCTTGATCGTGATAAACATTCGTCTCTTTTGTGGAAGATGCTTGAGGCGAACAAGGGGACTTTTGCAGTTTTTGCCATCGATGGTGATGATGAGGTACTTTTTCTTCGGAAATTGGAATACCCGACTGCGTTTGATTCCGAACATTTTGCATGCGCTCTCGCTGTTTTTTTCAAAGAGGCAGAGAAAAGCTTGTTCCTTTTGAGGAAGGGAATGTATGCGAGTGAGGAAGTGAACGATGAGGAATTGATCCGCATTCTCAAAAAGCACAGTGGAGGCGGAGGAGATGCGTAAGTAGAGACAGAATAGTTTCTAGAGTTTTTCAGTAGTTTTCTCAAATTCATTCGATTATCCTGTATGCAACAAGACGGAAAGGCCGTTTTGTGTGAGAGAAAGCTCTTTTTGATTGAGGTGTTTCCATGTCCAGTCAGTTTTATGATCATGACACCAGCTGGAGGCCTTCGCAGCCAGTTCGGCCCATTGAAAATGTGATCGTTTATGCGACGCATGATCCGATTCCGCCGCCCCCGGTTGTTTCGCAGACGAGGATGCTCGCGATTCCATCACCGGAACCGATGTACACTCCTCTCAATCTGGATCGTACGATTGCAAAGCATGGCTTCTATTCAGACGGTCGTCCATAACAGTGTTTCACGCAGCCTTTCCAAACGTAATCACGTTTGTCTGCCAAACCGTGGTTTTGTAGAAAGGACAAAACTTTTTTTGAGAGTTTCTGGAGGGTACCGTGAGTTGGATTCCCATGCCGCATGAGCAGCTCATGCAAAATGTGTTCAAGGATCCCATCGATCGCCTTGCGGAACAGAATCCGAATATTGGATTGAAACCGCAGTCGCAGGTGTTCGAGAAGCCGCGCGAACTGTTTGTCTACGAGCCTCCGCCTGATCGAATTGTCTACGGACAGTCTGAAAAGCCGGATCGCTGCGGATCGCGCTAGATTCAATCAGCTGTTCACAAGGCGATGTGGTTCTTACAAACGTTTTGACAAAACCACATTTCCACATCATGTTTGGAGGTTTTCCATGTTGCTCACGTGTGAGAATGGGTGTCAGAATGACCCATTTCCGGATCCGAAAAAGCCGTTTCCTCCTCGTCCAGGCCCGTGGCCGAAATAGGCTCATGCACTCATCGGAACAAAACTCTTGTCCCGATTTTTTTTTGGAAAATTCATTGACAAAGACTTCTTCATGGCGTATGATTGTTCAATTCTGATTCAACGAATTCAACTTATGAAACCATTCAAGGGAAAAAGTGAGAGAGGTCACAAAAGTTTTAAGGGGGATAAAAGAGAAAAGCCGAATTTTTATGTGAAAGATGGTGTGCGTCCGATGATGCATCCGGCAACATGTAGTGCATGCGGGATGGGATGTGAAGTTCCGTTTAAACCAAACGGCAAAAAACCTATTTTGTGCAGTAATTGTTTTTCTACGGATGGATCAAAAGGATTGAAATTTGCAGGGAAGGATACACGTGGAGATCGACACATGTTTAAAGCGGTTTGCAGTGACTGTGGAAGTCATTGTGAAGTTCCGTTTCGTCCCATTGAAGGAAAAGCGATTCGCTACAGAAATTGTTTCGGTCATGATGATGTAAAAGTATCAGGAATTTCAAAAGATCAATTTGATAAGCTGAATGTAAAACTTGATACGATTCTGAAACTGCTCGGAGCGAAAACATCCATCGAAGAAAAATCTGATGTTCAAACGGAATCAAAAAAAGTTATTTCACTAGATCGACCCTCAGTTGAAACAGCTCCGGCAAAGAAAGCATGGGCGAAGAAAAAATACGAATAAAGCAAAAAAGTCATCGCAACCGCGGTGATTTTTCGATAGGTGAACTTGTCAGAATTTTGTGATAGGATTGATTTTGCTATGCCTTCCCCTTACGAACTCATTATTTTTTACAAATACACTCCTGTGACAGACGTGGAGCGTTTTGTGGTTTGGCAGAAAAAGACCTGCACAGAACTTGGCTTACTCGGGCGCATTCTCATTGCACAAGAGGGAATCAATGGAACGGTAGAAGGAACATCTGAAAGCATCATGGAGTATGAACGTCGCATGCATGCACTCGATCGGTTTGGAAATTTTTCAGATGTTTGGTTTAAATCAAGTCCATCAGACGGAAAATCTTTTGAAAAATTAAAAGTGAAGGCTCGAAAAGAAATTGTTGCAACGGGATTATCGCTTGAACAGGATATTGATCCAAATAAAATCACAGGAATTCATATTGAGGCGGAAGAATTGAAACAGTGGATCGAGCAGGGCGAAGATTTTGATATTATAGACATGCGTAATGATTATGAATATGCCGTTGGTCATTTTGTAGGATCGCACGAAAGCGGCATGAAGAATTTTCGTGATCTTCCAAAGATTGTTGCCGATCTCACATCTTTAAAGGAGAAAAAAGTTTTGACCGTCTGTACGTATGGAGTCCGATGCGAGAAAGCTTCAGGATATCTGAAACAGCAAGGATTTAAAAATGTGTACCAACTTCACGGAGGGATTGGAACCTACATGAAACAGTATCCTGGAGAGGATTTTCTTGGATCTCTCTATGTTTTTGATGATCGCATAACAGAACGATTCACCGAAGCGTATCAAAAAATCGGCGTCTGTTTTTCGTGTCAGTCGACAAGTGAGACGTTTGGAAATTGTGCGTGGCACATTTGTCACAAACAAATGATCGTGTGTGATAACTGTGCATGCCATGCGCAAAACATTTTTTGTTCTGAAGAATGTAAGAGAGCCCGTCAGAACAAAGGAATATAATGAGTTGTTTCTTTCCTCTTTGAATGATATGATTTTTCATAGATTTTTCCTGATCACAATCATGTGTCTTTAGATAAAAAAACGATAATCGAAGTGAAACAATTACGATATGAACAAAACGGTGAGGACATCATTCGTGATTTTTCTTTTTCAATTGAAGCGGGGGATTATGTCGGAATCATCGGACCAAACGGCGGAGGAAAAACGACATTACTAAAACTCCTCCTTGGACTTCTTGAACCAACACACGGATCCATCAAGCTTCTTCACGGGTCTCCGTCTGATGCATTTGTGCGTAAACAAATCGGGTACGTTTCTCAGCGTGGTGGAAATATTGATGCCCAATTTCCTGCGACGGTTCGTGAGGTGATTCGCTCTGGCCGCACAGCACGTCTTTCGCTCTTTGGTCGCATGAATACAGAAGACGAACTCGCCATCAAGCGAGCGACTCATCAGATGGGAATCGAATTTTTATTGGATCGTCCTATTTCTAAATTGTCTGGGGGAGAACGGCAGAAGGTATTGCTCACACGTGCACTTGTAGGGGAACCGAAAATTTTATTTTTGGACGAACCCGTTGATGGACTTGATCCAACTTCGCGTGCTGATTTCTATGCACTGCTTCGCACGCTCAATAAAGATGGACTCACGATTATTCTTGTTTCTCACGATGTTCACAGCGTTGCTGAAGAAGCAAATTCGGCGATTTGTTTGAAACATCAACTTGTGTGCCATGGAAATAAGGCCTGTCTCATCGGAGCCGACGAACTGAAGGATTTGTTTCATAAAGATCGAAAAGAGATTTTACAGCATCACGATACGTAATTTATGTTTGAACTGTTTGCACAAGATGTCATGAAACAAGCCTTTATCATTGGGCTCGTGATTTCCGTTATTGCTCCAACGATCGGCATTTTTTTTGTGGTTCGTCGATTTAGTGCCATTGCGGATACACTCGCGCACATCTCTCTTGCTGGAGTTGCAATCAGTTTTGTTACACACCTCGCATCGATTCCAACCGCCCTTATTGTTTCGATCGTTTCGGTTCTTGGGATAGAACACATGCGAGAGAAAAAAACGCTTCCCGCAGAAACAATCACGTCTCTTTTTTTATTCGGCGGACTCGCGGTGGCGGTGGTCTTGCTCGGACTTGTCGAGAAAGATGATGTGGATGTGGAGAATTATTTGTTTGGAAATATCATGACCGTGACGCGTGAGGACATTGTTTTGGTGAGTCTTATCGGTGGGTGTGCTTTTTTTCTGACGGTCGGTTTATGGCGACATTTTTTTGCGGTTTCACTTGATGAGGAAACGGCGCAAGCAACCGGTTTTCCTGTTCGATTTTTGAATCGTCTTCTTGCTATTCTTGGTGCGGCTACTATTGCTATTTCGATGAAAGTTGTCGGTGTACTCTTGATTGGGGCTCTTATGGTGATTCCTGTTCTTTCTGCTATGCAGTTTCGACGTGGATTTCAAACAACGTGGATCATCGCACTCATCATCTCTGTTTTTTCTGTCTTGCTTGGACTCGCCCTTTCGTATTATCTCAATCTCGCAAGTGGTGGAACGATTGTGATTGTTACGATTATCTGTTTTCTTCTCGCAACATTTTTTTCAGCTTTTTTTCAATCGCATGCGAAATTACATCCATAAAATTTTTCTTTTCAGCATTGGGTTAAAAGGAATAAACGGCTTTTTTCAATTGATAGGAGGATATCTTTTACTTTTTTATTACTCACAACACGTTTCCGTTTTTTTTACGATTCTTCTGGGTGATGATCCAAGCAGCCCACTCATTTCACACCTTTTTTATCGGACGGAGAACTTGTCTATCTCTACGCGTCTATTTTTTGCTTGCTATCTTTTAGTACATGGCATCATTAACATCGCGCTTGTTATTTCCCTCAAAAAGAAAATTCATATCGCGTATCCGATTTCAACGGGATTTTTCTTTGCGTTTATGATGTACGAGTTTTTTCGTTTTTGTTTGCTGCCATCCTGGTGGCTCGCAGGGTTGCTCGTGATCGATGCTGTCGTCATCTATTCCATTTTGTGTGAATACCGTAAGGTGCTTCATTTGAAAAAATCAGAATCCCTCCTTGTATGAAATGGAAAACAGCTTTGACGGTCGCACTTGGTGTCTATGGATTCAATCACATCCTCAATTTTTTTGATCTCTACGGATCTCATCCAAACATCGATATCCCGATGCATCTATTGGGTGGTTTTAGCATAGGACTTTTAGGCATATCCCTTTATCACATCGCCGTAAAAAAACAAAAACTTCCTCGTTGGTTTTATGTTCTTTTTGTGATAGGGTTCGTTTTGTTGGTTGGGGTTTTGTGGGAATTTCATGAATGGGTTTTAGACCATACGATTCACACATGGAAGCAAACGGCCTTTTCTCAGCCTTCTGCGAATGATATTGTGAAAGACCTGTTGGATGATTTGATTGGAGCCGTGGTCGCTTTTTTGTTCTTTCATCATCGATAAAAACATTTTGTTAGGAGGGATCGATGCCAAATCGAATGAATCTTTTCGTGATTCATACACCAGATCTGCATGCCACAAAACAGTTTTACCAACAGATTGGTTTGAAGCTGACTCCGGAAAAGCACAGGGAGGGTCTCGATCATTTTTCTTCGTTCTTTGCGAACGGTACCGTGTTTAAAATATATCCAGGAGAGAAAAGTCGAGGTGGAATTGGATTCGAAACCACACAGTTCGAGCAGGTTTCGCAACACGCCACAGAGGCATCTCTTTCGCCGACGTTTGTTACACGTCACGGTCGTCGTTGTTTGATCCTGCGGGATCCCGACGGCCGTCGTGTCGAAATCTTTGAGACTTTCTGCTCTGACTCATCTACAGGATGAGTTTTTTTGATTGTTAATTGTCATTTTTGTTCATTTTTTGTATCATGAAAACATTATGCAGCGACTTTCCTTCATTTTGATTGCGATTGTGCTTTTTGTTGGAATGACCTATTCCGGTTTGTCGTTTTTTTCGATGCACGAGGATATGTCTTCCATGATGCCTGTTGAGTGTGTGAATCATTGTATCGATCAGGCCGTGACACCAATTGCAATTGTGAATACGTTGTTGTTCATGACGATTTTCGTGATGCTGTTTGTAGGGGAGATCTCTCGTTTCACTCAGGATGACGCAGGAAAGTTACGTTGGCGAAGATTCAAACAGCGCCTTACAGAACCCATACGCCTTTTTTATCTTCAATCTATTTTATCTTCGGTGATCATGCGAGATTAACTCAAACGAAAATTGATTTTCTTTAAATCATTTTGTTTGTATTTTTAATTATTATGGAAAATTATACGTTTATTTCTGCTCTTGTTCTCGGATTTATCGCCGGGAGCTCTTCATGTCTTGCTGTCGCGGGAGGACTCCTTCTGTCTATTGTCGGAAAAGCACACGATAGAATTGGAACCATGTCAAAACAAATGCGTATTCGATTTACGGTATTATTTGTGATCGGACGCGTTGTTTCCTACGCAATTCTCGGAGGAATGATTGGTGTCATTGGATCAACATTTACATTTTCTCCAGCTGTCACAGGGTTGATTACGCTGCTTGCATCGGCATATATGATCATTGCTGGTTTAGAAATGTTGGGAATGTCCCCACGATGGCTCAAATGTGTTATTCCACGTCCACCAAAATGGCTCGCGAATAAAATTTTGGATGCAGATGGTCATCCGAATCCACTGGCACCACTTATTCTTGGCGCAGCAACATTTTTTCTTCCATGCGGATTTACACAGTCGCTTCAAATCTATGCTCTTACAACAGCAAGTTTTGCGACAAGCGCAATGATCTTGGGCGCGTTTGCGATCGGAACCGTTCCTGCACTTCTTGCGCTCGGTTTTGCATCGAGCGTATTAAACGGCAAATCAGGTAAAATGGCATTAAAAATTGCCGGAGTGTTTATTTTATATCTTGCGATTGGGAACGTGCAAAATGGATTCACACTTCTTGGTTATCCACTCACGATTGCATCCGCATCAAACACATCTGGGTATCGTGTTATTTCTGATGAACCAACAAATGAACTCCCATCGGTGGAAAATGGCGTTCAACAATTGCGTGTGACGCTTTCGGGCTCATCGCCTTATTATCTTCCATCAAACGAATTAACAGTCCTGTCTGGAAAACCTGTTCGTCTTGAAGTAAATGGACGTGGGGGCGGCTGCCGCAGTGTATTTCAAATTCCGGAACTTGGTGTGAAGTTGGTTCTCAATAAAGAAAAAAATATCACGGAATTTACTCCAAAAAAACCAGGAACGTACACGTTCAGCTGTTCTATGGGTATGTATCGCGGAACATTAATTGTTATTTAATTTTGTGTCATTGCGAGCCCACTCGACAAGCTCGGGGTAAACTCCGCGAAGCAATCTTTTAGATATGATGGGTTAGATTGCTTCGTCGTCGAACTCCCTGCCTGCCGGCAGGCAAGGCTCGCAATGACAAAATACTTATGTTTACAAAAAAAACTTTCAATATCCGCGGCATGCATTGTGCAAGCTGCTCGCTTACGATTGAACGTGCGTTAAAAAAAATGGACGGAGTTGAATCAGTGGAAGTGAATTACGGAACCGAAAAAGCAAAGATTCAGTTTGATGCATCAAAAGTAGATGTGTCGAAGTTATCGAGCACGATTGAACCTCTCGGGTATACCCTTCAGGAGGAAGAGTCAAAGAGTCGGTCGATGCAGATGACAGCACAAGAAATGGGAATGTCTGAAAATGAACATGCAGAACATCTCGGATTGAACCAAACAAAAAAAGAAAAACTCGCTGAGCTTCATAAGATGAGAAACATGGTTTGGTCCGCGATTCCGCTTGCCTTATTTAGTCTTGTTCTCATGACATGGGAATTGTTGATTCAGATTCGAATCGTTTCTGAGATGCCTATTGTTTTGGAAGAATTTTTTCATCATCTTTTGCCTATTTTCGCAACGTACATATTGTTTGTTGTGGGAAAGCCATATCTTGTTGGGCTCTACCGATTTTTGCGTTACGGAAAAGCCAACATGGATACATTGATCGGTCTTGGAACACTTGCGGCCTTTCTGTACAGTTTTATCGTCACAGCATTTGAGGAAACACTCCGTCCATTTTTGGATGTAGATGTAACCTATTATGACGTGACGATTGTCGTGATTTCGTTTATCGCGCTAGGAAAATATCTCGAGATGCGTTCAAAACTCAAAACAGGCGATGCGATCGAAGCATTGCTTACATTGCAAGCAAAAACCGCCCTAGTGGTTCGAGATGGGAAGGAAATTGAGCTGCCACTCGATCAAGTTGTGCATGGCGATATTTTAATCGTGAAACCCGCAGGAAAAATTCCGGTTGATGGTGTTATTCTCGAAGGCTCATCATTTGTAGATGAGGCGATGATTACGGGCGAACCAATTCCGGTTGAGAAAAAAACAGATGATCATGTGATTGCAGGAACCATGAACACGACAGGTTCGTTTACGATGAAAGCAACAAGGATCGGCTCAGAAACGATGCTCGCACGCATTATTAAAATGGTCGAAGACGCACAAGGAAGCAAAGCACCAATTCAAGCACTTGCAGATAAAATTTCCGGCGTGTTTGTGCCAATCGTTCTTGTCATTGCTTTTGTCTCTCTTGTTCTTTGGATTGTAATCGGAACAAAAGCAATCGGATTCTCACAGGCACTCTCCTTTGGGCTTACCTGTTTTGTTGGTGTTCTCGTGATTGCGTGTCCCTGTGCGCTCGGTCTTGCAACACCAACCGCAATTATTGTCGGGGTCGGAAAAGGGGCACGCGAAGGAATTTTGGTGAAAAATGCGGCGACACTTGAAAAATTACATAAAGTAAATGTTGTCGTGGTTGATAAAACTGGAACCATTACGAAAGGGAAACCTGAGGTAATTGACGTTTTCCCCCTCCTTGCCAAGGAGGGGGTTAGGGGGTGGTCTGCAGAGGAGATCATGTCTGTTCTTGCATCGCTCGAATCAAAATCAGAGCATCCAATTGGTGAGGCGATTGTTGTTCATGCAAGGGCAAATAAAATTAGTGTTCAAGTCGTTACAGATTTTGAAATTATAAAAGGTCAAGGGCTTCGTGGACGGATTGACGGAAAAGAATATTTTGCTGGAAACACAAAATTGATGGAGGATTTAAAATTATCGTTTGATAAACAGTCTGTTGAAAACGCCACTCTTGAAGGGAAGACTCCTGTGATTCTTGCGACACGCGCTGAAGTACTTGGAATTGTTTTTGTGTCGGACGCGATTAAACCAGAAGCGATTGAAACGGTTGCTCAGTTACACAAACGTGGAATGAAAGTGGTCATGCTCACAGGAGATCACAAAAATACAGCACAGTTTATTGCAAACCAAGTTGGAATTGATGAAGTCGTTTCCGAAGTAATGCCACACGATAAGCTCGAAAAAATTAAGGAACTACAATCACAAGGCAAGGTTGTTGCGATGGCAGGTGATGGAATCAATGATGCTCCCGCACTTGCACAAGCGGATGTTGGAATTGCGATGGGAACCGGAACAGATGTTGCTATTGAGTCCGCAGGGATTACCCTCCTTGGAGGCGATCTCTCCAAACTCGTAAAAGCGATTCGTTTGTCCGAGATTACGATGCGAGGCATTAAACAAAATTTGTTCTGGGCATTCTTCTACAACATTGTCGGAATTCCTCTCGCTGCCGGTTTGTTCTACCCATTCTTCGGCCTTCTCTTGAATCCAATCTTCGCCGGCGCCGCAATGGCATTCTCAAGCGTGAGTGTGGTGGGGAATTCGCTTCGATTAAAGACAAAAAGACTATAAAAAAACTCCACAAACGGTGGAGTAAGATGCTTAAGGAATAGTAATGCCATTTTTTTTCAAAATAGATTCCGGGGCACCTGTAGTTCTAATGGCATAGCGTGTCCAAGCAGGACTGTACATGTCTCCATTTGATTGGTTGTACGCCTTTAGGGCGAGCCCTGTTACACCATCCGTAAAGTATCCGTTCAGTCGGCCAGCCTGGAGCATGGGGTAATAGAGTTCCTTCACGGTGTACCACCAGCACTCACGTTCACCTTCGATGATTTCGTGGAGTTGGATTTTTTTTGCATTAATTTCGTTAAGTGTCAGAAGCTTATGCTTCATGACATGACAGTGTTCGTGTAAGAGAATAGCGATCAATTCGTCGTCAGCAAGCTGAGGTAAATCCTTGTTGTCTTCCCGTATCTGCTGAAAACCAGATGTGGAAAAGGCGATGATTGGAATCTTCGTTTCGTCAAGATACGAGAGTGCAAATGCCTTCTGCAGCATTTTATCTGCATCGAGTCGAAGCTTGATTTTTCCGTTGTCTATCTTTGCTGACAGCACTTCAAGCTCGTCACGAATTTTTTTGATCGGATACGTCTTTCGCAATCGCAACAAGAGTTCCGTAAGACTCTCGGATCCGTGTTTCTTCATCAAAGATAATTCGAGAGTAACGGGTTTTGGAGTCACGAGAGGTGGCTGAATGTTTGGGAAATGCTTCTGTTTTGAGATTCCCCAAAGACTGAGAACAATGACACAAATCGCGCCACCGATCCACCAAGTCTTTTTTTGTGAATGAGCTGTATTCTTTTTCTGTGTTGGAATATTCCTTCGCATTCTTCCTCCAAATGAAATGTCCATTAAGATAAAAAATTTAGCATTTTTTATGGAAATTGTCAATAGATGATGCTAGTATATTCGAGCTATGTCTCGTCCACTTCTTGAAGTCAATCACCTCTATAAATCCTATGGAAAACAGATCGTTGTGAAAGACGTTTCGTTTGTTGTTGGTGAGGGACAAAAGATCGCTCTGATTGGTCGTAACGGATCGGGCAAGACTACGCTCATGAATTTGTTAACGAGTGCCGAAGAGCGAGATTCAGGCGACTTCAAGGTTTTTGATCGCACACGCATTGGTGTGATTCGTCAACATGAGGTTTTACCGAGTCATGTTTCGGTTGCATTATTTCTTGAACAACGAACGGGCAAACCGGTCTGGACGATCGCAAAGCTTGCGTCCGAGTTTGGATTGCATGCGGAACATCTCGAGAAGACGTCAGCACAACTTTCGGGCGGTTATCAGATGCGCGTAAAGATTGTTGGGATGCTTCTCGAAGATCAAAATTTATTATTGCTTGATGAGCCAGTGAACTATC
>CAYHWG010000014.1:0-19521 GCA_964360375.1 uncultured Gammaproteobacteria bacterium | reverse complement strand
GAGGCGTGCAACCATGGAAAGTTCGGTTTGAATCAACGTTCGGTGCAGGATTCTGAGATCGTTTTTTTGCTTCTTTCGTCATTTCTTTCTGTAAAAACAAATCGTCATGACTTGGAAGTTTAAAAACGATTGGTTGACCCGGAGGTGCACATCCGCCGATTCCACACCGATAAAACCACTCGTTTTGAACGGAAACTCGCAACATGACCTACCACCACTTGCGCCACCATAGCGCTGAAAAACTGTTTACGGTGACGTAAACGTCTCATCGGTTGTAAGTATGAGCGCGAACCTCGTCTCACGAATGGTGCCTCGCCACAAATGCATCATAATAAAAGCCTGTGTTTGACGCAACACAGGCTTTTATATTCTTATTTTTTTTCGACATCCGTTGCTGGAGGAAGTAGAGGGCCAAATGGCTCTTGTGAAAGTGCTCCGGACTTTAGTTTATCTAAACGCACCTTCACTATTTGGTTGCCAGGATTTAATTTTGCCACAATTTCAATTTCTGAAATCGCAAGATCTCTTTTTTGTTGTTTTTCGTAAATGGAAGCAAGATACCAATGAGCATTACTGTAGGAAGGAGATAATTTCACCGCATGCTCAAACGCATTTTGTGCACGGGCAAGATCTTCTTTTCCGTTGCGTTTCAAATAGAGAACGCCAATTTCAAATGCAACACCCACATCCTCCGTGTTGTATTTCGCAACACTTTCGATCTTTCCAATGGCAAGATCGATTTTTCCTTCTCGCTCATAGACAAGTCCTAATTGATAGTGTGCAGGAGCAAAATTCGCTTTTAGCGCAATCGCCTTTTCAAAACTCACACGCGCCTCTCTCAATAATTTTTCTGTGTCTTGTTTTGCTTTGCTTGCAATGGTTGGATCCTTTGCTGTTGTAAGCAAGAGATTCGCATCTGCAGAAATTAAATTGGTTTTCCCAAGCTCCATCCAATGACTCGGATTATTTGGTTCGAGAAGAATCGCTTTTTGATAGGCTTTAATCGAAAAATCGATGGCGTTTGGCACAACGGAGGCGAGAGATCGATAGACGTCTCCTTGCACAGTCCAATTGGAGACTTGATGTGGGGAAAGATTCGTCGCGCGAACAGACGCATTCACAGCTGCCGCGACAAGGGATTGAATATATTGTTTAGATTGATCATTGAGAGCGCTGTTTCCGGAGGCGGATTTTAATTCATCGTTCACTCGTAAAATCAATGCTTGTGCTAAATTTCTGTAAGCACCGTCATCAAATTGATTCAATGTAGCCGCACGATCCAGATCACTTACTAAAGTCTTAACATCTGCACGAGATCGATCCGCCCTAACAGCCTTCGCAAAAGCAGTCTCTGCTGCGTAGCGTTCGGTAGCAAGAAAAATTCCTAAAAAAAGAAGAAGTGTGAAGGCGACAAACAACACCGATGAGCCAAAAGCTAATAGAGCTGAATTTGAAAACGAGATCGTTTTTTCTTTTTTGATCAAAACAGACGTGAGAAGTCCTGTAAGAACAAACAACAAAATCACAAGTGTCATGTTGAAGGAAAAAAGAATAGAAGCAAAAACAAGTGTAAGCCAAGGACAGAACAATTGCATGATGATCGTACTGTCTTCGTCCTTATTTTTTCGCAAAAGAGCGACAAAAGTAGAGTAGATAAACGCGATGATAAACATAAAAAAAACGGCGGCGGCAAACATACCGGACTCTGTTGAGAGCGTCAAAACAAAAGAAGTTGCTCGATCAAATCGTGTGTTCCAAAAATTCGTTTGATTGATTCCGACACCGTGATAGGCAGCATAATCGATCGCATACGTTCCAGGTCCTGTTCCAAAGATTGGCGAGTGGTGTGCGTACGTTTTTTTTAAAATATCTGAGCTTGCCGCAAAGCTTGGCGAAACCTCAATGGGAATCTGAAAGGAAAACGGGCTCTTAACCCCAAGCAAAAAAATGATTGCAAGAACACTCATGGTCACAGGCAAAAAAATTCTTGAAACGGAAAAAATGATTTTTGTGCGCATGCACATCGCCGCAAAAACACTTCCAAAACCAAAAAGAAGCAGAATCCAAAGCCAAAAATAATTTACAACAAGCAAAAGAAAAAACGTTTCAAGACACAACAAAAGTGTCAGAAGAAAAACAGACGTATTGTTTTTTGATCTCAGTCCATAAAAAACAGCAAAGACACACATGACGATCAAAAAAATGATCAACGTATTCACCGTCCCAACCGAGTTAAACATCAAAGAACTCGAAGCGGGAAAAAATGAAAAAAGGGAAATTTTAAAAAATGAACAGATCATGAGCAAACCGACCAAAAGCGAACTCGTGAGCAAAGAACAAAATAATCTATCGATATGTTCTGTTTTTAACATGATTTGACTCAAAAGATAGGTGAGTAAACAAAGAGATCCTATCGTCAGAACGCTCATGTACTCCGTTTGAGATGCCCCAATCCAGGAATAAAACGGCGCAAGAGAAAACCATGCAGAGATCGTGATAGAAATAAAAAAAAGAACCGGGAAAATCTGAAGTGTACTTAAACGCAACGGGACGATTTTATTTGCAAGAATGGATCCCAAAAAAAGAAGTGTGGCAACACACACACTCAAGAGCAATAATGTTTGTTTATTGATTTCAAGTAGATCAAGGGTGAAGGGAAGAAAAAATAACGGGAAGAGAAAAACGAATCCATACATAATTCCTCGCACAATATCAGAAAGACTCTCGCCGAGAGTTGATGTATTTTTGATCATAACGCAATCAGTATATCAAAAAAGATCCGTGTGGGGTACGGATCTTTTTTGATATTAAATTGTCCGCAAAGAACGCGTGTTTTAATGACACGGTAAACATTCGAGATTACGGTGCAGGCGTCAATGTTTGTGCACTGACATCTGTAACCGCAGGATCGACAAAAGGTATGCTCGCGCTCGGCGAGGATGCAGTTTCCGGTGAGGCTGTTATCGTTGTAGGAGCAGTGCCTTGCGTGCCACCCGTAGTTTGAACGAAGGGTAGTGCCTGCCCATCTGTCAAAGAAGTTGGGGAGGATGGCAAAGTTTCGTTTCCAAGAACCTGATCACTATTCACTGTTCCCGATTCGCTGTTTACGACCAAATCCGATTGGGCACCTACCTGCCTGCCGGCAGGCAAGGCAAGAGGCGCCCCTACATCCGCAACTGGTTCGTATCCTTTTCGATAGGCCGTAACCATCCAATCAAATTCAACATCACTTACCGTGGCACCAAAACTTTGAACAATAAAATGATTTTGATCTTTTTCGGAAACGTAAAGGGAAACAGGACCGTTTGGTGTTGCAATCACACGAATTGGTACAATCGCAGAAATGACGTTTGCAAAATCTTTAGAGATGTCAACAAAACGAATTTCTGCTTTTCCATCTACCAATTTTGCTGTCCCAGCGAGAGTGACCACCGCTTCCGGTGATGTGACCGCGATCGTTTCAACTTTTTGAGTGTCGTGTCCTGTGATAACGGTCTTTAACAGTGTTGTTGTTTTTATCGTTCCATCAGATTCAATACTCCATACGTCTGAGAGTCCGGCGATGCGACCGATGCTAAGCAAATCGTTTCCATTCATGTTCACATTTCCGCTCATGTTTAGTGCACTCACAGATTGATTGCCGCCTTGAGCAAAAAGAGATGCGCGATTATCCGTACCCGGTGTTTGACTTGTTGATTCTCCACCCCAGAATCCTGCATTCACGAAAACAATAATTTGTTGTGTTTGTGAACCATCGAATGCTTCGAGGGCATATCCAACGATCGGTCCGGCTTTCTTTGCCTTCATCGCAAAACCTTCTGTGCTTGAAGTGGTGAGCGGATCACCAACAGCAATCGCACCACCCTCAAGATTGACGTTTGTTGGAACTCGACCCGCAAGCGCAATCGGATAGGTGCCCGGAGCATTATCACCCGCAAGAAAACCTGGGCGCGTTGAGACAATTCCCGCGATAGATTTCTCATTTGTTTTTTCAGAACGTTTTACCTCAATGCTGTTATGTGAAAAGACAACAACATCTCCAGGGTTTAATGATTGGTTCGATGGGAACATTTCCGCAAAATCATAAGATCCTGTTGACCAACCCTTTGCGTTTGTTCGCATATAATCCCCTGCAGGTCCTGCGGATCCATCGTAATAAATGTATTTCGATGTCTGTGCCACGCCTTGATCCGACGGATAAATTTTTCCGCCAAAAATCATATCGCCCGCAACGTGCATGGTTCCTGTATTTGTCACGTAAGCAACCTCACTGTCTGTTGTGTTGCGCACGCTTAATCGATAATTATTTGTGTCTGTCACAACGTTTCGCATCAACATCTGAACTGTATTTGCCTGATTTCCGTCCCATGCGGAACCACGAAGAGCGAGACCATAGGAATCAGACGCGGGTGTTGAAGCTGTAGCTTTTGCTACCGGTGCGACAATCACATTATTGGTCATCATACTTGAGGTACCATCTGTTCCAATCAAATCGCCAAAATACCAAGTATTGATCACTTGCACCATCACTTGACCAGATGTGCCTTCAAAATTTGCAAGCGCCATACCAATGACACGACCAGCTTGTGTGGCTTTCATTCCTTTTCCAGGTGTAGATGATGTCGTTATGAAGTCACCAACACGAATCACTCCGCCTTCATTTGTTACATTGACAGGAACACGTCCGACAAGGGCGATTGGAAGCGGATTTTCTGATTCCGGTACGTTGTTACCGGCTGAGGTAAAATCACCATAGTTGTTTGAGGCGATTCCTAAAACCGGACCTTGATAGGCATAGGAAGAATGTACAGCTTGACGAATTTCACGACGCCCGACAAATTCATCTTCGGTATACACCACACGTTCCCCCGGCACCACAATATCTCCATATGTGACATTTGTTGCGGCAGGATAGCGCTCAGCATAATCCGCAGGCGGAGATGCCTCACAATCCAAAATCGCTTCCGTGTTTGCGCCATTTGTTTCATGACAAAGAGCAAATCCACTCACTGCCGTCGTGTATTCAAACGTTCCAACACCCGCTGCTGTAATATTCCAATCATCACCTCCCGTGAGAAACATCACTGTGCCGGCATTACTGTTTCCAATTTGAATATCATCGGCACTTGTTCCGTTATTTGCAATGTAAATGTTATCTGTACCGTCTGAACCACCAGAGCCTCCAATACTTGTTGATTTTGTACCAGAAACAGAGTTCAAACTAAGACTGGTTGCTTGTAAAGTTACGCTTGTTGATCCATGCAAATTTCCAATGGTAATCGTGTCTGCAGCGGTAGAGTTTGTTGCAATATTAATCGAATCCGAGCCGCTATTTGTACTTCCACCAATATTCGTTGTTTTAGTTCCCGGAACATCATTCAAATCCAAAGTTAATCCGCCATAAACTCTTGTAATTGTTGACGCATGAATATTTCCAATATTAATCGTGTCTGCGGCAGTAGAATTTGTTGCAATATTCACAGTATCTGTTCCGCTTAAAGTAACTCCACCGATGTCTATTGTTTTTGTTGTCGCTAAATCTAGAAAATTAAATGGTGAGGCCGTTGAAGTAAAATCTCCGCCATTCACTGCAATATTACCAGCCGTCGTCACATCTCCGCCCGAAGCGACATCGAAGTTTGTAAAGTCAAAAAGATTCGTGCCTGCGGTGGTTCCTGACAAAACAGTATCCCAACCAGAACCAATATTCATCCCTGTTTCTGTTCCACCGCCAGGAGTGGTAATTCCTGAAATATTTATTCCGTATAAAAACCCGGCTGCAGGACCATTTGAAATTACACCCAATGCTCCTGTTCCACTCACACTTAAACCGTTCATTTGTCCTGATGTCACGACAGCTGAATTTGGAATAACAGCATCAAATGCGTTTGAAAAGGCAGACCCTGCTGTTCCTGTAATCGCAGAAAGTGTACCACGATAAGCACTCTCTCTCATCAAACTTCCAGCAAAGCTTGATGTTGCTGACGGAGCCGTAATATTTGCTCCATACCAAGTAAATGTTCCGGCAGCTGTATCCTGTACAAGTCCAGAACTACTTGAGACAGAGAGCCCAACAACCGTTTCTGTTCCTGATCCAGATCTTGTTTGACCTTTTGTTGTCAGTGCAACGTTTGTCATGTCCAAACCATTTGCACCCGTAAGATTTGTGAGATCAACCGCAAGACCTGTAAACGCAGCCGCAGATTGTGTTACCCCTGCGCCATAAGCAAAGTTCACGGCTGTTCCGCTTGTTCCTCGCATATCACCATAAAGAAGCGTGCCCGTTGTAAGAGATGTGTCACTTAAAGAAACCGCGGAATCGCTTAATGTACCGGTTGTTGCACTCGAAGATAAAGCAACAGTTCCTGTTCCATTAGCTGAAATAGTAAGATCTTCATTTGTGCCGGTCGTTATGTCTGTTGCGACGCCGGTAAACGTCAAAGCTCCTGTTGAGGCTACATCAAAATTTGTAAAATCAATCGTGGCGCCTGTTCCTAAAATAATATTATCTCCAACATTTATGGCATTTCTGATAAATGAATCAGATACATCAATTGCATTTGTAATGCCGTTATTCACTCCTGATGAAAGAATCAATAAACCGCTCGTCATGGACGATTCTGTAGAATCTAAGTTATCAATAATGATTCCTGCTTCATACGTACCGGCCACGGCGTTTGTAGTGCTTGCTGTCTCCAAAAATAATCCAAAAACATCTCCATCGCCATCATTTCCTGTCATACTTACATACGCACCATAAATGTCATTTCCTGCGGTTGCACCATCAGATTGAGTTGCTCCAATTCTCAAACCCATTGTGCCGTTCGACGTTGAAGTTTGTGTGAGATTGAGAGTTGATTGAAATATTGAGTTAGCTGTGCCCGTAATACTCGCGCTGTCACCGGAATCAAGCGTGACATTAAAATCACCTCCCGAAAGATCAAAATCACCGTTTGAAAGAAGAATATCGCCGGAAGTGAGCGTGAGGGCATCAATTCCATCAGCATTTCCTGCAATAATAGTTGCGCCTGTCGTTGCAGCCACATCGAATCCAGTAAAATCAATAGCGACAGTTGTTCCGGATATTGTTCCCGTAATCGTTGGTGATGTGAGTGATTTATTTGACAATGTTTCAGACCCAGCCAATGTTGAGAGTGTTCCACTTGTTGGAAGAGTCACGCTTGTATCTGCTGTTGAGGTGAGTGTTGTTGAGAATGACCCTGCTGTAGCAAACGTCGAAGCGTTTGCGATGGTTGTTGTTCCGGTTGTTGTCGTAATTTTTAATCCGTTAATACTTGTGGCAAGAGCAACTCCAAGGGTTGGTGTTATGAGGGTTGGAGAGGTTGAAAAAACAAGATTTGTTGAAGTTGTTCCGGTTGCACCAGATGCAGAATATCCCGTGATGTTATTGAAAGCTGTAATGCCTGCAGAAGACGCATTTGTTCCTCCATTTGCAACAGGAAGAACACCTGTGACTCCCGTTGTAAGTGGAAGTCCTGTCAGGTTTGTTGCAACTCCGGACACAGGAGTTCCAAGAGCTGGAGAGACGAGAGTTGGAGATGAGGCAAATACGAGTGCTCCAGATCCTGTTTCGTTTGAAAGAGACGTTGCAAGAGCAGAAGACGTGATTGAATCTGTTGCTGTTCCGTAGAGTGTTCCACTTGTTGGAAGAGTCACGCTTGTATCTGCTGTTGAGGTGAGTGTTGTTGAGAATGACCCTGCTGTAGCAAACGTCGAAGCGTTTGCGATGGTTGTTGTTCCGGTTGTTGTCGTAATTTTTAATCCGTTAATACTTGTGGCAAGAGCAACTCCAAGGGTTGGTGTTATGAGGGTTGGAGAGGTTGAAAAAACAAGATTTGTTGAAGTTGTTCCGGTTGCACCAGATGCAGAATATCCCGTGATGTTATTGAAAGCTGTAATGCCTGCAGAAGACGCATTTGTTCCTCCATTTGCAACAGGAAGAACACCTGTGACTCCCGTTGTAAGTGGAAGTCCTGTCAGGTTTGTTGCAACTCCGGACACAGGAGTTCCAAGAGCTGGAGAGACGAGAGTTGGAGATGAGGCAAATACGAGTGCTCCAGATCCTGTTTCGTTTGAAAGAGACGTTGCAAGAACAGCAGATGTGATTGAATCTGAAGCTGTTCCATAGAGTGTTCCACTTGTTGGAAGTGTCACGTTTGTATCTGCTGTTGAAGTAAGTGTTGTTGAAAATGAACCAGCTGTAGCAAGCGTCGAAGCGTTTGCAATCGTTGTTGTTCCGGTTGTTGTTGTGATTTTTAATCCGTTAATACTTGTCGCAAGTGCAACTCCAAGCGTTGGTGTGATGAGGGTTGGAGACGTGTTCATGACAAATGTTGTCCCCGTTCCCGTTTGTGATGCAATAGCTGTTGCGTTTCCTGTTGACGTAATCGGACCAGTCAAGTTTGCGTTTGTTGTCACCGTCGCAGCATTTCCTGAAATACTTATTCCTGCGGTACCGGAAGAAATATTTGCTGCGGTCAAACTTGTCAGATTTGCTCCTGAAACAGCACCAAAAGATCCGCTCCATGTTCCACTTGAGATCGTTCCAACAGAGGTAAGCGATGAAGCAAGAACGTCTGAGGCGAGTGTTGCTCCTGTGAGTGTTCCCGCTGCTGAAGTCACCGTGATATTTGCTGTTCCGTCAAACGATGTCCCGTTGATTGTTCGAGCTGTTTGAAGTGCTGTGGCTGTCGCCGCATTTCCTGTGATCGTTGTTTGATCTCCCGTGTTTGTACCTGATGATGTTCCACTGAACGTTCCACTTTGTGTAGCGAGTGTGCCAAGCCCAAGATTTGTTCTTGCGGTTGATGTGCTCGTGAGATCTGAGAGATTCGAAGCTTTTACCATGAGACCGGATAAATCTTGATCACCAGTGTTTGTTCCAGAGTTTGTTCCTGTGATGTCTGATGTTAAGGCAACTGTTCCCGTTTGATCAGGAAATGTATACGTTCTTGCAGCTGTATTTGAATTCGTAAAAAAACTTGTAAATGTATTGAGGGCGTTTTTAAAGTTTATTTTGAAAAGAGTAAGACCTGCAACTCCGCCTGTTGCATCTTTGTCTGTTGTATAAACACCGTTTGTCACCGTTGCAGCATTTCCTGAAATACTTATTCCTGCGGTACCGGAAGAAATATTTGCTGCGGTCAAACTTGTCAGATTTGCTCCTGAAACAGCACCAAAAGATCCGCTCCATGTTCCACTTGAGATCGTTCCAACAGAGGTAAGCGATGAAGCAAGAACGTCTGAGGCGAGTGTTGCTCCTGTGAGTGTTCCCGCTGCTGAAGTCACCGTGATATTTGCTGTTCCGTCAAACGATGTCCCGTTGATTGTTCGAGCTGTTTGAAGTGCTGTGGCTGTCGCCGCATTTCCTGTGATCGTTGTTTGATCTCCCGTGTTTGTACCTGATGATGTTCCACTGAACGTTCCACTTTGTGTAGCGAGTGTGCCAAGCCCAAGATTTGTTCTTGCGGTTGATGTGCTCGTGAGATCTGAGAGATTCGAAGCTTTTACCATGAGACCGGATAAATCTTGATCACCAGTGTTTGTTCCAGAGTTTGTTCCTGTGATGTCTGTAAGTCGTGCGAGTGTTCCTGATGTTGGAAGTGTGAGGGATGTTGCTCCTGATGTTGTAAAAAATAATGTATTTCCTGCTGTGCCAAGCGGCACGATACCGGAATTATTTTGAAAAGTTTGTATGCGCGATGTGGTTGGATCGGTAAACGCAAACGTTGTAGTTGTTCCGTTCGTTGTCCCTCCTTCAAACACAAATGGGGAAGCTCCAAGGAACTTTGTCGATGAAAGATCAAAATTCTCTGTAGCCCCCGTACGAACCAAACTCGTCGAGTCGATTCCGTCGATCGTTTGTGAATTGAGCGCGTAAGGTGCAGCGGTGATGCGTTTGCGTGGTGTTAATGTTTCGCCAGAGATAATCACCTCAAGATAAACAGATGCGTTATTTGCAAAAACAGTATCTGCAATCGCTGCATATGGCGTTGATGCACTCGTATCTCCGAGATTCTCAGAAAAAAGTCCAGATGTAAGCGTCACTGTTCGCGCAGTTGTTGTCGCACAGGTGTCAGAAGAGTTTGACCATAAGCACGAACCACCTGTTACCGCCGAATAAAGAGCAAACGACATGGACGCGGTCGAACTTGAAACAGGAACGCTATTTGCGTTTAAAACGCGTCCTTGATAGCTCACAATATTTGGTGGCGAAATAGCCGCAAAAGCAACCTGAACCAACACCACAGCAAGAAGCATGATGAGTGTGAAGCTTGCAAATTGTTTACGCCAAGCAAATAACATATTTTTTATCAATCTTTTTCCATGAGTTTGATGTCTGTTGAAAAATCCTGTGCACCATCCACCTTTGTGTAATCGATCGGTCGTATTTGTTCGGAGCGATATCCTTCCTTTTCGAATACCGCGAAATATTCCGCAGGTCCAAGCAGGAAGGAATATCGTCCTTTGTTGTCTGTAACCTGTGTCTCGAGAAGCTTGTTATATTTTGGCTCAAAGATACGGGCCACCACACGAGAAACGGGGCGTCCGGTCTTTTCGTCATACACAATTCCCCAACTTTTTGGCTTACGCGGACGAGCAAGTCGATTTGCAACAAAATAAACGGCAAGTTGTATAAGCACCATCACGGCCGCAAGCACGGTCGGTCGGATGATCGCAAAAACAAAGGAAGCCACTGTACCCGAAAGGGCAACGATGTGTTGAATGAACTGCAAACGCGCGCGAAGAATAATCTGTTTGGGTTCGTGGTATTGATCGGCTGTGGAAGGATCAAGAGGAATATTCGGTGTTAAGACCGCATCCTTCTCAGCCACCTTCACATGCTCTCCGTGATACAGATCGATGTATTGAACGTCCTCTTTTTTGCCTTTCATATGCTCAGACGGGAACTGAAAACCGTTTTTCGTAATCGTCAAACGGTACATTCCTGGCTGAACGAGAAAGAAAAATCTTCCTCCTCTGTCTGTGACACGGCTTTTCACCAATTTGCCTATAAGATCTTGTTCGTTTTGTAGTTGAAACAACCGAACAACAGCGAGGCCGATTGGTTCTTTTGAAATCGCGTTATAGATGACCCCGAAGCCCTTTCGCTTCTTGCGCCCAAAAAAGAGGAATGGCGCTGTAAAAAGATATTGAATGAAGGGGAGGAAATCGAACGCAACTGACATGACAACAACGCTTGCGCCGGCCGAGACGGCAAGAGTTGGAAGAGAAGCCTGTGCCGCAGTTTGAACTCCTGGAATTTCACGAACCGCCTCAACTCCTTGATTAATCGTTTGGACTGCTGGTATCGCCGCAATCGTTTTAACTGTTTTTTTGAATGATTTCACTACGGCTTGTGTCGTAAGTGGAATAACGGACGCATTCGCCGTTTCCTGCGACACGATCTCCTTTTTTTGGAGAGGGATCATCACCACGCGAGGTGTTGCGATGAAATTTGAAACTGTGAATACCGCTGTATTCAAAGGCTTATATCCATCTTTTTCCGCATGAACACGATACTGTCCATTTGGAACGTACCACGCCAATGTTCCGTTAAGCGTACTTGTCATTGGATTCATTTGACCGAAGGGTGACCCATCCCAAACGATCTCTTGACCTCCAATAACGGAATACAGCGTCACTTGCGTTTGATTCAAAATCGCTTCTTCTCCATCGATGATTTCGTGTGTGTAGCCCGGAGCGACGACACGCAGAAACGAAGAAACGTTTGAAGTTGTTCCATTTTTGTAATCGACAAAAATGGTGACAGCTTGCAAGGAAGCTTTGCTTGGAGCGGTAACATCTGCCTCGTAATAAAGAACGTTTGCGTCCGATCCAACTGAAGCAACGCGTGCATTCAATTGAGATTGAAGTGAAGACATGCTGATTGTCGACACCGGATGCATCAAATATGTCTCAGGTCCGATCGCGATTGTAACGCGTTCTACACCTGTTTCGAGAACTGTCGCAGGAACACGAATGTTTAATTCGGTATTCGGCAACACCTCGACAAATCCGTTGATGCTCGGGAGTGTGATCACTCCACGACCAACCGTAAATGTCACGTCCTTAAATGCAATAGGACTCGCCTTCGTGCCCAGTGAAGGTTTTGTTTCCTGTTTGCAATCTGACGGACATGTAAACACAGACTCAGACTCTGAACAGAACCCGTTGCCGCATGGAACCGCCAAGCCCCCGACAACTGAGTTTGAACTCGTCTCACCACCTACAGATCCTACGACGGATCCGGAAGCAGATTTTTCAGGGACGTTCCCTGGCACTGTCACGGACTCCTTCACAGGTTCCTTTGGTGGTTCTGTGTCTTCCTTTTTTGGCTCAAGCATCTCTTTTTCTGGAGCACTTGGTTTACCCAACACAAGAGCGCCAGAAGCGAACTGCGAAGCCAAATCTTTTGCGAAAATACCGAAGTAATAAGTTGTGTTATTTGTAAGCCCTGTAACATTCAAAGAAGTCGCTTGTAAATTTTCTACAAGAACAGAACAAGCAGCATCTACAGGTGCTTTTGGATACGCGTTTACACATTTCAAAACGCGAACACCTGCTAAATCATCCTCAATAGGATTGACCCATTCAAGCAAAATTACTTTGTCTCCGGGAGTCGCTTTTGTCCCTGAAACATTTCCAGGTGATGCATCCACAAGCGTTTGAAATGTCTGATCAGATGAGACGGAAGAATTTGCGAATGAATCTGTCGATTTCACGCGAAAATGATAAAGTGTTCCGCTTGCTAATCCACTTACGACAAACGTATGTGACTCAAAAAGCGTTGCATCATTTTTTGTTGTCCCATAATCCGTCGCGAGTCCGTAATCCAAAACACTGTTTGCTTTTTCATTTGTCGTCCAATGAATCGTTGCGGCTGTTCTCGTGATCGAATCAACTCTGATCCCTGAGAGAACAGGAACTGTTTCATCAAGTGTGGAAAATGTGTAATTAGATGATGTGGCGATGTTATTTGAAACATCCGCCGATCTCACCTGAAACGAATACGTTGTCCCTTCCGATAAACCAGAAAGAATCATCGAATGCGTTTTTGTAAGCACTGTGTCAAACACGAAACCTGATTCAAACGCGGATGTAAGTCCATAATAAACTTTTGAATTTGAATCCTCGTTTGTTGTCCAACTCACCGTTGCGCTTGTTTTTCCGATACTCGAAACAACAATGCCGCTCAAAACGGGAGCTGTTTGATCAACTTGACTCACTTCTGATCCTACAGGTGCAGGGACAGTCGTTCCTCCGCCTCCTCCGCTACCACCACCTCCACCACCGGTTGATGGAACAATCGCGTTTACTGCAATTCCATCAGCACCTGATCGAATCGGTAAAGCAATGGAACCAGAATCACCGAATGTACCGGCGACAGAAATAAAATAAGTTCCGGAAGAGGATGGGTTTGTGATTCTATTTGCTCCCGTCCCTGACGATGTTGCATTTGTTCCAATTTTTACGCGGACAGCGCTCGCGGCAGCGATGGCACCGCCATCACCCGCACATATCGTGACCGTTATGATGTTCGACGCAATTGCAACAGAAGCTTTTTCTGTTCCAGCGCAAGATGTTGCTGTCGTAAGTTCAACACCATCGTCGGCCACATCAACATCGTCTTCGAGAAGAGAAGAAGTTGTAAAAGCTGAATCGAATTGAATCGTAAACACGGATCCTTCTAATACACCTGATTGAGTTGTAAAGAGCAGCGTGTGATTGGCTGCGCTCGAAGTTTGAAGCGTGACAGGTGTGTCATTTGCACTTGTCACTGTTGCTGCATGCACTTGAACAGCCGCCCCAAGCGCCGTTACGAGAACCGCGCCCAGAACCATGTTCAAAATGTTTGAAAAAATTTTTTGCACACACGAATGAATCTATGAGTTTTTTGAGAATTGTTTTCCTATCGATCGATACAGCAGGAATAAGAGGAGAATTGCAGAAAGGAGCGTTGCAATCAGATGATAAGGAACGTACCAAAATGTTTTTACCTCCTGAATTTGCTTAAACCCTTCTCCAAATTCTATCGACAGATTTTCTGTAACGGGACCTATTGCAAGCAGTTTCATCTGATTTCGTAAAGTCTCGAAAATATTTTCTGAATGCTTACCAAGAGAAACATTAAATTTTCGAGTCGAGTTTGGCAGAATGCGCCCTTTCACACTATTCGCGTCTTCGGTCATAAGCGTACGACCAAACACATCTTTAAAGGTGACATTTCCTACGGGAATCACATAGACGTTTCCTTGATTTTGAATGCGATACGAGAAATTTCCGTAAAGCTCTGTTCGAACCTTCTCTTTGATCGCATCAATGAAATCAAGAAGATGTGCTTGTTTGATCGTCTCTCCTTTTATGTGAAGGAAAACGAGTATGGCTGTTTTTGCCTCTATCGTCGCCCCATTTGTTGCAACAATATCAGACGGTGCACTTGAAACCGTAAGTGCGGCCTGATGACTTCCTGTCGCGACATCTTGTGGAACAATGACCTCGAATGGAACTTCTACTTTTGCGTGAGCGGGAACGGAAATTTGATCCGTTTTAAACTGAATCCATTTTGTAAAGGCGTCACCTTGCTCTTTTTCCACAAATTGTGGTGTTCCGGACTCATCCTGTGGTTTGAACCCAAGTGTGTCGAGATAATATTTCTGTTCCGAAGCACTTGTGTTGATGATGGTAAACGCTGATGTGACTGTCTCCCCTTGCGACGCTTGCAAATCAAGTGTTGCTGGCGAAACTGCTGCCGCATAGAGCGAACCCGGAATCAACAGAAGTGCTAGTGAACTAAATAGAATGCGAGGTTTCATACTAAAAATTGCCAGAAGCGATTAATGTAAGCGTTTGTGTGTACGTTCCACTTGCCGTCCCAGAAGCCATCGATGCTTTCAACGTGACAAAATGACGATCATTGAATTTCACCGCCGATTCTGTGGTCACATCCTGAAATGAAGATGAAACCGCAGTGTCTTGCGTATCAAATGTAGATCCTGCAAGTGTTACATCCGATGAGATCGCCCCATATTCTTCACTTCCTGCTGAAACAGACCCGTCCGTAACAGCATTGATGTCATCTGAACCGCTTATCAAATTTCCCCCTTGCATCATTTGCACGGAATATCCATTTTGAAGTTCAGAAGATACTTGAAAGGCGATAATTCCCGTTGTCACGGAAGACGCACTTAAATTTCCAAACGCGATGGATGTACCATTAAGTAGAGAAAAATAGTCGTTTGTGCCATCAATTGTTGGAGTCGTGCCATTATCAGACCATGCATCCACCGTAATAGATGATCCTGAGGCAATACTCGTAACTTTCCCAACAGCACTTATTTGACTTGTACCAAGATTCTGAATAAGCGCGACAAAATCGCCAACAGAAATACCCGTTGTGCTGGCTGTTGAAATGACGAGTCCAGAACGAGCACTCACAGAACGCAAGTCCGTCATGTTTTGAGGCAAAATATCAAATGTAAGGATCTGATCAAAAATTCCAGCACGATAACCATCTGTCACTTGAAAACTTGCGCTCATTCCTGTGCCGACTGCGGAACCAGACACGGAATCCCTTAAACCAAAACTTGCAGAAGATGCGGTATCAGAACCTCCGGTGGTCACGGAATCCCACCTTATCTTGAAGTTCGTGGATGTCATCTCTGCGAATGCAGGGTTTACGTATATAAAAAACCCCACAAGCGCAAAGACGGCGAATAACTTTCCCATACCAATATCTTTACACACCTATTGTAACATGAATAACAATTGTCGTCAAGCTATAATTAAGCTAAATTAAGCAAAATTATATGAAATCAATGCATTTTTTTGTCAAATTTAAAGAAAAAAACTGTGTTTATTCACAGTTTTACGAAAGTTATCCACAATCATATATTTTGTCTACACCAGTACGGACAAATAAGATATCCACATGTTTTGAACCAAAAATTTTCTAATGGATCTTCCCTGCCGCAATACGAATGGAGATTCATCTACAATGCTTACCGAGCTTGTCGAGGTGTTAGTCGAGTACAGGCCTTCGATCACACTTTGCCGAGGATTTCACCTTCGCACAAGATTTCGATGAATAAATCGAAGACATGCAATACTCAAACGATTTTTAAAAAAAGTAAACGAGCATGCAATTAAAATTATAATTGATTGAATAGTGCTTTTCGCATCTGATTCATATGCAGCAAAATAATCAATTTGTCTTGATCAATTGATCGCTACAAGCCAAATATGCCTATATTTCTACTTTTTGCCTTTAATTGCTAAGTAAATATCATCATACCTACAAGCTGATAAGGATTCCACCATAACTGAAACTTCGCTGGATAAGTCGTGGCAAACAGGCTCCAACAGTATCAAGAAGACTAGCGCAACAAGCGAAGACTCAACTAACACAATATTTCTCGAGCTTGCTTATCCATCTTCGCCAAGGTTTCTAGCTTCACTAAAGCTTCTTTGGACAAGTCGATGACAAGCAATAAAAAGAAGATAAATGAATACCTCTGCTGCAAACCGGACGGAGCATCGGCCACAATATCCACCAAGCTTGTCGAGGTGCTATTCATATAGGCTTTTGACCTATCTGCCGACAAGCAGGCAGGCTTAAGTGATATTATTAACCGACCGACGCCGCAGATCGACGAGTTATTAGACCTGTCTCGAATAAAGTAACAAAGAGGAATCCTTTTAAGGATTCATGTGAATCGATGAACCATAGCAAGCTTCACTGTCATACCGACTGACGTCATACATAAAGGATGGAGGAATATCTAATATCAATGGGGAATATATGACGAAAGATCCAAGACGAAGTCTAGCAAACCTCGATGTGTCGAAATGACACAAAAAAATAATTTTATAATATTTCGAGGAGACGAAAATGAATAACCCCGCCGCAAAGCGGACGGGGTATCGGCTACATTATGCACTGAGCTTGTCGAAGTGCTATTCATGTGCAGCTTTCGACAGGCTCAAGCAATAGTATGGAACAGACTGACGCGGCAGAGCCGCGAGGTATTAAACCTACGATAGAATAAAAAAACGCACAATGCGTTCAATTATAAGGAAAGTGGTGTCCTCAGGTGGATTTGAACCGCCATCAACAGCTTAGGACGCTGTAGCACTATCCAATTATGCTATGAGGACAAAAAAATACTAATTTTAGATTTAAATAAGTGTCGTAAAATAATTACGACACATTTAAATTTGCTATGTTATAATAGGCACCGCGAATATCATACGTTCATTCATTTCTCACGTAAAGAATATGCTGCAATTTTTCATCGTTATAACTGTTTTATTATTCGCAGTTGTTATTTTTCTTCTTCTAAAAAATCGTTCTCAATCACCTTTTGACCAAACTCACCTTCTTCAAACAATGTCTGACCTTCGACGCGAGCTCCAAGAAACAACAAACAATCAGCGTCGTGATGTTTCAGAGCGATTGGACGTTCTTGGTGAGCGAATGATGAAAAATCTTTCAGATTCTTCTGTAAATTTGCAAAAGAATTTTCATCAAACATCAACAATTATCCGAGATGTGACAGAGCGTCTGACTAAACTTGATGAAACAAATAAACAAGTTCTCGGTTTTTCGACACAACTCCAAAGTCTTGAAAATATTTTAAAAAATCCAAAACAACGGGGAATATTAGGCGAATATTGGCTCGAGGCATTGCTTGGTCAGGTTCTTTCGCCAACACAATACGAAATGCAATACGACCTCGGTCTCGATGAAACAACGAATCAAAAGCTGATTCCGGATGCTGTCATCCATATTAAAGACATGCTCGTACCGATTGATGCGAAATTTTCATTAGAGAATTACAATCGTATTTCAATGGAAAATGATCCGATTGCAAGAGAAATGCTTGAAAAAGAATTTAAAACAGATGTAAAAAAGCGCATTGATGAGACATCTAAGTATATTCGTCCAGATAAAGGAACCACAAACTTTGCGTTTATGTTTGTTCCAGCAGAAGGCGTTTATCACAATCTTATTACGACAAATATTGGGGCAGTAAAGGTCAATACACAGAATTTGATTGAATACGCATTCAAAAAAGGTGTCATGATCGTCTCACCAACATCGTTCTTTGCTTATTTGCAAACGGTTATCCTTGGACTCAAGGCGTTGCAAATAGAAGATTCTGTCAAAGACATTCAAATCCAGGCGGATTCGCTCATGAAACATTTGCGTGCATATGAGGATTATCACAATAAACTCGGAAAACATATTGAAACAACAAGAAACGCCTATAATTCATCCTCAAGTGAATTAAAAAAGATTGACAAGGATATTTTCCGCATTACTGCAGGAACTTCCGGGAAAGAGCTTGAGCCACTTGAGATTGGATCGTCGGAACCGAATGCTTGACGATTTTCTGCTTTTCCCATAAACTTGGCGCTATCCTGTACGACTCGATAAAAATTTACACATCATGGGCAGGCACAAGACCATGCCCCTATAAATACGTTATGCCAAACAAAGAAAATGCCAAAAAGGCGGTGCGACAGACAGCAAAACGCCATGATCATTTGAAAGATATTAAAGCCGAGATCAAATCACTTCGCGTCAAACTTCGCAAAATGATCGATGCAAAATTACTGAACGAAGCAACAACCGTTGCTCAACTCGTCGGAAAAAAATTTGATAAAGCGCAGGCAAAAGGTATTTTCAAAAAAAATACCGTCGCACGATACAAATCCCGACTCATGAAAAAAGTAAACGCACTGAAAACAAAGTAAAAAAACGTATCATTGACAAACGCAAAATTTTTTGGTGTAATGAATATACAAGAAATAAGGAACTCCTATCTCTACATGGTTAGGAGTTCTTTTTTATTTAGCAATCAAACGTATGAAAAATTTTGATCAAGAGCTTATTCCGCCTCATGGCGGTTATCGAGAACTCAAATCATATCAAACATCGACGCTTATTTATGATTTTACATTTGATTTTTGCAAGCGATTCGTAAAAGACTACAAACTTAAAGATCAAATGGTGCATGCCGCAAGATCAG
This sequence comes from uncultured Gammaproteobacteria bacterium, assembly GCA_964360375.1. Classification (GTDB taxonomy): domain Bacteria; phylum Patescibacteriota; class Patescibacteriia; order UBA9934; family GWF2-40-263; genus XYB2-FULL-45-11. The sequence goes on along the minus strand of CAYHWG010000014.1, from coordinate 466 downwards.
GTCGACAAAATATTGCAGAAGGTTGCCAAGCATCAGGCACTTCTAAGAAAACGGAAATAAAATTAGTAAATGTAGCGCGAGCAAGTCTAGAAGAACTTCTCATTGATTACCAAGACTTTTTGCGACAACGTAAATTAGAAATCTGGGGAAAAGAACATGAAACTATTTTAAAAATTCGGAAACTCGCTTGGCTCTCAAATAGGTCCTATGAGACCTATAAGTCTTATCTGACAGAAGTGGATATCGCCGCAAACACACTCATCTGTTTAATTCACCAAGCAAATTTTCTTTTAGACCAGCAAATACGATCATTAGCAAAAAACTTCTTAAAAGAAGGAGGATTTACGGAACGTTTATATAAATACCGTCGACAGGCACGTGATGATTAAAAAATCCTATGTACATCAAATCAAACTCACTGCTCAAAATATGTTTGACGCTTATTGTTGCGATTTTAGGTGGAGTC
>CAYHWG010000013.1:0-20413 GCA_964360375.1 uncultured Gammaproteobacteria bacterium | reverse complement strand
CCGCTAATTTTTTTATTTTAAATAAACCAATGTTTGCCGTGGGGGCAGGCCCGCACCCAGCATTCCCGGATGCCGGACCTGACCCCATTCACGATATTCAAATATATTAGGCAAGCTTTTTCGTATGAGATGATTCCATTATTATTATAGCGTAACGCAATAATGGATTCAGCTTTGCGTTGGGGGTTTCATTTGTTATACTGTGATTGTATGCAGCAACAAGAACCAAACGCTATTTTTGAATATCATCCGGATGAGTTCGGGGAACTTCTGATTGGATGGGAAGTGGATGAATATACAGAGCATAAACGCTCAAAATTGTGGTATGTGATTGCAGGACTTGTGAGTGTCTCCCTGATTTTTTACGCGATCGCTACGACGAACTTTATGTTCGCTGTGATTATTTTGATGTGTTGTGTCATTTTGATGATCACGGCGTTTACAAAACCGGAACGTATTCCCATGATGATTACCACAACAGGGGTCATTCTTGGGGACGTTTATTACGATTATCAATCCATACGTGATTTTTCGATTGTGTATGATCCACCAACCGTGAAATTGCTGTATTTGGATTTTTACGCTGTCACACATCCGAGACTTTCTATTTCATTAGAAGATGCAGATCCAAATGTCATTCGAAATAATCTTCTCACGTATTGTATGGAAGATTTAAATCGCACAAATGAACACTTGACGGATGTCGTCCGAAGACTGTATAAATTGTGAGTCCAGGAAAGATCATGTGGTAAAATTTTCAAAATTTGATGAGATGTTGGTTTTTGTCGAGGACGGCGCCGAACGGTAGTTAAATACTACCGAGAGGTGCCGACCGGAGATAAAAACCGACAGATCGCAAATTTTGAGAATTTTACCTGCGCTCGTAGCTCAGCTGGATAGAGCATCAGCTTGCGGAGCTGAGGGTCGTAGGTTCAAATCCTGCCGGGCGCACCAGTTCAATATGTATACCGTTTACGTTCTAGAAGACGAATCTGGTAGATACTATAAGGGGATGACCATGGATTTTGAACGTCGATTAAAAGAGCATCAAAGAGGTCAAACAAAAACAACGCGTTCGATGATGAATCTGCGCGTTGTTTTTGTAAAGATATTTGAGAAATCTAGTGAAGCACGCGATTTTGAAATTTATTTAAAGACGGCTGCCGGACGACGTTTTTTGCAAAAGCAACTTGAATATTAATTTATGTCACTTCGACTCTCAACTCCTGTTTCTGGTCTTCCTGGAATTGGGGATAAAGCTGCAAAGGATCTTGCTTCGATCGGAATAAAAACAGTATCTGATCTTTTGTGGTATGTGCCGTTTCGTTACGATGATTTCTCGAGACGTGTGTTGATCGCGAAGGCTCCGTTTCTTACACCAATCACGATTGATGCGCGGATCAAGTCGATCGGACTTCGCGCATCGAAATCGAGTCGAGTAAAGATTGTGGATGCAGTGATTGAAGATGAAAGTGGAGAACTAAAAGTTATTTGGTTTAATCAGCCGTATCTTATAAAAACACTTCCAATTGGGTCAAGACATTCTTTTGCGGGTTTGATCGATTATCGTTTTGGAAAAACATTTTCTAATCCGATTCATGAACCGGTCGGACAACACGTGAACACAGGTCGTATTGTTCCGGTTTATGGATTGACGGGATCGATCACGATGCGAAAGTTACGAGACGCAATCAAGCGTTCACTCACCATTGTCGATATGGTTTCCGATTGGTTACCGAGCGAAATTGTTTTGGCCGAGGGGCTCCCGACGCTTGCGATCGCTCTGTCAAACGTTCATTTTCCAGAATCACATGAAGCGTTGCAACGCGGGATTGATCGACTGAAGTTTGATGAATTGTTTTTGCATCAGATGTTGTTTGAAGAGGTAAGGCGTGATCGCAAAACAAAAAACGCAACGGCGATTTCTATCAACAAGCCTTCACTGAAAGTATTTGTCGATACACTTCCGTTCAAGCTTACACGTGCGCAAAAAGTTGCTGCATGGGAGATTGTTCAGGATTTAGCGAAAGATGTTCCGATGAATCGTCTGCTCGAAGGAGATGTTGGTTCCGGGAAAACTGTTGTGGCCGCGATCGCCGCGCATTCAGTCTGCGAATCCCCCCTCCTTACGAAACAGACTCCCTCCCCTGCCCGAGGGGAGGGAGGGGGGTGGTCGCATGTGCGTGTTGTCTACCTTGCACCAACAGAAATTCTCGCGACACAACAACACAAGGCGTTTTGTAAAATGATGCCTTCTCGCAATGTTGCGCTCCTCACCCATAATCAGATTTTTTATAACGATGAAAAAATAAAACGCACAGAGCTTGTCGAAAAAAATTCAAACGGCGAAGTTGATTGTCTCATCGGGACACATGCGGTACTTCAAGAGGGAATTGATGTCAGAAACGCGTCGCTTGTGATTATCGATGAACAACATCGATTCGGTGTTGCACAACGCCACGCACTCCTCAATGATCCCCCCTCCTTTACAAGGAGGGGGTTAGGGGGTGGTCGTGTCCCACATCTCCTCTCCATGACCGCAACTCCCATCCCTCGCTCCCTTGCACTCACTATTTACGGAGATCTCGAACTTTCTATTCTTGATGAACTTCCAAAAGGACGAAAACCCATAGGAACAGCGATCGTTCCGGTAGAACAACGATTAGGAATGTGGAAGCATGTTCGTTCACAGGTCGAGCAGGGAAGACAGGTGTTTGTGATCTGTCCGCTCATAGATCCGTCCGACTCTCTTGGTTCAAAGTCTGTTTCGGACGTTGAAAAAATGCTTTCTCGAGATGTTCTTAAAGGGTTGTGTATTGCGACGCTACATGGAAAATTAAAGTCTGATGAAAAACAAAAACGGAATGAGGATTTCCGTGATGGAAAAATCGATGTGCTCGTTTCGACTACTGTTGTTGAGGTTGGTGTGGATGTTCCAAACGCAACCGTGATGGTGATTATGAGTGCAGAACGATTTGGGCTCGCGCAATTGCATCAGTTACGTGGTCGTGTGGGTCGATCCGACGTGCAATCGTACTGCTATTTGTTACCAGACGAACTCTCGATTCATTCGAAACAACGACTCGATGCGGTTGTCGAATCACAAAACGGATTTGAACTCGCAGAAAAAGATTTGCAATTGCGTGGTGCAGGAAATGTTTTTGGAAATGCCCAATCCGGTTTTCCAGATTTTAAATTCGCAACACCCGCAGATGTTCCACTCATGAAAAAAGCAAGAGATTGGTCACAAAAACTTTTTCTCGATCCGAACTTTTTCGAAACACACCCGCTCGTGCGACCGCGAATCGACGAGGCACTCGAACAAATTCATTTGGAGTAATGGTTGTCACAATTCCTTCACATGTTTTATGGTTTTTGGTGTGACAACTTTCTCGATTCCTACACGTTTCGCTTCGCTCACGCGCTTTTCAAGCGCCATCACATTTCGTACTTCGCCTCCTAGTCCGACTTCACCGATATACACAATTGGTTCGCTGTCGACGTGGTTTTTCGATGCACTCATGATCGCGGCACACACCGCGAGGTCGGACGCGGGTTCTTTGAGCTGCATGCCCCCGACGACGTTTACGTAGACATCGGATTCACCAAGATGAAGTCCTGCACGTTTCGAGAGGATAGCGATTAGCATCTGCAATCGATTTTGATCCATACCGTTTGCGCGTCGAATCGGCGTTCCGTAAAAAGATTTTTCCACAAGTGCTTGTACTTCGACCAAGAAAATTCTCGAGCCTTCTCGAACGGTTGCAATCACGGATCCGGGAACATTCACGCGTTCGGCCAAAAATCGTGCGCTTGGATTTTCGACAGCTTTTAATCCTTCAGATGTCATCTCAAACACGCCAATCTCATCTGTTGCACCGAATCGATTTTTCGTTGCCTCGAGGATTCGCAATTCGTGAGATGGTTCTCCTGTAAGCGAGAGAACTGTATCAACCAAGTGTTCAAGCGTTTTTGGTCCAGCAACACTTCCATCTTTCGTGACTTGGCCGACGAGTAAAAGGGAAATGCCGGTGCGTTTTGCAAGTTCCAAAAGACAGGATGTTGCATAACGAACGAGTGTGGGCGATCCACTTTGGGCGTCGACCGCATTTGAAAACATCGTCTGTACTGAATCTACAATTGCGAGTGTTGGCTTTTCCTTTTCGAGGGTTGCGACAAGTTCTTCGATCGAGACCATCTCGAGAAAATTGATTCTCGAAAGATCTGCGTTTAATCGATCAAATCGAGATTTAAGTTGCATCGCAGATTCTTCGCCGGAGATATAAAGAACCGAACATGAACCCCCCTCCTTTACAAGGAGGGGCTGGGGGTGGTCTGATGATGCGATTTTTTTTGCGATTCCGGCAACAAGGGTCGACTTTCCAATTCCTGGTTCGCCAGAAAGTAAGGTGAGTGATCCCGTCACGATTCCGCCGCCGACGACACGATCCAGTTCGTGTTCTCCAATAGAAAGTCTTGCGTGTTCATTTTGTGCGTTGATATTTTTGAGAGAAATTGTTTCTTTTGCGTGCGCTTTCAAACCGCCGGCACGAGCAATAGGGGAGGATGACGGTGCATCCGATTCTTCTTTCACGGTTCCCCAATGATCGCATGCAAGGCATTTGCCAGACCATTTAGAAAATTGTGCGTCGCAGTGAGTGCAATGGTACATAACATTATTCACTTTTTTTCTCTTCTTTCTTTTTTGGAGGTTTCCATGCGCATTCACCTCCTGCAGCAGACCAACGTTTCACACATCCAACACCATCTGGTCCCATCGTATGTGTTTTTTGTGTGAGTCCGATTTTTGTCCAATCAAATCCTCGCGGATCTTTGTGTGTTGAATCACATACTTCACAATGACCGACCACTTGATCGTCGTTAAATTTTACGCTTGTGCGTTTTTCAATATTTTTTATCAGTTTTTTGAGTGATTCGTATTGAGCATTTTCATAGTACGCACAGGTATTAAATGTTTTGGATTTTTCGCTTTGCGAACACCCTTGTGGAATCGCAAGATCAATTCCAATCGCATATCGATTTGCAGAATCCGCATGCACACCGATCAAGGTTTCATCGAGAAGTTGATGAATCGTCCCATCTCGTTCAATTCCATAATGTGCGGCGATTTGTGGGTACGTTGGTTTTTCTATACGTTTTTTTTCTGTGGCGCTGATCCATATTTGAGCGGTTGTATCTGCACTTGTGCCTCCTTCATGAATGACAACAACAGACACATCTTTAAGATTTCTTTTTTTTGTTGTGGAACAATTCAGTTTTGTGTAATATTTGTTTTTTTCCCCGTCTCCGGACGGTTTGAGTTTATTGTTTTCTTGGCATGTTGTAGCGGATGTTCCAACCGCGGGCGCAACAAAATTATCTGATCCAACCCAGACAGTTTCTTTTTTCCCCGTGTTTACATCTTTGTATTTAACGAGATGTGCGCCAGAACCCGTTACAAGGGCCGTAAGAACTGCGGTTGCCGCCAGAAGTTTTTCAATAAGTGGATTTGGCATACGCAAAGGGAAGAAATTAACCTTCGATACTTCCGGAATCAATGTCTTCTGGAGGAATATTTTGGAGTTCAACGGTTTTTAACGAGGTGAGTTGTGGATTGATGGTGTTTAAAATGAGATAAACACACAAAAGTAAGATAATGCCTGTGATCGCGTTTGCAATTCGTTCTCTTGCTTTTCCAATTTCACTTCCTCCTGCACTGAGTGTGTACTGTAGTCCGCCGACCATCACCAAGACGATCGCAATCGTGATTCCGGCTCCAATCATCCATGCATAAACCGCGTTCAGATATTCTGCAAGAAAATTAGATTTGATGCACTGACCTTTTTGATCCGGAGACGTACATGTTCCACTCACCGCATCTGTAAATTTTAGATTCGGGATTTGAACATTGAGTGTAGGAGCAATAATTTTTTTCTTTTCGTTTGCGCTTGTGGAATTATTGTTTGCATAAACCGAATGTAAATTATCACATGTCGATTTTGCTGCACCTCCAATGTCTACATTAAACGAGGTAAATTCTTCACCAAAATTTTTTGTGCACGCTTCTACCGTACATCCGCCCGCAATCACATCCGAAATCACAGCGCAGTCTTTATCTGTAGAAAGACAGATACAGTTTGTGCCTGCCTGTGCGACCGGTAATGCAAAAAAGAATCCTGTGCACAAGAGGATTGAGAAAAAAATGCTACACAGAAACAGATTATTTTTTCGGTTTTGTGACATGCGGAACATACATTAACATTTTGCTGGAAACGGACAGTTTGGATAACTGCATCGGCAATAGGAGCTGGCTTTACTTTTTAATTCAAAGTGCCAGATTTCTTTGCTGTATCGAACAAATCCTGCTTGGCTCATGATTTTTGATAAGAGTTCGGCACCGTTTTTATATTTTGGATCGTTCTGATTCGTTGTACTGAATGATGGATCTGTGAGAGCACTGTTTCCTTTTTTTAACATAATATCAATTGCAACACCACTCCCGTGGTTTGATCCTCCAGGCCATGCGACCGCTTTTCCAACACCAGCAATCTTTTTTTCATCGTTTGTTGCGAGAACATCACACACTTTTTCAATTTGATTTGTTAATGGGCGAAAAGCAGAAACAAGATGGATGGTAAGCGAAGAATCAATAGATTGTGCAATTTTTCCTGCATTTTTTAAGGCGTCTTGTACATCTTTTGTTGCTTTGCCTTTCGGACCGTTTCCACCATTGTTTAGAAATCCAGGCGCGCTTGGCACTTTTGAAACAAGACTTTCATCGATTGTTTTCGGATTGCTTGCTGGCCATGTGCTTTTGTTTGCACAGAGTGTTTTACAAGCATCAATGGTCGAACAAACACGTACTTCATTTGTACTTTCTCCGTTTGCGGCAATTTCTTCATCAGTGATCACTTCTCCGTCATGTTCAGGTACTTCTACGACGGGAACATTTTCTAGTTCAACCATTTTTAATAAGGAAAGTTGTGGATTGACCGTGTTTAAAATAAGATAAACGCAAAGGAGTAGGACGAGTCCCGTCACTCCATTCATGATACGTTCTTTTCCTTTTCCTACCTCACTTCCGCCAGCCCCAAGGGTAAATTGCAATCCACCGATCATGATCATCACAATCGCGATGGTGATTGAAGCTCCAATCATCCATGCGTAGATGCCATTTATGTAGTCTGCAAGAAAATTTGTTTTAATACAGTCACCTTCACCGTAGGAACATTTTTCTGAAACAGCGTTGGTAAAAATCAGATTTGGAATGTTGACATTGAGTGTTGGAGTAATGAATTGTGTTGGCTTTGACGCATTCACTTCTTTTTTCGCTTTTTCGGCCGCAAGAAATGCCGCATGTGTTTCTTGGCATTTAGCACGTGCTGTTCCGATAGCGTCCCCAATCGGAGCCGAAGTAAATTCCGACCCATATTGTTTACATACATCCGAAGGACAGACATTACTTCCAGACACAAGGGTCGTTTTACAATCCTTTGTAGTTGAATTGCAAGAACAATAGGTGTTAGCAAATGCAACAGGAATTCGAAAAAGACATCCTAAAAGGATGACCGCACTAAAAATTATTTTAGAGAAGATGCGAGGTGAGCGAAACATAGAAAAAATTTCTTTTCGCTTATTTTTTTGTGATTAAATAAGCGCTGCCGATGTTGCCACTTGTAAATTCACTCAGAGGGAGTGTGACGATACCGTTCAAAGATCCAACATCAGATACGTTAAAGCTGCTTCCGGACACTCCTGTCAATACCATAAAATGACCTTTGTATTTTTTTTCTGAGCCATCTTTTTTCTTTCCTGTACATCCTTTGCAAGAAAAAAGAATTGGCTTTTGTTGAGTGAGAAAACCCACAAGAGTGTTTACGTCATTGCTTTTAAGACTTTTGCATTTCATGTCTGTCCATTTTTTTTCAATATTATCACACAAAAGTTTCATGGATGTTCCACTCGAACAGGATTGATGTGCGCCAATGCTCGCCGCAAAATCCGCAACAATCGGAGGAGAAACCTGAAGCCCATAATACCCTAAAACAACCGCAACGGATGTTGGTCCGCAACCACTTTCACAGATATTGTCTTCAAATTCCGAGCTGTGTTTTTTATTAGGTCCGCACAAAACGACTTTGTTATTCGGCCCTTTATAAGGGAAATTTTTCCATTGGCCTCCACATTGTTTAAATTGTGGTAATTGACCGGCTGTGACAGAGACGGATGGGTAACTTGCATTTGCATCTTCTAAACTTGTAACCTCATTATTTCCAAGTCCTTCCGGTGGAATATTTTGTAACGATACTGTATCCAAAATCGTTAATTTTGGGTTTACCGTGTATAAAATTAAATAAACAGAAAGAAGAAGTGTGAGTCCGATGGTTGCATTACTTATGCGTGTTTTTGCTTTTCCTGCATCGGCTCCTCCTGCAGAGAAAACATATTGTAAACCACCGATCATCACCATGACAATCGCAATCGCGATCGATGCACCGATCAGAAATTGATAGACACCTGTGAGATAATCCGCGAGGAAATTGGATTTGATGCAGGTTTGTCCCGCATCATACGGACACGGTCCGGAAACGGTACTGGTAAATTTAAGACCTGGGATATCTACATTGAGGATCGGGGTGATAAATTGTGTCGGTGCTTTTTCTTCCGCGAATGTATCAGGTATTCCAATAAAAGCTCCCAAAGAAAAAAGGGAAACAAAAAAAATTCCAAGCAAAAATTTATTTTGACGGGACATGTGTTTGTGGCGATGGTTGTAAGGAAAGTTGTTTTTTAATAGCGCCTATCAGTTCATCCGGTGTTTGAAATCCAACAATGGATTGATCTCCAATAAAAATGGTCGGTGTTGCCGCGATTCCGAGAGCTTGTCCTTCTGCGAAATCTTTTTTGACGATCGGAAGTGTGTCGCCGCTTGCAAAACATTTGGAAAATTTTTCTGCGTTCAAAGAAACGTTTGAGGCGATTTGCGCATAAATGGAACTTGATAGGAGTGTTTGATTGTGAAAAAGTTCATCCGCATATTCCCAGAACTTTCCTTGTCGATCTGCACAGTGTGCCGCAACAGCGGCAGGGGTTGCTTGGATATGTGTGGAGTCGTTCGGCATATCTTTCCAAACGACACGGACATCGTTTGGAAACGTTTTGAGAGCGATGTCAATGGATTGATCGAGTTGTTTACAGGCTGGACATTCAAAATCGCTGTAAACCACGAGGGTCAGTTTTGGATTTGCTGCACCTTTTGATGGATTGACAAATGTGACGATAGGCGTTTTTTGCGTGACAATGTCTGATCCCGATGTGGCTATTTTTGGAGCAGGAATCGGTTGAGTATAAAGAAAAAAGAAGATAAAAATAATCACGGTAAGAACACCTACGACGAAAAAGGACAAAAAACGCTCTCTCATATTTTTACTTTAAACGAATGAGCTTAAGTTGCCCTGATGCCGAATCAGTATAGTACAAAAGGGATTGATCTTTACTTGCAGATAAATTTTTCATGGTTTGGTTTTCGTCCGGAATTGCTAGAAGAGAAATGGCTCCGCTTGATGTATCTACTTTATACAGCGAGTCGGGATAATCTGCATAAAGACTTGGTTGCATTCCTGCGTTATCCGGAAGGCCTTGCGGAACAGCACAGTACATGATTGTGGCTGATCCCCAAGTGCATTTATCTGCCCACGTGTTTATTCCAAGATTACGTCGATGATCACCCATGGTAGAGGCTGTCGCATCCACGGCCCACAAAAGAGGCTTTCCAAAGGAGTAATCACTGTAAACGGAATAAGCTAATTGTTTTCCGTCCGGTGACCATGTGGGTTTAAAATCCATACCCTGTACTTGCAATCCTTTAAAATTTTCCTGATTTTTTCCGACAGGATAAATGATTCGTGTATCAAAACTGTTTGTGGATTCGCCAATTTGATCGGACGTGTCAGCAAACGCAACAACCTGATCATTTGGTGACCAGTTTACATCCACACGATCACCATTTTCCCCAAGTGCTTGAATGGGTATGATGTTTGAACCAGTATCGCTTGCCGTGACGAGCCATCGATTGTTTGGATCCAGTGCAATACTTTTTGCGGCGATTTGATCTGTCGATGGAGAAAAACTAAATCCTTCCCAATGGGAGGGGAGAGTGTATTGTTTATCCAATTCAAAGTCATATATGACATTTGACCCATCCGGAAATTCCATGACCGCTTTTTCCGATTCGCGATTCCATTCCACACTCTCGACATCAGGAAATTGTTGGTTTGAAAGTTTAACGACAGAACCATCTTTATCAATGGTGTAAAATCGTTGATCTTCTTTGTTATAAAAATTCATGCTTTTCCCGTCTTTGCTGAGCGTGGTGTTAAAAACAGGTGCCGTTGTCAGTGCAGTGGTTCGTGTGAGACCACCTCCTGCGATTTCTGGAGCAGAAGGAAATGAACCTTCTTCAGATTCAGAGGGTTTTTGAGTTTGAGCGGTCGGAGCACCTTCTTTGGAAGGAGTGAGTTCTCCTGTTTCGGATAGTTCACTCAGCACTTCTTCTGGTTCCGGAGCAATTGTTGATCGAAAAAACATCGCATATAAGACGAATCCGATCAAAAAGACGGAAAGGATAAAAAGGACGATGAGTAAAATACGTTTTGCGCGTTCGTTCATACAAAAAGAAAATCTTGGTTAGCCTAAAATTCCGTACAAAGCTGCTTTTCCAAAATAGAGTAGAGCAAGGTGTGGAGCAAGGAGTAAAAGAAGAAAAAACATTTGCATACAGAATAAAACGACGACGGCGAGAAATACCATGATGTCAAGAAAGATAATGATTCCGCTTAAGATGGTCCCTTTTTTATCAATCGGCATGGGGATCGGATCCCAAGAAAGAGTGCCTGTCAACATTTCGTAATTTAGAAAACCGAGCGTCAACATGTAGATAAAAATGTTTATCACGATCGTTCCTCCTGCAAAGCTTAAATCAAGCACGTTTCCGATTCCTGTTCCGACATAGGCAGCCCCACGCGGAATTAACCTTTTTGCCATTTTTTCTGCTTCCGGATCTTTTGGTTTTTGTTGTTGCGCTTGCATTTTTATTCCAGCAGCTTGTGTGAGAACTCCCTGTAGAATTCTTTGTTTTTGCATCTCTTCATTCACGTTTTGTGGTGCGGATTCCTCTTCATCCGTTTGTTGTTCATCGGATTCACCAGAATCTACTTCCGCTGCACTGGAAGTTTGTTCTTCCTCTTCCGTGGTATTTTCTTCTCCGCCACTTGATTTTTTTTCAGAAGGTCTTTGTGATGAACCGAGGTTGGGCAAGTTTTGAATCGTACTTGGCTGCATATTTTTACCAGTACTTGCCACGTGTTTGCTTTGTAGTTGTCTTGCAATTTTGTCGCTTGTTTTTTGGATGTGTTTTCCTGTTTCTTTTGCTTTTTTTCCAGCTTTTTTTACACCCTTTCCGGCCTTATCTACGCCTTTACCAGCAGCTTTTACACCTTTTCCGCCAGCTTCGACACCTTTTCCAGCAGCTTGTGTGCCAACACCAACAGCTTTTAAAGGCGCTCCAAGTATCGCGCCATATTTTGTTTTATTGAGAGCATCGCCGACTTTTCCAATTCCTTTTCCAGCAGCTTGCACACCCTTTCCAGCTCCTTCAGCAACGGCACCGGCAGCTTGCGCTGTTTTTCCTGCCACCTGCATTCCCGTTCCGGCCGCACTCGCGGCACTTCCTGCACGCTGCAAATTTTTTCCTGCGGAAGATGCTGTTTGTGTTCGATTCAGTTGTTCTTCCTGTTGTTGTCTGCTTGCATTTCTATTATAGGCGAGAGTTGATTTTATTTGTGAAGGACTTTGTTGTGGAGAAATTTCTTGATGCTGCTGAGTTTTTTCTTGATGCTCACTTGTTTTTTGATTCTGAGCTGTTCCAGATAAACCAACTGTTGCTGCGAGGAGGAGGTTTGTCAATTGAGACGTTTTTCTTGGTGGCAGTCTATCTTTAAAACCCTGACCAGATTGGTCGCCAGCACGAATGGGTTGGTTTGGGCTTAAAGGCATACAACAAGGAGCAATAACTTATTTTACCTGACGAACACACATTTTTTTTCCAAGCAATCTCATCTCTATTTTTTTTGAATGATTTTTTTTAAGGATATGTTCTGCAAGAAGAGATTCGACGTGTGTTTGGATGAGTTGTCGAATGGAACGTGCGCCGGATTTTGTTTCCATGTGTTTCAGAAGATGTTTGCTCACCGCGTCTCCAATGGAAAGCGAAATGTCTTGTTGTTTCATGCGAACAATGAGTTCATCTAATTGTTTGCGACAAATTTCTGTGAGAGTGTCTTGCGAAAGGGCATGAAAGAGGCATGTGTGATCGATCCGATTTAAAAGTTCCGGACGGAACCGTTCTTTCAATTCTTTGTGGACATCCTCGTCACGACGTTTCGTGATTTCCGTTTCGGAAGAAGAGAATCCAATTCCACCCTGTTCGAATTGTTCGAGTCCGACGTTTGAAGTAAGGACAATGATCGTATTTTTAAAGTTTACCATTTTTCCGCTTGCATCGGAAAGTTCTCCTTCTTCTAAAATTTGCAAAAGCAAATTTTGAACATCACGATGCGCTTTTTCTATTTCATCAAACAAAACAACCGCATACGGTTTTTGACGAACGCGATCTGTGAGGTTGGCATGTTCTTTGTAGCCAACATATCCGGCCGGAGCACCGATGAGTTTTGACATCGTGAATCCTTCTGAATATTCCGACATGTCAAGACGAATGAGATGTTTTGCATTTTGACCTGATCCACCAGAAAAAATTTGTTCAGCGATGGCTTTTGCTAATTCTGTTTTTCCAACACCAGACGGACCGAGAAACAGAAACGATGCAAGTGGACGTGAAGGATGGCTGACGCCGGATTTTGCACGCCTCAGCGCTCCGGAGACGGTTTCGATGACAGAAGACTGTCCTAAAACGCGTTTCGAGAGTTCTTTGGAAAGTTCTTCTGCAGATTTTGTGTCTTGTTTCAATAAATCCACAAGCGGAATTCCGATCGTGCGTGAAACGACGCGCGCAATGGCTTCTCCGTCAATCACCGAGTGTTTGCTCGTGGGAGAGGGGATCGTTAAATTATTTCGTTCGGCAAAAAGGAGATCTTCCGTTGCTTTTAAATCGACTGCGTCCAAAAAACGTTCTTCAATCACCGCTTGTCGTTTTTCTTTTTGAATTTCTTCGATTTTTCTTTGTAAGTTTTTTTGTATTTGTTCTGAAGCGATCTCTGTCCGATGAAGTCTTACATGTGCAGCCGCTTCATCCAAAAGGTCGATGGCTTTATCAGGCAATCGTCGATCTGTGAGATAACGCACGGAAAGATTCACGGCTTGTTCGATCGCTTCTGCGGAAATGCGGACATCATGGAACGATTCATAATGTGGAGCGATTCCACTCAGAATTTCCATAGCCGTTTGTTCGGATGGTTCTTCGATCTGAATAGATTGAAATCTGCGTTCTAAAGCACTGTCGGATTCAATATGTTTTTTGTATTCACCGTGTGTGGTTGCGCCGATACAATGGATGTCCCCGCGGGCAAGTGCTGGTTTTAGGATGTTCGCTGCATCCATAGATCCGGAAGCGGATCCCGCGCCGATGATCATGTGCAATTCATCGATAAACAAAACAACATCTTCATGTTGAGAAGCTTCTTCAATGATTTGCCGCAGACGTCCTTCAAACTCTCCGCGATACATCGTGCCTGCAATCACAAGCGCAAGATCGATCGCAAATACGCGTTTGTGCTGTAAGATGGGAGGAACGGTTCCTTCAAAAATATGTTTTGCGAGACCTTCGACAACGGCTGTTTTTCCAACACCAGGTTCTCCAACGAGAAGTGGATTGTTTTTTGTTCGGCGGCAGAGAATTTCCATGATGCGTTCGATCTCTTTTTCTCGTCCGATCACAGGATCGATCTTCTTTTGCCATTCTGGAGACGTCAGTTCACGTCCAAAATAGTGCAAGGCTTGAAGTTTTTGTACCGGAGAATCGGACGGGTCGACTTTTTTTGTGTCTGTAAGCGGGTCTGAAGATTCTTCTGTTTTCATGATCGAGATCATTTCGGGAAATTTGGAGGTGTTTTTCAAAACCAAAGCGAGCTGTTCTTTTAGCTTTATGACATCTGTTTTTTGAGCATGAAAAAAATGTAATATCCTTTCAGACTCCGTCTGGATCAATCCTGAGAGTAAATGTTCTGTTCCGACATATCGATGATTATACATGTTTGCGGTTAGAACCGCTTTTTCGACAATACGTTTTGCGTCACCAGATAAATGCAACAATAATGGATCTGGATTCTGCTCACGAGGTTCTCTCACAGCCATGGATCCAAGTAATTGTTTTAAATCCGTCGATTTTAAACCGATCTTTTTTAAAATTTCTGAACCAACACATCCTTTTTGTGTTCCAAGTGCCCAAAGCAAATGTTCTGGCAAAATAACTTGCTCGTTTGTTTCAACCGCAAGGCACAGGGCTCTTGTGAGAACGGTTTTTAGATTCGTAGAAAATTTATCGATGATGTCCATAGGAGTTTTTAGAGTCCGGCTTTTTTGAGACGAAGGATCCTCTCTTCAATGGGCGGATGGGTGGAGAAAAATTGTTCGAATTTTTTTGTGATGTGCGGATCGAACGGATTGGCGAGAAACATGTGAGCGGTTGCGTGGTTTGCTTTTGTCATCGGTTGATCTTGCGCGGAAATTTTTTCAAGGGCACGGATGAGTCCATCCGGATAACGTGTGAGTAAACATCCGGATGCATCGGCAAGATATTCACGTTGCCTCGAGACCGCAAGTTTGATGAGTTGTGCAAAAAGAGGTGAAAGAATCGCAAGCGCGATGCCAACCAGGAGAAAAACTCCGCTTGAGTTATTATTTTCATCTTTGTCGCCTCTTCGACCAAAGAAGAACGATCTCGTCATCCAATCCGATAAAAGCATGATGACGCCTACTAACACAACAACGATGGTCATCACACGAATATCAAAATTTCCAATATGGGAGAGTTCATGTGCAAGCACTCCCTCAAGTTCTGTTTTATCAAGCGCTTGAAGCATGCCGGTTGTGACCGCGATGGATGCGTGTTTTGGATCGCGTCCCGTTGCAAATGCGTTGATCGCTGTGTCTTGCATGATGTAAATTTTTGGAATGGGCAATCCTGCAACAATAGAAAGATTTTCAACGAGTCGATAGAGCTCCGGATGATCTTTTTTTTCAATGGCTTGAGCACCCGATGCTGCAAGAGCGATTGTGTCGCCTTGAAAATATCCTATAAGCGACATCACAACAGAAACAATCGCTGCGAGATAAATTCCATTTTTCGCATCTCCCGTCCATGTTCCGAGCGCCCATCCAAGTAAAACAATGAGAACACTAAAAAGAGAGATCAAAAACCATGTTTTCTGTTTATTCGCAGAGATCTGGTCGTAGAGCATAGGGAGATCTGGAAGAACTTAAAACTTTACTTCCGGTACGGATTTTTCTGATTCATCGATTTGAAAAAATTCTTTTACGGTAAACGCAAACATGTTTGCAAGGAGATTTGTTGGAAATGTTTGCAAACCCGTGTTGTAATTGCGTACGTTGCCGTTATAGAATCTTCGAGCGGCTTGAATTTTATCTTCAGCATCCGTGAGTTCGTGTTGAAGTTCAAGAAAATTTTGTGACGCTTGAAGAGCAGGGTAACTTTCCGCTACCGCAAAAAGAGACTTGAGTGTGTTTGTGAGCATGTTTTCTGCCTGCGCGTGTTCACCCATGGTGTGTGCACCCATTGCGGCAGATCGAGCTTTTGTGACGTTTTCAAACACAGACGATTCGTGCGAAGCGTATCCTTTGACCGTGTTTATCAAATTTGGAATCAAATCATAACGTCGCTTTAACTGGACGTTGATATCAGACCAAGCCTCTTCTGCACGATTTCGAAGGTTAATGAGCCCATTATATGATAGAATGAACCACAGTCCGAGAAGAATGATGACGCCTACCACAATCCAAATGATTTGCATATATTTTTTTGGTTATTATAGTAAAAGTGTAAGGAAAAATGAGGTTAAAGTCAAACTATGAACATTCCTTCTCATATTTTTCGTGCGTATGACATTCGGGGCCTTCTTGAGGAGGTAACGGTCGATATTGCACGAACGGTCGGAAAAGCACTTGTGACAAAAACAGGAGCAAAATCCGTGATTGTTGGTCGTGATATGCGAACGACGAGTTTTGAACTTGAACAAGCCGCGATAAAGGGAATTACCTCCATGGGTGCGCATGTGATTGATATTGGTTTATGCACGACATCGATGTTTAATTTTGCTGTTTCAAGTCAGCCACACATCGATGCAGGACTTATGGTGACAGCATCACATAATCCGGCAGAATTTAACGGGATCAAAATGGCGCTTGCAAGCGGACTGCCAATTTCAGGAACAGAAATTCTCGACGCAGTTGTAGGGGTTGGCTTTGCGAGCCCATCGAAGCTTGAGCGAAGTGGGGTGCCTGCCCATTCAAACGGAATAGTGACGGAACAAAATATTTTGTCCGAGTACATCGATAAATGTCTCGCTATTGAAAATCTGCCAAATTTTTCTGGAACCAAGCTCGTCATTGATTACGGAAATGGGATGGGAGCGATGTCTGTGCGAGAACTTTGTAAACGATTGAATATTGAGGTGATCGAGTTATATCCTGAACCGGATGCACGATTTCCAAATCATGAAGCGAATCCTGCCAAAGAAGAAACCCTTTCCGATTTGAAAGCTGCCGTTATACGAGAACGTGCGGATTTTGGGATCGCACTTGATGGAGATGCAGATCGTGTAGGATTTATCGACAATGAAGGAAAATCGTTGCGTGGTGATCTGACACTTGCATTACTCTCAAAAGAAGTGTTATCGAGGAAACCAGGATCAAAGATTGTGGTCGCACCAAACCAAAGTTGGACAACGATTGATGCGATTTCAGAATATGGGGGCGTTCCGTTTGAATGTCGCATCGGTCGTAAGTTTGTTGTTGAGGCTGTGCAAAATCAAGGAGCCGTGCTCGGCGGAGAAGTCTCGAGCCATTTCTTTTTTGAAGAATTTCATGGGCTTGAAGCAGTGGATCACGCGATTGTGCGCGTTTTGTCGATTTGGAAGCAGTCTGGTCAAACATTTGCAGAACTTGTTCGCGACTTGCGGAAGTATTCGAATAGTGGCGAAGTCAACATCGAGGTGCAAAATAAACAACAAGTTCTCGACAGGCTCGAACAATATGAGGTGAATGCATCGAAGGTAGATAAACTCGATGGCATTCGTTGTGAGTTTGATCGCGATTGGTGGTTTATCGTACGCCCGTCGAACACAGAGCCGCTTTTGCGATTGATTGTAGAAGCCAAAAGTCAAGAACTCATGGAACAGAAACGAGACGAGTTGGTTGCTTTGATTAAAACGAACCAGTAATCTTGAATGAAACACATGCCTATGTCTACAAACACAAACAAAGACGCGATCGAACATGTATTGACTCGTGGTGTAGAAAACATTTACCCCTCGTTTGAATATCTTGAAGCGCGCCTCCATGAGGGAAAACAACTCACCTTGTATTTAGGAATCGATCCAACGGGTCCGGATTTGCATTTGGGTCACGCGATTCCACTTCGGAAAATGGCGGAGCTTCAAAAGCTCGGTCATAAATTGATTTTGCTTGTTGGTGATTTCACGGGGATGATCGGTGATCCAACCGACAAGTCAGCAACGCGTGTGCGACTCACACGCGAGCAAGTTCTTGCAAATGCAGCAAAGTATCAAGAGCAAGCAAGCAAAATTATTTCGTTTGAAGGGGAGAATGCAGCCGAGATTAAATACAACAGTGAATGGCTCGACAAACTGACGCTTCGAGATGCAACAGAACTTGCGTCGAATTTTACCGTTCAACAGTTTCTCGAACGCGATATGTTTGAGAAACGCCTCAAAGAAGGAAAACCAATTCACCTACACGAGTTTTTGTATCCACTTATGCAAGCATACGATTCTGTCGCCATGGATGTAGATGGTGAAATCGGCGGTAACGATCAAACATTCAATATGCTTGCCGGTCGTGATTTGATGAAAACCATGAAACAGAAAGAGAAATTTGTCATCACCTCGAAATTACTTGTGGATCCAACCGGAAAAAAGATGGGGAAGAGTGAAGGAAACATGATCACCCTTTCCGATACTCCAGACGATGTGTTTGGAAAAGTGATGAGTTGGACGGATGGCATGATTATCCCTGGATTCGAAATTTTGACGGATTTGCCAAACGGAGAGATCAAAGAGATGAAAATTGCGATGGGGGACGGCGTGAATCCGCGTGATTTTAAAGTGAAACTCGCAAAAGAAGTCGTCTCGACGTTTTTCGATCGCGAAACAGGCGAGGCCGCTGTGACGCGATTCAATAAATTATTTCAAGAACACGCGGTACCGGAAGATGTTCCGGAAATGAAGCTTGATGGAGCGATGTCAATTGTGGACGCACTCATTCAAACAAAGCTTGCGCAATCTAAAGGAGATGCAAGACGCCTTATTGACGGTGGGGGAGTAAAAGTGAATGAAGAAATTGTACGGGAGTATGAGTTTGTTGTTGATCCAAGCACGAAGCCACTCGTGCAAAAAGGGAAACGACATTTTATGAAAATTATTTCTTGAGAGGAAAAATGGGATTCACCTCCCTTTTTTTATTTTTCAATGCGCGGAATTTTTAAGGTGTACAGGTGTTGATGACAGAGTGAGCGGTTTTGTTCACAAATGTGTTGCTATTTTACGAAAAACAGCGGAGAATAGATCGAATCACAAATGTATTTTTATGAAAGAAAAAAAGAACATTCATCATTCCGTTGTTATTTATCAAGCCAAAAACGGCGCACTTGAATTCAAGACGGACGTTCAGAAAGAAACGATTTGGATAACTCAATCTCAAATCGCTCAGGTTTTTGATACAACCGTTCAGAACATCAATATTCACTTAAAAAGTATTTTTAAGAGTGGTGAGCTTAAGATAGATTCAGTTATTAAGGATTTCTTAATAACTGCCGCTGATGGAAAAATATATAAAACTAAGCATTATTCACTTGATGCGATTATTTCGGTTGGATATCGTGTTAATTCTATTAAAGCAACGCAATTTCGAATTTGGGCAACGAAGATTATTCATTCATACATTGTTCAAGGTTTTACTGTTAATAAATCTCGTATTGCGCAAAACTACAACGCCTTTTTTAAAGCGGTGCAAGATGTGAAAGCTTTGCTTCCGAAAGATTCTGCTGTGGACACGGAAAGCATTTTGGAATTAGTCACGATGTTCGCAGACACATGGTTGTCACTTAGTGCTTACGACAAAGATGAACTCGTTGTAAAAGGCAAAACGAAAAAACGTGTCACGCTCACGGCACAGAAATTAATCGTGAGCCTTGCGGAATTGAAATCGATGTTGATCGTAAAAGATCAAGCGACGGATTTGTTTGGAACGGAACGTGTCCGCGGAGGCATCGAGGGAATCGTCGGAACGGTGATGCAAACGTTCGGTGGAAAAGAATTGTATCCAACGGTGGAAGAGAAGGCGGCGCATCTTTTGTATTTCATCGTAAAGAACCATGTGTTTCTCGACGGCAACAAACGAAGTGGTGCGTATGCGTTTATTTGGTTTTTGCGTTCGGCAAGAATGCTCGATATCACTCGCATGACCCCTCCTGCGCTCACAGCAATCACGTTGCTCATTGCGGAAAGTCAACCAAAAGAAAAAGAGAAGATGATCGGTCTTGTCATTGCCATGCTTTCAAAGAACAAATAATCGTATGGCTAAAAAGTTGAATGAAGAAAAAACAAAACTGGATTTGAATGAGGAGTTTGTGTGTGCACAGGAACTCATGGAATCGGACGTTCCATTTTTGTTTATTACGGGGCGTGCAGGAACAGGGAAGTCGACGTTGCTTTCACATTTTCGACTGCACACAAAAAAACGTTGTGCATATTTGGCACCGACCGGTGTTGCCGCATTGAACGTGAATGGAGAAACGATTCATTCTTTTTTTCGATTTACTCCTGGAATTTCGCTTGTAGACGCGCGGAGAATGGCCGCGAAGGCAGATAAAGATTTGTACAAAAAAATTGACGCACTCGTTATTGATGAAATCTCCATGGTTCGTGCTGATCTTCTCGATTGCGTGGATGTTTTTTTGCGTCGCGTCATGAACATCAGCGAACCGTTCGGTGGAAAGCAGGTGATTGCGATCGGAGATTTGTATCAGTTGCCACCGGTCGTCACCTCATGGGAATCGGACGCATTTTCTGAGTGCTACGAGACGCCGTATTTTTTTTCGTCAGATGCCGTTCGAGAATTGGCCGACGCACATCAAATTCAATTC
>CAYHWG010000012.1:0-21868 GCA_964360375.1 uncultured Gammaproteobacteria bacterium | reverse complement strand
GGTTGTGTGAATATGAAGAGACGGTTCTTCAATAAAGTTCGGTCGACATAAAATAAGATCGATGTTCGGCAATGGTTTTCCTCGATGGGATATTTGTATGCCGTTTTCTGTTTGAAGAAAACACAAAAACGGTTCATAGAGTCGTGTGACTTCATGTCCGCGTGCACGAGCCGCTTCCTCGAGTCGTCCCACACACGTTGATTTTTCTTGATCTGGTTCAGAAAAAATAAGAATCGCGATGTGCATATTATTTTGTGAGTCGCATACGTTTTCCGGCATCCGGGTGTACAGCGTCTCTGTGCGCGAGGGTTTGTTTGTCACCGAGCCCATCCTCTCGCATGGTTTCAAGAATCATTTTAACTTGTTGTTGTGTTGTTGCTGTGTGTAATTGCTCTTTGAATTGTTTTGAGCCATCGAGACCTTTGAGATACCACGTCAGATGTTTGCGAAATGTCGGAACAGAGGTCTCTCCATATTGTTCGATGTGTAAACGGAGATGTTTTACGATAATGTCGATTCGATGATTGAGTGTGATCGGTGTGGCTTGTTTGCCCGCGAGCAATTCTTCGACCTGTGAAAAAATCCATGGGTTTCCAAGCGCTCCACGCGCGATTAAAACTCCATCACAGGAGGTTTCTTTGAGCGCTTCGACAATAAGGGGAGCTGTAAAGATATCACCGTTTGCAAGCAATGGAATCGAAATTTTTTCTTTGAGCCTACGAATGCTATCCCAATCAGATATTCCACTGTAGCCTTGTGCTTTTGTGCGTCCGTGGACGGTGATTAAATCCGCTCCGGCGTCTTCAAGGACTTTTGCAAAGGTAAAACATTCCGTCGGATCATTCCATCCGAGTCGGATTTTTACAGAGACCGGTTTTTTTGTTACTGCCTTCATTTTACGGATAATGTTTGTTGCACGCTCTGGATCTTGCATGAGCGCACATCCGTTGAAATTGTGAACGATTTTATAGACAGGGCATCCCATGTTCACATCAAATCCTTCAGGGTTATGTTTTTCATCAATGATTCTTGTCGCCTCAGCCATCATGTCTGGATCACTGCCAAAGAGTTGTTGTACAAGCGGACGTTCATCCGAATGGATGTCTGTCATCTCAAGTGTCTTGTTATTGTGTCGAACAATCGCCTCGGCAGAGACCATTTCTCGAAAAACAATCGGAGAGGCGATTGATTTTACGATGCGACAAAACGCCGAATCGGTCATGTCGGCCATGGGGGATAGAGCTATGATCGGACGGGATAATTGTGACCAATTCAGGTTCATATCGGTGAAAGAATACGGAAAACGAAGGCTTGTGTCAATCGGTCATTTATAAAAGAAGCAATTTTTTGCTATAATTGATTTGTCTCTATGCAAAAATTTTTTCATTTTCGAGAATATTTTTTATTGAACATGAATATTGTGGTTCGGTTCATGATCATGTCCGATGTCATTTGGATTGGAGCTCTTGGATTTCTTGGCCCTATTTTTTCTTTGTTTATTGTGGATTATATCCAAGGAGGGGATGCACGTGTTGCTGGAATAGCTACCACCATTTATCTTTTAACAAAAAGTATTTTTCAAATTCCGTTCGCTTCGATCATTGATCGGATACGAGGAGAAAAGGATGATTTTTGGATCTTAATGATTGGATCTGTGTTGGCTGCACTCATTCCGCTTTTTTATCTGGTGATTCACACACCCATGCAGCTTTATTTGGTTCAATTTCTTTACGGGCTCATGTTAGCTGCAACATTTCCCTCTTTTATGGCGATTATTTCTCGCCATATGGATAAAAATAAAGAATGCAGTGAATGGGGAATTTATTTTACGCTTACAGATTTCAGTTCTGCGATTGCAGCAACGATTGGAGGAATCATGGTAGCGACGACAGGTTTTCATGCATTGATTCTATTGGTTGTCGGTGTGAGTCTTCTCGGGACGTTCTTTTTGTATCCGTTACGACCCTTTATGCGTTTGAAATAACGTGATTTATGAAACGCTCTCTCTTCTGGAAACACTATTTATTACAAGACATGAATCCAATTATTCGTTGCCTTATTATTGCGGATATTGTTTGGCGCGGGAGTGTAGGATTTATCGGTCCGATTTTTGCTTTGTTTATTGCGGGATTTATTGAAGGAGGTACCGCGGAAGTCGTCGGAGTGGCAACATCTGTTTTTTTGTTTACAAAAGGTATTTTTCAAATTCCATTTTCAACGACGATTGATCGCATTCGTTCTGAACGAGTGAATTTTTGGTTTATTTTTGTTGGAACGGTTACTTCAGCCCTCTTACCACTTTTTTACCTTGTGATTCACACACCCATGCAGCTTTATATCGTTCAATTCATCTACGGAATCTGTTCCGCAGCTTTATATCCATCCTTCATGTCGATGTTTACAAAACATCTCGATAAACACAGAGAAGGAAGTGAATGGGGAATTTATTATACGTTGACGGATTTATGCGCGGCAGCAACGGCGGTGATTGGAGGGATGATGGCTGTCACGTATGGATTTAGAACACTCATCGTGCTTGTGGTGCTCGTTGGAGCACTCGGTTCGTTTTTTCTTTTGCCGATTCGGTTGTATCTACAGAATAATCCGTTAAAAAAATAGAGATATTCACAGTTTGTTGCATTGATGTTGTCGATCAAAAAATTCCTGTATACTGAACGCGTATGAAAAAATCATCTTCTTCTTGGTATCTGTATGGCGCGGCTGTTTTGGTGGTTGTTGGACTTATCGTCTATGCAGCTCGAACACAATCAGTTCCTGCTAATCCAAAAATAGATGCGTTTGCGCAATGTCTTACAGATCAGGGAGTAAAGATGTTCGGGGCTTGGTGGTGTCCTCATTGTAAAGAACAAAAAGATTTATTTGGAAAGTCTTTTGAAAAAATTGCCTATACAGAATGTGCCGTTCCAAATTCTCAAGGCATGAATCAAACGTGTAAGAACGCGAAGATTGAAGGATACCCAACATGGGAGTTTAAAGATGGATCACGATTATCTGGAATTCAAACACTAGATATTTTGGGAGGGAAAGCAAATTGTGTGATTGAAGCAAAATAGTATGAAAAAAATAACGCAATGGATGCTCTTGTTTGCTTTTGTTGGTTTGGTGTTGTCATTCTATGCTTTTTTTCACAATCGAGGTTTTGTTTCTGGAACGCTTTGTGATTTGAATGCTAAAATTAATTGCGATATTGTCAATAAAGGACCGTATTCCGTGATCGCTGGTATCCCTGTTTCTTTGCTTGGAATCATTGGATATTTCTTTTTGATTGTTGCAACTTGGTTAAAACGAAAGAATCCAGAGGATAAAAGTTTAACAAGATTTTTGTTATTTTCCTCGCTTGGTGCATTATTGTTCACATTATATCTTTCTGCGCTCGAGGCGTTTGTGATTCAAGCATGGTGTCTTATTTGCGTGACATCACAACTCATGATGTTGTTCTTTACCTATTGTTCTTTTCGGATTTTTATTTTTGAGCGCAAACAAAAATTGCTTGTATGAACATTTCTTTTTACGGAGCTGCGGATGAAGTAACGGGATCGTGCCATCTGCTGACCTGTCTTGATGCCAATCATGTTGAACGACGTCTCCTTATCGATTGTGGGATGTTTCAAGGAGAACAAATGTGTACCACCAAAAACATGCAGAAATTTACGTTCGACGTTGCGAAACTTGATGGTGTTTTTATTACCCATCCTCACGCAGATCATACGGGTCGATTGCCTGTTTTAGTAAAATCTGGGTTTAAAGGCACGATATACATGACCGAACCCTGTGAAGGCCTCACGCGACTCGTTCTTGAGGACGCGCATCACATCATGGAGGAAGATGCAAGAAAATGTGGAAGTTCAACGTTGTATGAACTTGAAGATCTGCATGGTGTGTTTGATCAAACAAAACAAGTTTCGTATCACCAACATATAACGGTTGCTCCTGGAATCACGGTCATTTTTCATGATGCCGGTCATGTGCTCGGTTCTGCGTATATCACCGTTGATGCAGAAGGAAAACGTGTTGTGTTTTCAGGAGATATTGGGAACGATGATGTACCAATTCTTCCGATGACAGATCCCATTTCGCATGCAGATATTGTTGTCTGCGAATCAACGTATGGTCATAAAGTTCACGAGGATTCGAAAACGCGTTCAAGTATGCTTCGTGAGGCGATGGAATCAGCACTCAAACAAAAAGGTGTTTTGCTCATTCCTGCATTTTCGATTGAACGAACACAAGAAGTGCTTTATGAAATGGATTTAATTTTGCGAGATCTTAAAACGTCCGAACCGATTTATCTTGATAGTCCTATGGCGATTAAAGCGACACAACTTTACCGAGACTTTAAGGCATATCTACGATTTCAATCACCAATTCTTGAGGAGCCGGATCGTGATTTTTTCTCATTTCCAAATTTGCATGAAACACTTTCGACAGACGCCTCCAAAGAAATTAATAATGCGCCTGCGCCAAAAATTATTATTGCCGGGAGCGGTATGATGAATGGTGGACGTATCATGCATCATCTCGAGCGATATCTTCCGATTGCCTCAACGACGATTCTCGTGATCGGTTATCAAGCCGCCGGAACAATTGGACGACAAATATTTCAAGGAGCAAAGTCTGTTAGAATATATGGAAAGCCTGTAAAGGTGAAAGCAAAAATTCAAGGGATCGGCGCCTTTTCTGCTCACGGAGATCAAAACAAATTAACGCGCTGGCTCAAACCAGAAAATGGTATCCTCCCAAAAAAGATTTTTCTCGTGCACGGCGATCCGGACGCAAAGGTGGAGTTTGCAAAGCATCTTCGAGAGGAACTAAAAACGGAAGTGCTGATTCCATCGGAAGGAACGACACATGAATGTTAAGATAAAACCGCCACAAAGGCGGTTTTCTGTTACCATTTGGTGTAATCATCATGTTTCCCGATGTTGATCAGAAGGACAATCGTATCTGTTTCGAAGCTGAAAAGAATGGGATGTTTTTTCGAAACATCTTCTCGAAGTCTTTCATGACCTGATCAAGATACTTCGATGAACAAAAAAGTGTTCCGTTCTTTGAGATGTCGACCGCGCGAAGCTTGCCAGCCCAAGTGTAAAGTGTGCCGAGGAAGTAGAAATGGATGTCGAAAAGGAGAGTGAAACTGATTGTGAGTTGTTTTTCGTTAAGCAGATCAAAGAAGTGTTTGTTCGTGTCGGAATACAAAATTGTTTCAGCTCGACCAAGCTCATCTTCGTTATCGATATGCAACTTGTTTGGCAACACAACATCTTCATCGCCGCCTGCGCTATATCGAGAATGCGCGACCATATGTTTTGAGTTTTTTGATCAGGGCTTTGTCTTTTTTTGCCCGCGTTAAACTCAACCCTTCCATTTTTGAGGACTGTGCGACCGATCGATCTCTCATTTTTTTGGTAATAATAGGAGTTTTTTTCATATGTTTCGACAGCATTTTATCACAAAACAACCGTTCAAGCAAAAAGAAAAAACGTCCGCGAGGGGACGTTGAAGGAGAGATGTTGATTATTTTTACTTCATTTGCACTTTGAGTTGTTCCCATTCAGTGCGTTCAAGATCGGGCAAATCATTAATAGCTTTAATGAGCTTTTTTTGTGTACCAATTCCTAGACCAGTCTTTCTATTCAAGAATAGTGAAATCAGTGAGTTGGATACTCCACATTTCTTCGCGAATTCCCCGTCATTCATTTTATTTCGTGCCAATTGATTACGCAGGAAAATGATGAACGCGTTTGAGGGCATGAAATTTTTTTTTGAAGACCCTCCTGAAATATTGCCTTTTTCTTGTGATGTGATGACAATTGTTGCTCGACCAGTTGCCAGAAGACAACGTAGCAAAGATTGTTCAAGTACTATGAGTGATTCTTGAGCAAGAGCCTGAGCTTTTGCAAAGTCGAGCGGAGTCTCTGAGTCCAGATAGTGTTCGACTCGAAACTCGATATGTTCTTTC
This sequence comes from uncultured Gammaproteobacteria bacterium, assembly GCA_964360375.1. Classification (GTDB taxonomy): domain Bacteria; phylum Patescibacteriota; class Patescibacteriia; order UBA9934; family GWF2-40-263; genus XYB2-FULL-45-11. The sequence goes on along the minus strand of CAYHWG010000012.1, from coordinate 15,888 downwards.
GTTTCCATTTTTTCCTTTTTGTTGCAAAAAGAAGCAACAGATAATCCTAATGTTCTTTTTGCCATTTGTCAAGATTTCCGATATGCTTCGAGTCGACTATGAAAGACCTCTCGCACATTCGGAACTTCTGTATTATTGCCCATATTGATCATGGAAAGTCGACCCTCTCGGATCGACTTTTGGAATTGACCGGAACCGTAGACAAACGAAACATGAAAGCTCAAATTCTTGATTCAATGGATATTGAGCGAGAACGTGGAATCACCATCAAGCTCGCACCAGCTCAGATGAAATATAAAGGTCTTTGTTTGAATCTGATCGATACGCCGGGCCACGTTGATTTTAATTATGAAGTTTCTCGATCGCTCGCCGCGGTTGAAGGCGCTGTGTTGCTCGTCGATTCGACTCAGGGTGTGCAGGCGCAGACGATTGGAAATCTCTATCTCGCGATTGAGGAAGGGCTGACGATTATTCCTGTTCTGAATAAAATCGATCTTCCTGCTTCTGATGTTCCTCGTCGCACACAAGAAATCGTCAAGCTGATCGGTTGTGATCCGTCCGAGATTCTTGCAGTGAGTGGAAAAACGGGTGAGGGAGTTCTTGCGTTGCTTGATCTCATCATTGAAAAAGTGCCGGCGCCAAAGGGTGAAGTTGAAAAACCACTTCGCGCTTTGATTTTTGATTCGTTTTATGACGATTACCGTGGAGTGATGGCGTATGTACGTGTGATCGACGGTTCGTTCAAAACAGGTGAGAAGATTCGATTCATGGCGACAGATGCTGAAGTTGAGATTCTCGAGGTTGGTGCGGTGACGCCAAATGGTCGCATTCCACAACACGAGCTCGAGACTGGACAGATCGGGTACGTTGTTACAGGACTCAAAACAATCGCGCATTGTCGCGTTGGTGACACCATTACACTTGCTGACGCAAAGGTTGAATCTCTTGGTGGATATCGTGAGGTTAAACCAATGGTCTTTGCGGGAGTGTTTCCTGCAGAGGGTGACAACTTTGGACGATTGCGTGACGCCATGGAGCGTTTGAAATTGAATGACTCTGCGCTTGTTTATGAACCAGAACATTCGCCAGCACTTGGCTATGGTTTTCGCTGTGGGCTTCTCGGAATGTTGCATCTTGAGATTTTAAAGGAGCGTCTTGAACGTGAGTTTCATATTGAACTCGTTGTGACGGTTCCGTCGGTTGCGTACAACGTGTTGAGAATGAATGGTGAGGTACTCATGATTAAAAGCCCACTCGAACTTCCGGATGTTTCGCACATCGAAAAGATTGATGAGCCTTGGGTCACAGCTGATATTGTCACACCAACGGATTATGTTGGGGGAGTGATGCAACTTGTTCAAGATCGACGTGGAATTTATAAAAACACAGAATATCTTTCCGAAAATCGAGCCATATTGCATTATGAGATTCCACTTGCGATGGTCATCGTTGATTTTTACGATAAATTGAAAAGTGTGACAGCTGGATATGCATCGCTCAATTATGATTTTCTTGATTATCGAGAGGCGGATGTTGTGAAGATGGATATTCTTGTTGCGGAAGAACCGGTCGAAGCATTTGCAACACTTGTGTATCGCAATGAGGCGGAACGATCCGGGCGACGCATTGTAAAATCCTTGAAAGACTCCATCCCTCGAGAAAACTTTGTCATAAAATTACAGGCGGCGATTGGTGGGAAGATCATTGCAAGTGAACAAATTTCAGCTGTAAGAAAAGATGTCACATCCGGATTATATGGAGGAGATGTCACGCGTAAACGAAAACTTCTCGAGAAACAGAAAAAAGGAAAAGCACGCATGGCAGAATTTGGTCGAGGACGAGTCACAATTCCAACAAACGCCTATTTGAATGTATTGAAACGAGATTAACATTATGAAACGCAAAAAACTTTTTCGCATTTTCTGGGCGATCGTCGCATCTATCGTGATTTCTTCTATGGTCTTGTATTCGGTCATGCTTGGATATTGATCCTATGGTGAAACAATGGCTCTTCGCTGAGTCTGCACCCGCTGATTTTTTTACACAATTTCCGAATATTCATCCGGTTCTTTTGCAATTGCTTTACCGTCGTGGAATGAAAACACAAGAACAGTTCGATATTTTTTTTGGGCCTGATTGGAACCGCGATACCTGTGCACCATCTTCGTTTCGAAATATGACCACGGCCGTTCAAAGAGTGTTCGATGCTTTTTTAAAAGGAGAAGACATCACGATTCATGGGGATTATGATGCGGACGGCGTGTGTGGCTCAACCGTGCTTATAACGACCCTTCGGGATATTTCCCGTGCGCTCAAGTTTGACGAATCAAAAATTGATTACTACATTCCGCATCGCGAACTTGAAGGATATGGATTTTCGACGGACACAGCGAAAGAGCTTAAGGGAAAAACAAATCTGATTATTACGGTTGATTGTGGAATTTCAAACAAGCCCGCAATTGATCTTGCCAAATCTTTTGGGATAGATACGATCGTCTGTGATCACCACACCCTACCTGCCGGCAGGCAAGGAATGCCAAAAGAATTACCTGAGTCTGCGATTTTGATTCATCCTCTCGTTCCAGGTGAAACATTTTTAAATAAACATTTATGTGGTACAGGAGTTGCATTCAAACTCGCGAGTGCACTCATCGACGAAGCTCGATCTCGCGGCGCTGCATTTCCACATGGTCACGAAAAGTGGCTTCTCGATTTGGTCGCAATTGCGACGGTGACGGATATGGTTCCACTTGTGGGAGAGAATCGTGTTCTCGAGATTTTCGGTCTTCTTGTTTTGAATAAAACAAAACGACCCGGGTTGCGTGCACTCATTGAAATTGCGGGTGGCAAAATCGGCGAGCTTGATACAACATCGATCGGATTCCAGATCGGTCCTCGACTCAACGCGGCGGGTCGCATGGCGCACGCCTATGATGCCCTTGAACTTTTGATCGAGGAAGATGAAACCGTTGCTGTTGAAAAGGCGATGAAGTTACAGACTACAAATAGGGCTCGACAGGCTCGATCTGACGAAATGTATAAAGAGGCAAAAAACCAATTGGTCGAAACACCTAAGGATTGTATTATTTTATTTCAAGACGGTTGGCAAGCAGGACTTGTTGGGCTTGTCGCCGGAAAATTGTTGAACGAATATAATCTTCCAACGTTTATTTTTGGAAAAGATGGTGAACACTATATTGGTTCAGGTCGTAGTACAGATGGTGTCGACCTCATGCCAGCACTTCATGCCGCATCAGACCATCTTGAAAAATACGGCGGACATCCACAAGCGTGTGGACTTTCCATTTGTAGTACAGAAGCATTCGAATCGGCAACAAAAATAATACGTGACACACTCGTTGCAACCATGCTCGAAAGCAGCGTCATTGCAACACTTTCGATCGATGCGCTCATACGACTCGAAGAGGTGTCATGGCCGCTCGTTGAAGGGACTGAAAAGTGCAAGCCTTTTGGTATGGGAAATCCTGCACCCGTGTTCGCCGCGCGAAATGTGAAGGTTGTCGGTCTCCGAACGGTCGGTGTAGATGGAAAACATTTGCATTTGACGATACAATCACAAGGCGGAAAAATATTAAAAATGATCGGATTTTCGTTTGGATTTTATATCAAGACGCTTCATCTCGGCGATGTCCTCGACGTGGCGTTCGAAGTCTCTGTGAACGAGTGGAACGGAAATCGAGAGTTGCAAGGACGGATTGTGGATTTACAATGCACAAGTGATAATAGTTGGTAACATCTTATGTCCAACTACGCATTCATCGACAGTCAAAATTTAAATCTCGGGATTAAGGCACGTGGCTGGATTTTAGATTTTCGACGATTTCGTGTTTACTTACGAGACAAACACACTGTTTCCAAAGCATATTTATTTCTCGGATACGTTGTGGGAAATCAATCACTTTATACGGGGTTACAAGAAGCCGGCTATATTATCATTTGGAAACCAACATTGGAGTTTAAAAAAGAAGGTCGGATATTCATAAAAGGAAATGTTGATGGAGAACTCATTTTACATTCTATGATTGAATATTCGAATTATAAAAAAGCCGTCATCGTTTCCGGTGACGGGGATTTTCATTGTTTGATTGAATACTTGGTGAGTAAAGATAAATTACATTGTCTGTGTATTCCGAATCAATACAGGTTTTCATCACTCCTTCGAAAATTTCGACCGTTCATACAGTTTCTCGACGCACCTGGTATGAGAGAAAAACTCTCTAAAACACAAAAGCGGGAGTAACCTTCGGACGAAACCTAGGTATGCCCGCTTATCGTGATAATGATATCATAACAGGTTTTAAGGATATGTCAACAATCAAACACATTCATCTCAAAATCTTTACAGACGGTGGTTCGCGAGGGAATCCTGGTCCTGCGGCGTCTGGAGCTGTTTTGTATTCGGAAAATGGAGAAGTCGTTGCGACCGCATCGAAGTATCTCGGGCACGACACAAACAATCAGGCCGAGTACACCGCGATTGTGATCGGTCTTGAGAAAGCGAAGTCACTTGGGGCAAAGACCATTGAACTTTTTATGGATTCTGAACTTGCGGTTAAGCAATTAAAAGGGGAATATAAAGTAAAAAATCCTGAGATTGCAAAACGATTTTTAGAGGTAAAAAATTTATGGATCCAGTTTGACGTCGTGAAAATCAAGCATGTCCGACGTGAGTTGAATAAAGCTGCGGATGCTCTTGTAAACAAGGTTTTAGACGAAAAGAAAACATGATATACTGTTCCCACTATGGGATTTTTCGGATCATCAAAACCAAAAACATTTCTCGGTGTTGATATCGGTGGAAGTAGTATTAAAATTGTGGAACTGGCAAATGAAAAAGGCCGTGCACGTCTTATGACGTACGGCTACATTGAGTTACCACAAGAAGATGCTGGTGATGCGCTTTTGGATCAGGCAAAAAAAGCGGGTGAACTCCTTGCGCAAGTTTGCAAAGAATCAGATGTTAAGGCTTCTCAGGCGATGACCGCTCTTCAAACCGCAAATGTTTTTTCAACGATTCTTGCGCTCCCTAAATCAAAAGATCCAAAACAACTTAAACCACTCATCGATACGGAACTTTCCAAACTCGCGCCGCTTCCAGTTTCAGAAATGATTACGTACTCAACGTTGATTGACGGAGAGGTGAAAAAAGGCGAAAAAGACAAGTCTGTTGTAGGGGCACCTCTCGCCATGCCTGCCGGCAGGCAGGTGGGTGCCCATAATGAAAAAGATAAATACACACGCGTGCTTGTGACGGGTGCGGCAAAAACATTGGTGCAAAAGTATGTGGATGTTTTTAAGACCGCAAAGCTCAATTTACAGGCGATCGATACCGAATCGTTCGCATTGATTCGTGCGCTTATAGGCAAAGATAAAGGAGCGATCATGATTTTAGATTTTGGATCCCATCGCACAAATTTATTTGTCGTGGAGAAAGGGATTCCTTTTGTCGCTCGAAGTATTAATATTGGAGGAGAGACCGTGACGCGTCGCATTGCCGATCAAATGAAAATTAACGAAGTGGATGCAGAACGCACCAAACGCGATCTTGGCATTGCAGGAAATGGGTCTGTTGGTGGTCTTCCAAAAATTTTGGAACCGATCATGCAACCGATCGTGAATGAAATACGATTCGCGTTTCAATTGTATGCCAACATGGAACTCACTGAAATCAAACATGTCGAAAAAATTATTTTGACTGGAGGATCATCTCACTTACCGCACGTTCCTGAATATTTAGCCGAAACACTAAATTTAAATGTGTATCGCGGTGATCCATGGGCTCGCGTCGTCTATCCAAAAGACCTTACAACCGTTCTTGAAGAAATTGGTCCGCGCATGGCTGTTGCTGTTGGTCTTGCCATGCGGGAAATGGAATAATATGCCTCCAAAAAAGAAACCTTCTATTTTGATTATTGATCCGGATTTGCATTTAGCAAATATCTTACTTTTACGTTTTCAATTGGACGGGTGGACGGCACGTATGGCAAAATCTATTGAGCAAGCAAAAAAAATGCTTGCGCGTAAATCAAGCGATATTCTCCTTTTGGATCCAAAACACGAATCCGAGTCAGGTGCACATTTTCTTGCACTCGTTGGTTCATCTGTAGAAAAAGCTGGTAAATTGATCGTACACACGACGGATTTTTCACGTGCAGCAAACGCTGTATGGAAAAAACATGCTGTTTCTGCTGTTTTGCAAAAAGGTCAATACTCTCTTGTGGATTTTGTAAAAAAGATTAAAAAAATTCATTTGGGACACTAAAAAAGCAGCAGACGTCTCATTCAACTTAAATGCGTGTATGGAACTTGGTCAACCAAAAGTCACTCTTCTTGAGATTCTGGTCATTGTCGCCATTATTGGAATTATTGGAGTCCTGGCAGTATTTGCGGTGAATGCAGCACGGTCAAAAGAACGAGATTCTACACGTATTGCAAACGTGCGTCAGGTTCAATCTGCTCTTGAAGATTTTTTTAATGAAAGGAACACCTATCCTGAAGGTGAAGTGACTCCACTTGGTGATTCATCCGTGAGCGCTTGTTTGGGTACGAACGGTTTTCAGAGAGATTGTTCATCGGAAAAATCCATTCTGATGCGATTTGTTCCTCGTATGTATGACGATGGATTAAAAGGTATTGTGACATGTGGAAATCCAACACGAAACGCTTTTTGTTATAACAAGACATCAAGTGGGGATTCTTACATTATTACATTTGAACTTGAAAACGGCATTCCTGCTGTTGGACTCCGTAAAGGGATGAATTGTGCGATGCCTGGAAAAATGCAGGCAGGAAATTGTCAGTAATATGATTTTTTTGGTGATGATTTTAGGAGTATGTATTGGAAGTTTTTTGCTCGTCGTGATTGAAAGAACACATGCGAGAGAATCTATTTTGTACGGACGTTCCAACTGTCCGGCTTGTAAAGCCCAACTTCGCGCGCGAGATTTGATTCCGATTTTGAGTTTTTTTTTATTGAAGCGTTCCTGTCGAAATTGTCATACGAGAATTTCGGTAGAATATCCAATCGTGGAATTTGTTACGGGAATGTTATTCGTTTTTGTTTTTCTCATCGAGAAAAACTGGATTCTTTTTTTTCGCGATGTTGTTTTTATCTCATACCTCATCATCATTTTTCTTTATGATTTGAAATATAAATACATTTTGGATCGTTTTACTATTCCCGCCATTTGTTTTGCGTTTATGGCAAATCTGTTTGTCGGAAATATAACTCCTTTCTCGCTTTTGTTGGGGATGATTGCTGTTGGAGGTTTTTTTCTGGTGCAATTTATCGTTTCAAAAGGAACATGGGTTGGTGGTGGCGATATTCGTATGGGTGTGCTTATGGGCGCGATGCTCGGTCTTTCGTATGGATTACTTGCCCTTTTTCTTGCGTACGTCATGGGAGCTTTTGTTGGTCTTATTTTGCTTCAATTAAAACGTGTTGATCGTAAAACACAAATTCCGTTTGGAACATTTTTGTCTATCGCCACGATCATTGTCTTGTTTGTTGGTCCCCAAATATTGCATTGGTATTTGGGTTTTTTTGATCGGTGAGCATGCTGGATGGTTGACAAATTTTTTTCTTTTCGTTATAACAATCAAACTCATCAAGGTGATGAGTTTTTGCTTCAACAAAAATAAAATGAAAATACGTGCAAACTCGCAGTTTGAATGGGGAGAAGCTTCAAAGCTTTCTCGACAAACTTGGATGGACCAAGGAGCACTTTGCGCTCATGCTCAAAGCAAATGGCTATGAGATTGAGGTTCACAAGATTCAGAAATGGATCGATGGTCGCCTTCAACCAAACGCCAAGCGTATCGAATTGATTGAGGCTGTGGTCAAGGGAAAGGTTACGAACGATCCTCCTGCACGTCGTCCTGTTTCTGATGGTCGCCGTAGTCCGAATCTTTCATACTCGTAAGATTTCTATCAGTACCTGAATCGACTATGTCGATTCTTTTTTTGTGCTACAATATCGTCATTATGACCATGAATGAAGCAAAAATACGTATTCAAAAACTCCGCGAAGTCATCGAAGAACATCGCTACAATTATCATGTATTGGACCGTATCACGATGTCCGAGGCGGCTTTGGATTCGCTCAAACACGAGCTCTACAAACTCGAACAACAATTTCCAAGTTTGGTTACGTCAGATTCTCCAACCCAGCGCATCGGAGGCGAACCACTGCCGAAGTTTCAAAAAATTACACACACATCCCGCATGCTTTCTATGGAGGATGTTTTTTCGTTCAAAGAGTTTCAGGATTGGTTTTCACGAGTACAGAAAGTGTCAGGCGAGAAATCGATAGAGCTGTTTAGTATGCCAAAGATTGATGGTCTTGCTATGTCACTTGTTTATAAAAAAGGAATGCTTGAATACGCTGCGACACGAGGGGATGGAACGGTCGGGGAGGACGTGACGATGAACATTCGAACGATTTTATCTGTGCCACTCAAACTTCACGGGGAATTATTTTCTGATCGCGTGGAAGTTCGAGGAGAAGTATATTTTCCCGTGAATGCATTTGAGAAATTTAATAAACAACAGAAAAAAGAAGGGAAACAGATTTTCACAAATCCTCGCAACACAGCAGCGGGTTCCATTCGACAGCTTGATCCAAAGATTGCGGCGTCTCGTCCACTTCAATTCGTTGCGTGGGAACTCGTGACAGATCATGAACAAAAAACATCCGAGCAAGGATTCGAAAAATTGAAATCATTTGGATTTAAAACAGCTCCGGAGGCAATCGTCTGTAAAACATTTGAGGCTGTAGAAAAACATTGGCAAACCCTCCAGACGAAACGAACGAAGATGGATTTTTGGATCGATGGAATGGTTGTGCGTGTGAATGATCGTAACATATTTTTAAAACTCGGCGTTGTAGGCAAGACTCCACGTGGATTGGTTGCTTGGAAATTTCCGGCGGAAGAAGCGACGACCACGGTTAAAAAAATCGAATGGTTTGTGGGTCGCACGGGAGTGCTGACGCCGGTCGCTCTTCTTGAACCAACATGGATTGGTGGAACAACGGTACAACATGCGACATTGCATAATATGGATGAGATCGAACGTCTCGATGTTCGTGAAGGGGATACCGTTATTTTGTTTAAAGCGGGCGACATTATTCCAAAAATTAAGGAAGTTGTTTCTCGTTTACGCCCAAACGGAACACACATCACAAAATCACCTACACATTGTCCTATCTGTGGAACGTCTGTGACTCGTCGAGAGGGTGAAGTTGCGATTATTTGTCCAAATCCTCGATGTTACACGCAGGATCGTGAAGCAATGCTCCACGCAGCTCGCGCATTTGAAATGGATGGCCTTGGACCTGCGATTATTGAAACCTTGCACGAACAGAAAATTATCAATCGACCATCGGATCTGTTTTTACTAACGCCAGATGATTTGATTGGTCTTGAAGGCTTTGCAGAATTATCATCTAAGAAACTCGTCGATGAGATTCAATCCAGAAAAAAAATCAGCCTCGCAAAATTTCTTGTTGCACTCGGGATCCGAAATGTTGGTGCACAGACCGCGATCGATCTTGCAAAACAGTTTGGAACACTCGAGAAATTTCTTCTTGCGTCTCGTGAAGATTTAGAAGGTGTTGAAGGTGTCGGAAACATCGTTGCCGAAAGTGTCATGCTCTATCTGGATGAGAAACAAAATCGAGAACTTATCGATGCCTATCTTGCAAATGGTGTTCATGTGACTCCTATCAATTCTGTAACTTCGGGCGTCTTATTCGGCAAGATATTTGTTTTGACAGGATCGCTCGAAAGATTGGGTCGCGACGAAGCGAAAGAAAAAATTCGATCTCTTGGGGGAAAAGCCTCAAATTCTGTTAGTAAAAACACAGATTTTGTCATCGCAGGAGAAGATGCTGGCTCCAAACTTGAGACTGCGCGTTCACTCGGTGTTAAGGTGTTGTCGGAAGAGGAGTTTATGGATATGATTCGTGAGTAATCGAACCAACTATGACATTCACAGACGAGGACGTTATAAAAATCGCCAAGTTATCGAGACTTCATTTGACGGATGAAGAAATTCCCACCTATCGAGAACAACTCGGTTCCATCTTGGAATATGTTGCTAAATTGCAATCGATCGACACAATAAATGTGCCGGAATTGCAACATGCGGTCGCCGTCTCAAATGTGTTTCGCGAAGATGTCGAATCCTGCGATTCAACGCTTCGTGATCGCGCGGTCACCCTATTCACAAATCACGTCGGAGATCTGCTCGAGGTTCCCGCAGCAATTGAAGGGAAAGAATAATTTTTATGATCCATAAAACCATTCGACAACTCTCAAGAGATCTTGAAACAGGGAATACAACAAGTGAACAAATTGTTGGTGCATGTCTTGCAAGAATTGAACAAAAAAATGAAACGTTAAATGCGGTGATTTCTGTTTCAGATTCTGCTATAGATCAAGCGCAAGCGATTGATAAACGTCGTGCAGATGGAGAATCTTTCGGTGTCCTTGCGGGTATTCCTATTTTGGTGAAGGACAATATTCTTGTGCAAGATTGGGAAATGACAGCAGGCTCTCAAATATTGGAGGGATATAAATCCTCTTACCATGCGACCGTAATTGATCGACTGAGTGCAGCTGGAGCAATTTTAATCGGGCGGGCAAACATGGATGAATTTGCCATGGGTTCTTCAACGGAAAGTTCACATTACGGGGCGACAAAAAATCCGTGGGATATCACCAAGATTCCCGGAGGTTCAAGCGGCGGTTCGGCTGCGGCTGTATCGGCAGGATTTGTTCCGTGTGCGCTTGGTTCCGATACAGGTGGATCTGTTCGTCAACCAGCAGCCATGTGTGGAATCGTTGGTCTCAAACCAACCTATGGACGGGTTTCTCGATATGGATTGATTCCGATGGCATCGAGTTTAGATCAGATCGGTCCGATGACACATACCGTTGAAGACGCTGCTTTGGTCATGCAAGTGATTGAGGGCAAAGATCCATTTGACGCAACGTCCGTTGAGCTTGATTCAACGACGATACCTGAATTGATCGAGCGTGATGTAAAAGGATTGCGTATCGGTTTGCCGAAAGAATATTTTTTGAAGGGAATGGACGAAGAAATCAGATTGCGTATCATGGATGCGGTAAAGGTTCTTGAAGATGCAGGCGCGATTGTTACGGAAATTTCTTTGCCACACGCGGAACAGGCGCTTGCGGCGTATTATATTTTGGTTCCTTCAGAAGTCAGTTCAAACCTTGGACGGTTTGATGGATTACGTTACGGATATCATTCAACAGGCACAAGTCTCACGGACACCTATGAACGTACGCGCGGGGAAGGGTTCGGAAAAGAAGTCAAACGTCGCATCATGCTTGGGTCCTACACACTCTCCGCTGGATATTATGACGCTTATTATCGTAAAGCGCTTCAAATTCGTACACTTATCAAGCAGGATTTTGATGAGGCATTAAAAAAGGTTGATGTGATTCTCACGCCAACAAGTCCGTCCGTTGCTTGGAATATTGGTGAAAAATTTAATGATCCGATGACGATGTATCTCTCAGACATTTACACGATCACGGCAAATCTCGCCACAATTCCGGCGATGTCTCTTCCGTGCGGATTTTCGAACGGATTGCCTGTTGGTTTGCAACTCATGGGTCGCGCGTTTGATGAACACACGCTTTATCGTGTCGGCATGTTTTATCAAGCGATGACAAAGTGGCATGAGGAGAGTCCTGAAGTTTAATTGTGTCTTGCAGTGCATATGGTTCCGTATTTTCACTATACCGTCATTCATATTGGCTTCATCCCCATTCAAGTTTGGGGACTCATGGTGGCGCTTGGAATTTATTTTGCGACGCGAGTAGCAGCAAAAAAAGCAAAACAAGACGGTCTTGACCCAAACATTGTTTGGGATTTTGCGTTTTGGGTGATTGTCGGCGCATTCGTTGGGGCAAGATTATTTCAAATCATTTATTTTCCAGATCTCTATCTCAAAGATCCTCTTGAACTTTTAAAATTTTGGCAAGGAGGATTTTCTGAGATGGGAGGTTTTGTCGGCGCAATCATCGTCCTCCTTTTTTACTTTCGAAAACATAAAATAGCGGCAATGCGATATGCTGATTGCGCCGCCTACGGTTTACCGCTCGGTTTTGGTATCGGTCGTATCGGTTGTTTTCTTATCCATGACCATCCGGGCACCCTTACACACTTCATTCTCGGGGTAAAATATCCGGATGGTGTGCGGCACGATCATGGATTGTATTTGTCGATAGAAGGATTTCTCTTATTCGTTTTATTTGTATTCCTTGCAAGAAAAAAACAAAACGCGGGAACATTTGTTATCGCGTTTTTGATTCTGCACGGAACCATTCGATTTCTCCTCGATTATTTGCGCATAGGCGATGCACGTTATTTTTCACTCACTCCTGCACAATACGTTTCAATTGGGATGGTGTTTGCGGGAATATGGATCATGAAGAAAAATCATTTCCAAAATCTACTCTTTTTTTCATGAGCTGATTTTTTTGGTTCTATGGGAGTGGTGACTTGTGGAAGGGAACTGTGTTGTTCTTGTTTTAAAGATGTAATCGCTTTTGTAAAATACGCCATTTCTGCCTCAACAAGAGGACCGTCATATTCACCGGAGTGCGCGTGCGAGCCTTCGTGACTCGCTTCTTTTTGATCGACGTGTAAATTGATTTGTAAGCCTTCGGATTTGTCTTCAATATATGCGTGGTAACGTGGAAAATTTGCTGCGGACACACGTTTCGCATAGCTCGTTTCTCCGTTCCATTTGCGCAATTCACCATATCCAAAACGCCGCATGATATTGCGTCCATGATCAGGAAGAGGACCGGAAAACAGTTTTTGCATATGCGTTATTGTATCATTTTTTGAAAAAGAAAAAACCTTGATATCTTGATCAAGATTTAGTAGGCGATCGTGATAATATTTCCGGCGGCTGTTGAATGATGGAACGTCAGATGAAAATGATGTTTTATAAGATTTTCTTGCATGACGATCTCACCTGATTGTGTGATATCCCTAACAGATATATCGAGACCAACAATACGTTTTGTGTATGCGAGGAATGAAGGAAACAAGGAACCGTCTTGTCTGTGAGCCGGTTTCCATGTCTGACCAAATTGGTACATGACAAGCATTTGATCTGGGGTGTTGTTATAAATTTGTGCTCGTTTGATGCCTTTTTGAATCATGTCTTTAAACAATGTTTTCAGTAAAATAGAGAATTTTTCATCACTTATCGTTTTTGTTGCTTGCGCAGGCTGAGAAAATTGAGCCGCCTTTGCAGTGAATTCTGTTTCACAAACCTTGAAACAGCTACGGCAAATACTCCCAATTGAGAAGGTGAGGATCTCACGACCAATCGAGAGATCCTGCGGGAGTCCGCAAAGAGCGCAAAGAAATCTTATGCTCATGATTTTCTCCTCACGTGATATGAATGTTCGGATTCAAACAAATGTCTGAAGCCGACATTATTGGACAAAAATACTATTTTGTCAAATGATCCTTGTCGGTTCGTTTGTGTCTGGCTCATAGGTTCTAAGGGGTACGTCATCGCGTTTCCATGCGTCCACAATGGGATCGATGAATTTCCACATCGCTTGAAGTTCCTGTGTATTCACAAACAATGTTTGATCACCACGTATGGCGTCGAGAAGGACTTGGGCGTATTCCTCAACGTATTGGGCAATCGAGTCTTTTGGGCGCAACAAAAAATCAATGGTGCGCTGCTCCATTTCCATCGTGCTTCCGGGTTTCTTTGCGGTAAATTCAATTTTGATCGCCTCTTCTGGTTGCATGGATATCACGATGCGATTTTTTTTATGTGTATCGGATGAACATAAACAAGGTGTTGGGTGCTTAAAGGTGATCACAATCTCTTTTTTTATGTTGGAGATTCTTTTTCCTGCATCAAGAATAAATGGGACTCCACTCCAACGTTCCGTCTGAACTTCGGCTGTTAATCGAAAATACGTTTCCGTATTCGATTGTTGGTCTACACCGATAATTTCGCGATACCCATTATATTGAGCACGAAATGTATTCGATTGAATATCTGCAAGCGACATAGGCTTCAGATGTGAAAGAATCGCTGCGCGTTCATGACGTATGGCATCCGGTTCAAGGCTTGAAGGCTTGTCCATCGCGATGAGCGCGAGTAATTGCAAGAGGTGATTTTGTCCGACATCACGAAGGGTGCCGAGCGCATCATAAAAACTACCGCGCTTTTCTACACCCAATGTTTCATGCAGATGCACATGCACAGATTCAATCTGTTCGTGATTCCAAATCGACTCGAACAGATCATTTCGGAATCGAAACGCCAAAATAGTGCGTACCATTTCTTTTGCGAGGTAATGCTCGATGCGATAAATTTGTTCTTCCTTGAACAATTGTGAAAGCTGCGTATCGATTGTTTCTGCGGTTGCTTGATTTGTCCCGATCGGTTTTTCAACAAGCACGCGTGTCCAAACACCATCCTCACCGCACGATTCTGTTAATCGAGAAATGGAAAGACTGTTTAAAATTGGTGTATACAACGATGGAGGAACAGCAAGATAAAATAATTTATGTGCACATGTTTTCCATTCACCGTCTATGAGCCCAAGTTTTTCTCCAAGCCGAGTGTAATCTTCTGGTTTATCGAGTTCGGCACGGACATAAGAGAATAATTCGAGAAATGTGTTGACGTCATTTACATGTTCTCCCCCCTGCCCGAGGGGGGAGTTAGAGGGGGGTGGGAGTGAGACATGTTTTGTGAGCATCTCACGAATATAATCACGAAATACTCGATCATCCTGTTCTCGACGAGAGAAACCGATGATACAAAACATCTGTGGCAGCTGTTTCGAGCGAAACAAGTGATATAAGGAAGGAATCACTTTTCTCGCGACAACATCGCCAGTCGCGCCAAAGATCACAAGTATGGTCGGTTTATTCAGTGTTTGCATAGGGAGTCACTTTCAGGTTACAGTTTACCATATGAAAAATATTTTCTCCGTCATGCTCGGCTCCTTCATTCTTTTAGGGGTTGGGTGTAACCAATCTGTTCCATCAACAATTCAAATTCCTGAGGTGGTCGTACAACCAACGCAAACAGAAGCTTCAGCAGTTCAGGAAAATTCGAATCCGGTCCCACAAAAAATATTAATAGTGGAAGTTAAATTACAAATGGAGAAGGATCAACCTTCTGGACAAGAGGTGATTTTAACAGGCGTTATAAACCAGTCGTTATTTATTGGAATAAACAACGTCGGAAAAAAAGAAACGCTTATTTCAGGCACAGAGATTGGCCGAAAGGGATATTATTGGGCTGGACTTCAAAATGATCTGATTTTTATAAAAAATGAAAACACATTACAAATTCAGGAAGAAATTAAAACAGAAGAAGGAGAAGTCTTTCCACATAGGGTAATGTCGACATTCACACTTCCGCCTGAGACGATAATAACGTTAAAATAACTTTAAGATAAAAATACTCGAGATTATTCTCGAGTATTTTTATCTGGGGGAACAGATTTAAGCTTCCTCGATTGCATCAAAATTACACCATATTTTTTGAATTTTGATAAGGTGAAATAAACAAAAAAAGACAGTCAATCTGTCGGTTTTTTCAGACCATAAATTCTATCTCATGGCCAAAGGCCACCCGAAGCTCTGGCTGATCAACTTACTTTGTGTCACCCTTCGCTGAAGCTTCGGGTGACACCCTACGCTCTGGATAAAGACATCCGCCAGAGCGTAGGGTGGCGGTGTTTTTTGGACGAAGTTCGAACATTCTTTGAGCAAAACCCCCACTAAGGAAGCCAGCCCCGCCACTGCTCGACAAGCTCGCCACACCACAGAAAAAT
>CAYHWG010000011.1:0-21928 GCA_964360375.1 uncultured Gammaproteobacteria bacterium | reverse complement strand
ATACTTTTGGATCAACATCTTTTTGAATACTGAAGACAAATACTTTTTTATTTGCAGGATCCATTCCTACTTTCACTTTTGCCGCAGACAACGCCTTTCCCTCTCCTTCGTTTGTGCGAAAAATCTTGACCCCTTTTACATTGAGCAATCCAACGCCATTATCGTAGTCCGTCAAAATAGTCGTCGGATCCATATCCTCTTTAAACGTGACGAAAATTTTTGTATTACGAGGAATTCCAACCGAGTCACGTGTTGGATAATGACTTTCAATAATTCCCGCACCAAGCGATCCCGAAAATGGCTCGCCAAATTTTTTTACCGTAGATGTGACCGTCCCAGGACCCAAAAGGGCCCCAAGTAATTTATTCAGGATAAATGATGCAAGAGAATATGATGTAAGAACAATCACAAGACCGATGATCGTTGAAGTGATCACTTTTTTGGCTTTCTTCACTTTTTCTCCATCTCCACCAGACAGGAAATATAAAAATCCTCCGTACAAAATAAAAATAACCATCACGATTCCAAGAACACCCAAAATCACACGAATGATTCGCGCAATCAAAATTCCAATACTGACTTGCGGCAAACCGGAGGAGGATCCTACTTGCTCGAGTGATTTAGAATCTGTTACCTCTGCAAGTGCTGGATGCGAAAGAAAAAAAATGCCGAAAACAAAAAGACAAAGCATGCTGAACGCAGCGATCCAAAAAGTGGTCGTTTTTTTCGTGTGGCGGTTGAAACGCGTCATGCGTTTAGCGATAGGACTGATGCATACAGTTTACAACATTTTTCTCAATCAGAGGAGGACTGGTGTGGATAATAAAACTAATTTAAAACCATAAACAAAAATACAGATCTAAAAGACAACGATTGTTTTTTAGATCTGTATCTCTGCAACTTAAGAGACTGTTGAAAAACTAATTTTTTTGTCATTGCGAGGAGGAGCCTGCCTGCCTGCCTGCCGACAGGCAAGGCCGGCAGGCAGGTCATCGACGACAAAGCAATCTTTTTCTCGGAAATTCGAGGATTGCTTCGTCGTGGAACTCCTCGCAATGACACAATGTGGATTTTTAAGAAATTTTCTGAATCATCACGGTTGTCACGCAAAAAAGAGCGATCACGATTCCGGTTCCAAAAAATCCGTGAATAATTTTATGTTCTGCATGATGATGTTCCTCTTCACGCGATGCATTTGTCGTCATCTGTAATCCCCCGTGTAAAATATCATTGATACAAAACAATCCGGCCCACAGAAAAATAACACGAATCACTTTAAGTGATGTTTCAAGATACGGAATAAAATCTATAGATCCTTGCATTTCCATATCCACATATGAAATCGATGCCTGTGCAGACTCTGCTCCAAATAAATGCGCAACGAATACAAAAACGAACACACCAAGCAAAGATTCCACCATTGCCTTCACACGCGTCCCGTCCGCACGACCCGCAACCGCTTTCATCACAAAACCCATAGCTTTACCCATATCTGCTTTTGAGGACGCACCGGAATCTGTGACGGCTTGTTTTATAATTACCAACAATTCCTCATCTGGCATTTCTGTTGGAAGATATTTTTTCAATAATTCCAATTCGATTTTGTTTGATTCCGCCATGTCGGTGCGGCCGCCGGTTTCAAACGAAATGATTGCATCTTTCAATTGTTTCACCTGTGCACGAATGACATCCTGCACTTCCGTATCCGTAAGTTCATGACCGACATCTATCTTTTTGTTCATAAGGGCAGAACGCAAAAGACGCAACGTGGAAAGTGTTGCGTCATTTTTTGCTTTCATCGCCCCTTTCATGTCTTCACTAATTTGTTCTGAAAGAGTCATAGAAAATTTTAACGTCTTTTTTGTGTTTTTGGTTCGTCTACGAGTTGTCCGATACGGGAAAGATAATCACGTTTCACGCGAATCTCGTTACGACGAATAGCACTCGCTTTGAGTTTATTTTTGGTTGGTTCGGATGAATGATATCGGAGCTTGCGTGTTTCCAATACTTTTCCGCTCTGTTGGAGGCGGCGTGAGTATCGGCGGAGCAAACTCTCGAAACTTTCACCTTTGCGTCGTTTAACATCTACCACAAATTTTTCACTTCCTTTCAGTGATTACGAATAATGTGGAGATTATGCCGAATAGAAGAAAAAGAGTCAAGAGAGAGGTCTGAAGACCGTTACAAAACTCCAAATTGTGTCATTGCGAGGAGGAGTCATCGACGACGAAGCAATCTTTTTATTTAAAATGCAAGGATTGCTTCGTCGTATAACTCCTCGCAATGACAGAAAGATGAGTTTTGCAACGATCTCAGGTCTGAAGAGAACATCTATTCCCTCGCCACAGGTGATTGTCTTACTATCGGTTTTGCGGTTTCATCAATTTCTGAACTGAGTTTTCTTTTAATCACGCCGACAATTTTATTCACGTCCACAATTTCTTGCGCACCGGATTCCATATCACGCATAATGATGGTTCCATCAAGCACTTCTTTTTGTCCCAAAATAATAGTGAGTTTCACACCAAGTTTATTGGCGATTTCGAGCTGTGCCTTCAGGGCGTTTTTTCCGAACGCTTCTGCGACCGGAATTCCCGCTTGGCGAAAATCTTCGTACAGTTTAAGACCAACACGACGAGCCGCATCTCCAAGCTGCGCAAAAAAGACGTTTGGTTGTGGACGTTGTGGAGGATTAATTCCTTGATCTCCGAGCGCTTTTACAATACGTTCCATTCCAAGAGCGAATCCACACGCAGGAGTCGGACGTCCTCCCATGATTTCGATAAGACCGTCATAACGTCCTCCGCCACCAAGTGCATTTTGCGCACGATCTGGATCGCTGCTTTTTTCGACAAATTCAAACACGGTGTGTGTGTAATAATCGAGCCCACGAACCAAATTCGGATTCAACACGTACGGAATTTGAATTTCTTCTAAAAATTCTAGGACTCGTGTGAAATGTTCTTTTGATGCATCATCAAGCCAATCGAGAATTTGTGGCGCGTCTGCAAGCAATTCTTTCATTCCCTCCTCTTTACTGTCGAGTAAACGCAACGGATTTTTTTGCAAACGACGTTTGTCGTCTTCGGAAAGTTTGTTGCGATGCGGACGAAAATAACTCACAAGTTCCGCAAGATACGCTTGCCGACAAGACGCTGTCCCGATGGAATTCACTTGCACTTGAATATCGAGTCCGAGATCACGAAAAATTTGTGTACCCAAAACGATGAGTTGTGCGTCCACAATCGGTTCTTGTGCACCAATCGATTCAAATCCCGCCTGATGAAACTGACGATAACGTCCAGCTTGTGGACGATCATGTCGAAACATCGGACCTTCATACCAAAGTTTTACAGGATGCGGTCGATCGAGCATGCCATGATTAATATAGGCACGCGCAACAGATGCCGTTGCTTCAGGACGGAGCGCGACGTTTTTTCCGGATGGGTCCACAAATACGTACATTTCTTTTTCAATGACGTCCGTTTGTTTTCCAAGGGTACGCAAAAAAATCTCCGCACGTTCTAATATAGGAAGATCGATGCGATCAAAGGTATAGGCTTCTGCAATCGCTCGAATACGATCACGAACAAAATTCCATTTTCCTTGTTCCTCGGGAAGGATGTCACGAAATCCGCGTAAAAGCTCAGGAGGGGCTTTTGCTCCCCCTTTTTTCTCTTTGTCCTCCGTTTCGATTTTTTCAACCTGAGGAGCTACTTTTGGAGCCTCTTCTTTTTTTTGTTTCATAGGAGGAATGACGAGTTGATAAAACACCCTTGAATTACAAGTTATAGATTGGTAATGGAAAAGTAGCGATGCGGTTGATTGGGAGTCCTCTCACCCAAACTCTCCCGATAAATTGATCACGGTTTACTGCTCCAAAAATACGGGAATCCATGCTTTCTCCCCGATTATCTCCAAGAACATAATACTCATCTGAGCCGAGAGTGACCTTTTTTGTTCCGCTTGTCAAGACATCCCCAAGATAGGATTCCGTTAAAAAAATACCGTTTGGATGATCTGTGTTAAAAATCGTGACATGACCATCGCTCACCTGAACCGTCTCACCCGGAAGTCCGATCACGCGTTTGATGAAATACTGACTCGGATCACGTGGATAACGAAAAACGACAATCTCCCCACGCACCGGTGCACGCGTTCTCCAAGTCAATTCATCAATGATGAGATATTCTTGATCATAGAAATTGGGTTCCATACTTGCCCCTTTGACATAAAACGGCTGAATAAGAAAATAACGAATTGGAATGATGATCGCGGAAGAAATCAAAATAATTTGCACCACCTCCATGATAAATAAAATAATCGATGCTCCAAGCGGACCAAATTTACGTTGAAAAAAAGACTCGAGTGCTAAATTTTTTTGAGACATAATTTTTTCCATTATTTTTAAGCATATCAAAAAAAAAGACCCAAGGGAAGGGTCTCATGCAGAGGCCGTTGCAAAAATCTAAATTGTGTCATTGCGAGGAGTTATACGACGAAGCAATCCTTATATTTCCAAAGAAAAGATTGCTTCGTCGTCGATGACTCCTCCTCGCAATGACAAAAGATGAGTTTTGTAACGGTCTCAATCAAGCACTTGATTTTGTTCAAAAAATCCGTTACACTGCTGTGTGCTTATGGAGAATCACAAAATAGATTTTCTCAAAGAGAGATACACACAAACGGAACCATTAAAGAAAAAACCGTTTCTTTTTTTTGGTCACAGGATTTTGATCGGTGCTTTGGTTCTTTTAACGGTAGGAGGAATTTTTTCTTATCGCATGAAACACATTACGGATGAAAAATCCGGATCAACCACGTTCTCTCTTTTTTCAGCCATACGAAGTTTTGTCACACCAAGCGGCAGTGCTTTACAGGGAGAAAAAGATGATCGCGTCAACATTCTTCTCACAGGAATCGGAGGAGAGGGTCATGATGGTCCACAACTCACGGATACGATTTTATTTGCGAGCTATCGACCTTCCACAAAAAAACTTGCTTTTCTTTCCCTTCCACGCGACATGAGAGTTGATCTCCCCGGACACGGATCTCAAAAAATCAATCATGCAAATGCGTATGCAGAAATGGAACAAGCAGGTTCCGGCCCAACCGCAACAGCGGAAATTATCGGGAACGTTCTTCATCAACCTATCCAATATTATTTACGTGTAGATTTCGACGGTTTTTCTGAACTCATCAATTCGATCGGTGGAATCGATGTTTACATCGAACAGCCGTTTACAGATCCGAGCTATCCAATTTTAGGAAAAGAGTATGACACCTGTGGAAACAGTGAGTCACTCATGAAAGGTAAAGAAACGGTAGATGACGTCAAACAAGATACGATCATAGAAGAGAAAAAAGTTTTGGGGGGACCAGATTATCGTTGTCGATTTGAAAAACTTACCTTCAAAGAAGGATGGACGCATATGGATGGATATACCGCTCTTGCGTTTGTCCGTTCGCGGCACGGAAATAATGGAGAGGGTTCAGACTTTGCCCGTTCTCGCCGTCAACAAAAAATTCTTCTTGCGGTGAAAGACAAAGTTTTTTCTGTTTCCACATTTTTCAATCCTGTTCGTATGAACAGTATTTTGGACACGCTTCAAAAAAATATCCGCACAAATCTCACGGTCGCCGAACTCGTGCGTCTCGGAAAAGAATTCAAAAATTTAACATCAGAAAGTATCGTCAGTCATGTCATCGATGCGTCACCAAACTCTCCTCTCTATGAAACATCCGTGAACGGCGCGTATGTTTTGCTTCCAAAAAACGATGACTGGACGCAACTTCAACAAATGGCGCAGTATATTTTTACCCCGGAAAAAAATGCGGAAAGAAAAACTCCCATCGCAAAAACAACTCCTGAACCACTCATGCAGACACCAAAAATTATTCCGAGTCGCATCGAAATTGAAAACGGCACAACAATAGCTGGCCTTGCCTTTCGTGTCTCTCAAATTCTTGAAACAGAAACAAAAGGATTTGATGTGATCAAAGTCGGAAATGCCCCAACGCGTGGATTCACCCACACGATTATTTATGACCTCACAAACGGAAAGAAATCCGCAGAGCTCAAAAAACTTCAAACCTTCTTGAAATCAGATGCCACCCTAACTTCCTCCGGTTGGTTAAAAGATGGGACCATTATCGAAAAAGAACTTCCTATCTCAAGCGATGATGTCAAACAAATGGTCACCGCCACAAACATTGACTTTCTCATCATTTTAGGAGAGAATTCGCAGAATCTTGTTTTAAAATAAATCACAGAAGAGACCCCCCTCTAAAAGTAGCAGATTTTTGTTAAACGGGCTGTCGAACACACGAAACGTAGGTTATCTACGTAGAGTGTGTTTGACGGGCGCCCGTGAAACGAAAAGATGCGCTTTTAGAGGGGTCTCTGTAGGATCCTTGCTATGTCTCTCCCCTCTCTCCCAACGGTTGTCTTGGTCGGCCGAACAAACGTAGGAAAATCAACGTTATTTAACAGAATGATTGAGCAATCAAAAGCGCTCGTTTCTTCGGTTGCAGGAACAACGCGAGATCGCAACGAAGGTGAATGTCTCTGGCGCGGAAAAATCATTCGCGTGGTGGACACGGGTGGGTTGGATGCAAACAAAGCGGACGAGATCGAAAAAAACATTGTGATACAAGCAGAACTCGCGATGAAACAGGCAGACATTATTTTATTTGTCGTCGATGCAAAAGGAGAACCACTTCCGAAAGATCTTGAGCTTGCGAGTAAACTTTGGAAAACACAAACACCGATTGTGGTCGTTGGAAACAAAGCAGAAAAATCCGCGGAACGTCGACGATTAACCGGAGCACATTGGAGATTACGTGGACTTCCAACTCCCATCGCGGTTTCTGCAACGCAAGGTGCCGGCGTCGGAGATTTGCTTGATTTGATTTATGAAAAACTCGAAGCGATAAAAAAACCGCCCGTCGATTATCGTAAGATCGATGCGATTCGTGTTGCCGTGATTGGAAAACCAAACGTAGGAAAATCCACACTCTTGAACGCTCTTCTCGGCGAGAATCGTTTCATCACAAGTCCAATCTCACACACGACACGTGAACCCAATGATGTGCTTGTTCATCTTGACGACAAAAATTATTTATTTGTCGACACGCCAGGCATGCGCAAACACAGTTCTGTCAAAAAAGCAGGCGGACTCGAAGAGATGGCTGTCGAAAAAAATGCCTTTGTGATTCGACGATCCGATGTCTCACTCCTCATCCTTGACGCGACAGAACCGATCGGTGCGCAAGAAAAAACACTCGCAGGACTCCTCAAAGATTCCGGCGCCGGCGTCATCATCGTCGTGAACAAATGGGATCTCGTCAAAGACAAAGATTCAAACACCATCAATGATTACAAAAAATATTTCGCAGATGAATTTCCGTTTCTTGCATGGGCTCCCGTATTATTTGTAAGTGCGCTCAACAAACAACGTGTCTCGACCATTTTTGGAATGATCGATGATGTCCAAAAACATCGTCTCACAGAACTTTCAGACAAAGTACTCGAACGCTTTATGCACGCCGCCGTGAAACAACATCTCCCCTCAAAAGGAAAAGGAACCAAGCCGCCAAAAGCCCTCGGTTTAAAACAAATTTCAAATGCTCCTCCGACCTTTGATCTCACCGTCAAAGCACAACGCGAAGACGCACTTCATCCAAGCTATCTCCGATTTCTCGAAAACCGCATGCGAGAAATACACGACCTCACTGGCACACCCATGCGGATCAACGTACGCATCGCCACCGCCGTTTCAAAATAAGTCTCTCTATCTCCTCTGTAACAAAAAAACTCGATGCAAGATACGTCGAGTTTTCGTTATGCCGCAATGATGCATTCAATGTTTTTTTGAATTTTATTCGTATTCCCATGACTTATCAATCCCAAATACGATTGCACTATTTTATCCACAGTATGCTCGTCGATACGTTTAAACATTCGTCGTCTGGTCACCGTTCGTAAAACCCGATGATCAGGAAAATGCGCCCAACCGAGAAAGTCGACACCTGATGCAATGGTCTTTAAAAGAATTTTGGTCGGATGAAGCGTGAGGTGGAGATCGAAAAGCAAAATGGATCGAATGCGAGGAATGAGCGATTTGAGAGTTTGCTTGTCAGGAGAAAGAAAAACGAAATCATCCGCATAACGGATGTAATATTCGATTTTCAACTTATGTTTCACAAATTGATCAAACCGGTTCATATAAATGTTCGAGAACAATTGCGAGGTAAGATTCCCGAGTGGCAAACCAACACGGTGCCGGTTTGCTGTTTCAAAACTTTGGATGATTATTTTAAGAAGCGATCGAATGTCGGCATCCGGAATAGATGCCTCGAGGATCCGCATCAAAATCCTGTGATCAATACTCGCAAAAAATTGTTTGATGTCGCATTTTAAAACCCAACAGGTTCGGAAATGATTCTTATTCTCCTTCCGTGTACATGTTCGAAATCGATCAATCGCTTTATGCATTCCTTTGTTATCTCGACAAGAGAAGGAATCGCTCGCAAACGTACGATCGAAAAACGGATACAACATGCGGTATAATGCGTGATGGAGTATGCGATCTCGCACGGAAGCTTTGTGAATCTGTCGACGTTTCGGATCTGTGATAACAAACGACTCATATTTCGAGTGCATATACGTTTTGTTCGACAAGTCTCGATGCAACTCGAGGAGATGATCCATGAGATGCATTTCAAATTCTTACACATCCGCGCGCGATCTTTTTCCAACCACAAAGTCACTCCAGGCTTCGAGTAAATTATCCATGGACACTAATTCTTCAAATGTATGGTTGAACAAAATTCTGGACACGCCACTAAGCGTACCCCCCCCTGAATTCTCCGCCAGTGCTTCAGGTTCTGAAACGAACGTACCTGTTTTGGTTTAACTCATACGACAAACTTCCGAAAGTCCATCGCTATTCTCTTGGTAAACGCGTTGATAATTTATTCGTGGAAGCAATCGAGATGATTTTCACGGCCGCATTTTTAAAACCGGAAGAAAAATTACCGTATGTAAAAGTTGCGATCAGAAAATGCGATGCAATCAAATTTTTTCTTCTGATTCTTTTTGAAACGGATTCTCTGAAACAAAATCCTTATCTCACACTTTCCGAATCGCTTGATGAAGCAGGGAGAATGCTTGGCGGTTGGCACGGATCCCTCACAAAACCCGTTCCTGAAAAACAAAACTCTCCCAAGAATACCATGGGAGAGAAATGAAGAGAGTTGCGCAGGGACGAGGAACACGATCCGACCGTCGGGATTCCAGAAGTTGTCGGGGTGACCGTTGTCCGTATTGAGCCAGAGGTCATCATCATCGTGTTCCACGTTGAACACGTTCAGATCTCCGTCCGAATCAGGATTATGCAAAATGCCGTCCGGAACACCACCCTTCGAGCCTGCCTGCCGACAGGCTGGTTCTCTCAGGATTGAATCGAATTTGGTATCTAAAATACCCTAGCATTCTGCACCAAGTATCTTCTTTTTTTGAAGCTTCATGCGCGACGCTGTGTTCAAACCGTTTTCAAACCCAATCTGCACGCACGGATACTAATTTCGGCAGTGAGAAATCTTCATCTCCCACAGATTCGCCTACTTTCAAAAATATTTTAGTACAAATGAAAAAGCGTAGCAAGCATGTTGACGGTCAACATGCTTGCTACGCAGTAAAAAAAAGGACTAAGGAACACAGTACCGGATGCACAAGGTTCAGAGAATCGAGTACTAAGACACTTGCGCAGGGACGAGGAACACGAACCGAACGCCGGGACCCCAGAAGCGGTCGGGGTGACCGTTGTCCGTACTGAGCCAGAGGTCATCACCACCGTGTCCCACGCCCAACACGCGCAGATCTCCGTCCGAATCAGGAATCGCTTCCATGGCGAGCCAGAGCCATTCGCCTTTGGGCTGATCCTTGTAAAGGAGCCGCAGAGCGGGACCAACTTCGGCCGGGCACAACTGACCACCTTGAGCCTTGATGGCGGCATGGAGTTGATCGGTCGTTCCGCCTCTCGGGAGACCTAACTCTTCGACGGTCGCGACGGCGAGGTGGACTTCGACCTGCTTTTTCCCGCACCTCACCTTTTGCAAGATGTCGAGACCCCAGGAGTTGATCTTTTTTCCATCTGCCTCAATGGCCTGTTTGTAGGCATCTGGCAACTTGTGGAGACCGAGGGTCACCACGAAACGAACAGCGAACTTCGACCAGGGGTTTTCCTTGCGGAGAAACCGGTTGAAGGCGGCAAGCCACATCATGCCGTCGGAACCGGCGAGCTTGGTGAAGAAATCTTTCATCGGTCCGGCAACCAGTGCCAGAGCGTTACCGAGCATGTTGTCAGACATGGTCAGCTTCCTTTTGATGCGCGAAGCATCGGTCGCCAGCGGGCTTCTGAAACATGTGTTCAGATTTACCATGGCCAAAAGCGGTTGAGGAGATCCCTCCGGTGCGTCGGGATGACGCAGAAACAAACGGCTTTTGGCCAGAGTTAATCATTCTTGATATCCAAATATACCATAAAATGGTGGTTTTGTCAATGATGTGGCATAATTCTTGTGCTATGAAATTACTTATCGGTCTTGGGAATCCTGGAAAAAAATATGAACGAACGCGACACAATGTCGGGTTTTTGGTGGTGGAAGAAATGGCGAAACAACATAAAATTGCATTCAAAAACAAAACATCCCTTGAGGCAGATGTCGCGAGTACAGATGCATTCACCCTCTTGAAACCGCAAACATTTATGAATGTAAGCGGACGTTCCGTGAAAACAGTTTGTGCAAAACACAAATGCAAAGCTTCAGATATCCTCGTCATTTACGATGATGCAGACATCCCGTTTGGCGATGTTCGATATAAAACCGGCGGATCAAGTGGTGGACATAACGGCATGCAATCCATCCTTGATCAATTTCCAAAAGGAACCACGATCGCACGTATTCGCATTGGAATCGGACGACCAGTGAACCCAGATGTTCCGCTTGATGCATTTGTGTTACAAAAATGGACAACGGAAGAAGAAAAAATGTTGCCGAAAATTTTAAAACTCGCTATCGAAAAAATTCACGAAAAAATTGCGGAAGTCTCTTCAAACACTTTGCTATAACACGCATGGAAAAATCGGACCTAAAATATTGGCTGGCTCTTGTGCGTGTTCCCTTTTTTGGCGCCGTACGCATCGGCAAATTGTTCCGCGCATTTCCCAACATGGAGCGCGCGTTTTGTGCATCGCAGAGTGAACTCCTTGAAGCGGAAATCGAACCGGAAATAGTCAATCGATTTTTGCAAGGACGATATCATCTTGATCCAGATCGTGAACTCGAAAAATTACACACGGCCGGTTTAAACGTTCTCACGTGCAAAGATGATCTCTATCCGACACTCCTTTCACACATAGAAAATCCTCCCGTACTTTTATTTTATCGAGGCATCATTCCAGATCAAACACGCAAGCACATTGCCGTTGTCGGATCTCGTGAAGTTACGGCGTACGGAACGCGCGCCATCGAACACATCGTCGAACCACTTGCAAAATCAGGTGTGGTGATTGTAAGCGGACTTGCGTATGGAGTGGACGCGCTTGCACACCAAACAACCCTCAAGCACGGTGGCACGACGATTGCCGTTCTCGGAACCGGCGCAGATGAAGCATCGCTTTATCCGGCAACAAATCGACATCTTGCCTCGCAAATCGTTGCAAAAGGTGGAGCGATCATTTCTGAGTTTCCCATTGGCACGCCAGGACTCAAACATCACTTTCCGATGCGCAATCGCATTATCGCAGGACTCTGCCACGGAACGCTTGTGATTGAAGCTGCACAAAAATCCGGCTCGCTCATCACCGCAAAATATGCACTTGAAAACGGACGTGATGTGTATGCGGTCCCAGGCGCAATCAACGAATCTCTTTCAGAAGGACCGAATAATTTAATCAAAATGGGCGCTTCACTTGTGACGGAGGCAAGCGATATTATTCACACCATTCAAAAAACAAAAACATCTGACAACACATCGCTTCCTGCTTCAAAAATTTCACCAATCTCACCCTATCAACCGCGAAGCGAAACCGAACGTATCATTCTTTCTTTTTTATCTACACAACCTGTTCATATGGATGAAATAGCAAACGCCTGTGTGATTCCCATGAGCACAATTTCAAGCACGCTCACCTTGCTTGAAATGAAAGGAGTGATCCGTCATGAAGGAGGAAAATACTACACGAGAAGTTGACGAAAAACATTTGATCGAGCATGATGCACCCTGTTATGTCAAAATTAATCATCGTCGAGTCACCGACGAAAGCAAAAACGATTTCAAAATTTTTAGGAAACGAATATCGTGTTCTTTCTTCGTTTGGACATATTCGCGATTTGCCAACCAAAGAAATCGGCGTGGATACCGCAGGGCATTTTGAACCTACCTACGTCATTCCAACACAAAGCAAACCACACGTAAGCGAATTAAAAAAAGCAGCAAAAGGAGTTGATGAGATCTACCTCGCGTCCGACGAAGACCGCGAAGGAGAAGCTATTTCCTGGCACGTTGCCGAAGTCCTTGGGATTGATCCAAAGAAAGCCAAGCGTATTACCTTTCATGAAATTACAAAAACCGCCATTGAGCATGCGCTGCAAAATCCACGTACGCTCGATTTACATTTAGTCGATGCACAACAAGCGCGCCGCATTTTGGATCGATTAGTCGGTTATGAACTCTCACCGTTTCTTTGGAATAAAGTCAGACGCGGACTCTCGGCTGGTCGTGTCCAGTCCGTTGCGATGCGACTTGTGGTTGAACGTGAGCGAGAACGCAATGCATTTAAGATCGATGAGTATTGGTCGATCGATGCAGAATGCTCAAAAAATTCGCTCGACTTCCCCGCAAAATTACACGAAATCGATGGGAAAAAATTAGACAAACTCGACATCAAGACAGAAACCGATGCACAAAAAATTGTCGAAATAGTCCAAGGAAAGTCCATGACCGTTATGGACGTTGCCTTCAAAGAAGTGTCAAAATCTCCTCCGATTCCATTCACAACTTCCTCATTACAAATCGACGCAAACAATAAAATGGGCATGAGCGCAAAGCAAACCATGACACTCGCGCAACAATTATACGAAACCGGTCGCATCACCTACATGCGCACAGACTCCGTAAACCTTGCAGAAAAATTTCTGGATGAAACACAACTATTTCTCAAATCAACGTTTGGGGAAAAATATGCTGTTGGAGCAAACCGTTACAAAACAAATAAAAAAGGCGCACAAGAAGCACATGAAGCCATTCGTCCAACCGATCCTGCAACCACTCCTGATTCGATCAAAAACGAACTCGAACCGCGTGTGTGGAAACTGTACGATTTGATCTGGCGACGAACCCTTGCGTCACAAATGCCAAACGCAAAATTGAATCAAACACGCGTTGATTTTGATGTTGCAAAGCACATCTTTCGTGCAAACGGTTCATCTGTTCTTTTTGATGGATACACAAAAGTGTATCAATCCGCAAAAGAAAAATTTTTGCCGGAATTAAAAACAGGTGATATTGTGAGCACAAAAGAAGTTGTTCCAACACAACATTTTACAGAACCTCCTGCACGCTACTCGGACGCGACACTTGTGAAAGTGCTTGAAGAGTACGGTATTGGACGACCATCAACATATGCACCGACCATCAACACGGTGATCGTGCGTGGCTATGTCGATCGTGATGACAACAAAAAATTATTTCCAACAGACATCGCCATGATTGTAAGCGATCTTCTCGTCGAACATTTTCCGCAAATCGTCGATTTCACGTTTACGGCAAAACTCGAAAAAGAATTTGATGATATCGCAGAAGGTACACTCGCGCTTGAGCCGATGCTTGAACAATTCTACGTTCCGTTTCATAAAAATCTCGAGGAGAAAACAAAATCATTGACACGTGACGATGTGATGCCGGATCGTATCTTGGGAAAAGATCCCACAAGTGGAATCGATATCATCGCAAAAACAGGACGCTTCGGGGCGTTTGTGCAAATTGGTCCTTGGAGCAAAGAGGATCAAAAAGCCAAAATCAATAAGCCAAAAAGTGCCTCACTTCTGAAAGGAATGCATATAGAATCTGTCACACTTGAACAAGCACTTCAATGCCTCACCCTTCCGCGCACGCTCGGACTCGGAGATGACGGCGCAACGCTCATTGCGGCATATGGTCGATTCGGTCCGTATGTCTCAGACAAAAAAATCTTTGCTTCCCTCAAAGAACCGATCGATCCGTTTACGGTGACGCTTGAACAAGCAAAAGAATTGATCGCCGCAAAAAAAATAGCCGCTATTCCACTTGCGGAGTTTGGCGAGGACCCGGAATCCAAATTACCGATCGTTATGCGTACAGGAAGATACGGTGCCTATGTCACGGATGGAAAAACAAACGCTTCCCTTGGAAAAAATTATCAACAAGAAACACTTACGCGAGAAGACGCAATCGCGCTTCTCGATGCGAAAAGAAAAGCTCCACCCTCAAAACGCTTTCCAAAAAAAGAACCGAAAGAAAAATCCATCACGAAAAAAACATCCTCGAAATAATTTCGAGGATGTTTTTTTAATGATGTCCTCCGCCGCCATGACCCGCATCTTTTTTCGTATCTTTTTTTGCATGATCATCATGCCCGCCTCCATGTTTTTCTTTTTCCTTGTCTTCTTTTTCTTTCACACGAAAATCATATTTTTCTTCATCTTCTGCCATAATAATGGCGATCTGTTCTTCTGAAACTTTCTTTTCCCTCAATTTCGCGACCTTCTTCTGTTCTTGTTCCATCCATTTTGCCTTTGCTTCTGCTTTTTTATGTTCGTGTGCCTCGTGTTCTATTTCAGATTTCATGGGTTTATATCCAAGGGTCTTTCCGAGGACCCAACCAAGAACAGGAACATCAAACGCCCACTTTAAATTTTTTTTCATCCCCGCGTCTGCCCATTTCTCAATCCCCATTGCGGCATGATCTAAATTTTTTCCGGACGAAGAAAAAAACTTACCTGCAGCTTCACCCGAACGAAATGTTCCATACTTCATCGCATCAGAAACAGGTTTCGGTTCCAAATCTTCAATACGCGCATTCACTTCATTAATATCATCTTGTGCTCCTTTTAATTTTTTTAAAATACCCTTGATGCGAAATTTCACGTCTGTAATTCCTTCTTGCTTTTTCTGTGCATCTCTTACGATGCGTGTCGCATGATCCAAACGTCTTTGTATTTCTTCTGGAGACGAAAAAGATTTTGAAACAACCGTTTCAGGAGCCGCTTCTGTTTCTCCTGTTACGGTATCGTGATTTGAGTGATCTATCCCTGAATCGTGTGAAGACATACAAAAAAATATTATTTGCTTCATGATCCCATAAAAAGACCATACGCGTCAAAAAAATTGGCAAAATCCTGCGAGGGTAGTATCTTAGATGAAGCCGCTATGGAAACGATTCACACATTCGATGAACTTGAAGGGTTTGTCAAAACACATTATCAGAATCCAGATCTCACGACCTTGCGTCGTGCATTTGACGTTGCAGACGCGGCGCACGCAGGAAAAACACGACTCACAGGACAACCTGTCATTACGCACCCACTTGCTGTTTCGTTTAAGCTTGCGGAAATGGGCCTTCATTTAAATGTGGTCTCTGCGGGATTACTTCACGACGTGGTTGAAGACACAAATATCACCATTGAAGATTTAAAAGAAAAATTCGGAAACGATATCGCTTCCCTTGTCGGGGGTGTCACAAAACTAAAACATACCGTCAAGTATCGTGGAGAGGAACGCTACGCAGAAAACATGCGCAAAATGTTTCTTGCAATGGCGTCTGACGTCCGTGTTGTTTTCATAAAATTCGCCGATCGCCTGCATAATCTCCATACTCTGAATGGCCAACCACTGCACAAACAACATCGAATCGCCAGAGAATCTCTCGAAATCTACGCGCCTATTGCTGGACGCCTTGGGATGAGCGAAATCAAAGGAGAATTGGAAGACGCCTCGTTTGCGTATTTACTCCCCAAAGAGTACGAAAGTGTCAAATCAAAAATGGACATCAAAATCCGCGAACGTGGAGCACAAGTCAGCCGCATCATCGATCAAACAGAAAAAATGATGGGGTCAAATGATTTAGAAAATTTTCAAGTCTACGGCCGTGTTAAGCGGTTGTACAGTTTATTTAAAAAAATGCAACGCTACGACAGCGACATAGAAAAAATTTACGACCTGATCGCGATTCGCGTGATCGTGAATGATGTGGAAGATTGTTATGCGGCGCTTGGCATGATTCATCAAAAATTTCGTCCGCTTCCTGGACGCATTAAAGATTACATCGCGCAACCGAAACCGAACGGATACCAATCGCTTCACACCACCATTTTTGCAGAAGACAAAACCATTTGTGAGTTTCAAATCCGCACGTCAGAAATGCATGAGCTCGCAGAATACGGTATCGCCGCTCACTGGCGTTATAAAGAAGACGGCACGCAAGACATCAAAAACACGCGTTGGATGGAAGACCTCATCCAAATCCAAAAAGAACTGGAAACCAAAAAAGATTTCATGGAGCAACTTGAGATCATGAAGATCGATGTTTTCCGAGATCGGATTTTTGTCTTCACTCCAAAAGGCGATGTGATCGATCTGCCTGAAGGGGCCACCCCGATTGACTTTGCCTACGCCATTCACTCACAAATCGGAAACACGTGTGCCTCCTCACGCATTAACGATGTTGTACGAAACCTCGACACCACTTTGAACTCCGGAGATATTATCGAAATCATCACAGATAAAAACCGTCGAGGTCCAAACCCCGACTGGCTCAAATTTGCGAAAACCCATCACGCACGAAATAAAATCCGCGATGCAACACGATTAAATATGCATCGATGGCTTGTAGGCATGTTAAAACCGAAAGAACGCATGCAAAAAAAATAATCTCAACGCGATGTCGAGATTATTTAGTTAATTAAATTCGTCGTATTTGTTGTTCCAATTCAAATCCATCACAATGCGAAAGTAAACCAAAGTACGATGACCTGTTTTTCTCATTGATCCGTTTCATCATTCGATATTTCGTTTTTGTTCGAAGTCTGATGTGATGAGGCAAAACCACATATCCAAGAAAATCGATTCCTTGGGAAAATTTTCGAATTTCTATTTTATTCGGATGAATTGTGAGGCGGCGATATTTCCACAGCCACTGCTCAATAATGGGGATAAGGGCATGCAAATCATCTGGATTATCTTGCAAAATAATTTCATCATCTGTATAGCGAATATAAAACTTCATCTCTAGTTCATCTTTGATAAAATGATCGAATGCGTCCATGTAAACATTGGCGAACAGTTGCGAAGTCAAATTCCCGATCGGTAATCCAACCGCTCGGATTGTTTCCATTAACGACCCCCCCCAACGTTGCGTTGGCTTCGAGAAACTCTGAACGATATTTGTCAGCAGCAACATTGTTCGAGCACTTTCAATTTTACGTGCAAGAATTTCAAGCAAGATCTCGTGATCCACCGAATCAAAAAACTTTCTGATATCGAACTTCAATCCCCAGCATGGGCTCGAATAATTCCGACTGACTCTTTGCGCAAATGTTTCGAGTCGTTTCACACCTGCATGTGTCCCCTTCCCAATGCGACAAGAATAGCTGTCGAAGATAAATGATCGTTCGAACTTGGGATAAAGAACACGATAAACGGCATGATGCACCAATCGATCGCGAACGGTTGCTTTGTGAATAATCCGATGTTTGGGATCAAAAACGTGGAATTGGTGATACGACCCGTGACGATAACTGCCATCAACCAGGTCTTCTCGAAGTCTAAACAAATGATCCTCAAGGTTTCGCTCGAACATCTGGACATCCGGCCGCTTGCGTTTGCCGGATCGAAACTCTACCCACGCACAATTTAAATTCTCATAGCTAATTATTTCCTCAAATATGTCCTCCATACATGAATCCCCTGTTTTTCAAGAAACGTATGATTTATTAAAACGTATTCATCAATTCAGAAACAAATTCTCAAAGTCTGAAAAATATTCTCTCGGACAATCTCTTGAGGAATCTGCCCTGCAGTCACTACAAGAAATCATTGAGGCTGGTTTGCAAAAACCCGAATGGAAAATTGCGGCGATTGAGAAATGTTTGCGACTTGTTGAGCGCACAAAAATTCTCGTGAGACTTGCAAAAGACTTGGATCAAATTCGCGACCGCGAGGCGATCGAGCTTCAAGAATCCATTCAAAAAATTGGCCGCATGCTGGGTGGGTGGAAGAAATCGATATAAAAGCATCCCGAATTTTTCGGGATGCTTTCTCGAAACATACCCAGCGGGAGGCCGAGCCGAACTTCGGATTCGCATTGTCGTTCCAGTTCCAGTTGAGTTTGGGCTCACCGTTCCAGTTGCCGCCGCACGCGATGTTGTCAGGGTTGTCCGCGTGAACCGCACCGGGAAGTTTTGTCGAAACCCATCCGTTTCACCTCCGCTTCCGTGCCATTCAAGGTTGCGGATGAATTTCATTTCGCGGAATACCGCGCAAGATCTCGACAAGGAGTGTCTCGTTGGAGTCGTACACTTTTTAATTCCGGATGAATCAAAAATTCAGACGATGGTTCTTTCGAAGATTTCGGAGCTGGAAGACATAACTCAACCAGACATAATCCTACTTTCAGAAATCATTATACAAAAATAGCCTTGTGTCAGGAAGACACAAGGCTAAAGCAGAGGGTTAAAAAAATGAACAGTGACAAGGTCTCAGGATTGAGGGCCAAACTCCCAGCGGGAGGCCGAGCCGAACTCCGGAACCGCACTGCCGCCCCAGTACCAGGGCTCACCGTTCCAGCCGCCGCCGCACGCGATGTTGTCAGGGACGTCCGCGCGAACCGCACCGGGAAGATCAATGAAACGAGGATTTTCCTTGGTACCGATCACCGACGGATCCTGAGCGTACATCGCAACGAACTCGAACTCGTCAAGACCGACTTCGCTCCCGGCTCCCGGAATCTTGGCGAACTCCGTCCGACAAACACTGGGCTTCTTGTTCTGATTGCGGCGCCCGTCTTGGCACCACATCCAGTACGCATCGCCATGTTTCTTTGCAACCTTCTCATCGTACGGCTTGAACGTTTTGTCCGAACCATGGTACTTGAGGCCAGCCATACGGCATGCATCGGTGAGTTGAACCCGCCGATCCACGAGGATGAGCTTGTTCAGGTAGTCGACAGGCGGACGTTCGGGGATTTTTCCGGCCAGATCGCGAACAGAATCGCGGTAGACCTTCAGCGACTCAAGCCCCAGTGCCGTACCCCAACCTTTGTCCCAAAAGACTTTGGTTTGAGCAAAAAACTGATCATTCTGGTTAACCTTGACACCGCCGTCCGTGAGCCGACGAATCAGCTCCTGAATGTGATCGCCAACATCATTCCGTGCCGCATCGAGTTCGTGCAATTGCCGAAGCATTCCGGTCGTCAATTTCTTTCCCATGGTAACCTCCATCCTAAGTAAGCAGGATCAGACAGCAAAGCCAGCCAATCCGTCACCTTTCGGACAGTTGCCCTTTCAGGACTTGATGAAACCGTCATCCGCGGTGTTTTCAGGTATTTTGAGCCAATCCCATCACACTTGATAACACCACAGTATAGCATGATTTTATGGAAAAGTCAATGATTTGTACAGTTAACCTCATGAGGTAACAATCTGGTAAGTTAGGGGTAACAAAGAGTAACTAAACATAGTTATACGAAAAAATAGGCTTTAAAAGCCTATTTTTTTAATCAGACATGCGTTCAATGAGCTGCATCAGCTCTTGACGCGAATAAAACGTGATGCAAATTTTTCCACGACCAGCAGATTCTTGGATCTCTACTTTTGTGCCAAGAATCTCTCGCAAACGTTTTTCTTGCGCGGCGACGTTTGGATCTTTTGGAATGAGTGAGGTGACACGTTGAATTTTTCCCGAAACACGCGCTTCGATTTGTCGCACCGTCACTCCGCCTTGCAACATAGCCTCAAACATCTCGTGTTGTTTTTTTGGATCGACTTCCCCAAGCAACGTGCGCGCGTGCGATTTCATGATACGACCTTCTTTCAGCGCATCCAAAATATCGCTTGGTAAATCAAGGAGTCGCACGATGTTTCCAATGTTGGAACGACTCTTCCCTACACGAGATGCGACATTCTCTTGCGTCAAATTGAATTCATCAATGAGAGCGCGATAAGCAATCGCTTCTTCAACCGCATTCAAATCCTGACGCTGAATATTTTCGATAAGGGCGAGCTCTAATTTCTGTTGCTCTGTTGCATCGCGTACAATCACCGGAACGGTCTTTAGTCCGACAATACGTGAAGCGCGCAATCGACGTTCTCCTGCGATCAATTCATACTGACCGTTTGAGCGTGTAACGATAAGCGGTTGCAAAATTCCATGCTCCTTGATGGAACCAATCAGGTCTTCAAGATCAGACGGAGAAAAATAACTACGCGGTTGACGCGGATTTGCAGAAATTTCATCCACACTCACTTCCAAAATTTCTTTGTGTGCGGACGGAAAAACTTGTTCCGTAAAAGATTGTTTATGCGGAATGAGAGAGCCGAGGCCCTTCCCGAGTGCTGGTCGTATGTTCATAAAAAATATTAGAGAGATCCGGCTTCTCGCAACATAAATTCTTTAGCCAACCGTTCATAAGCCTTTGCGGCTTTGGACGATGGATCATATCCGAGAATAGTTTTACCAAACGACGGAGCTTCGGCAAGACGCACAGAGCGAGGAATCACGGAGCGAAAAATTTTATCCGGGAAGTATCGATACAATTCTTGCAAAACTTCGTTCGACAACTTGGTACGTGAGTCATACATCGTGATGACCGCGCCCATGATGTCGAGATTTGGTTTCAAATTTTCACGAACGAGATCCACCGTGTTCATGAGATCCGTCAAACCTTCGAGCGCGTAAAATTCCGCCTGCACAGGAATCAGAACCGAATCGGATGCCACGAGTCCGTTGATCGTGAGCATCCCGAGCGATGGTTGGTTGTCGATAAAAATATAATCGTAGTCATTGCGAACCTCGAGTAATGCTTTTCGCAAAAAATGTTCACGATCATTTGCGGTCACAAGTTCTGCGGACGCTCCCGCAAGCGCCTGTGTTGCCGGCAAAATTCGCAATCCATCATGCGCTGTTTTATGAATGAGAGATCTTACCGAATGTGTGCCAATCAGTCCTTCATACACACCCGCCGTAAGCGCACGATGATCGATTCCAACACCGGACGTGGCGTTTGCTTGCGGATCAAGATCAATAAGCAACACAAACTTCCCCGCATCCGCAAGATACGCGGCGAGATTCAGTGTGGTTGTCGTTTTTCCCACCCCACCCTTTTGATTCACCACCGAAATGATATGCGCCATAAGATGTGAGAATTATACAGAAGTTTCAAAAGAAACAAAAGAATTGTATCTGGACAACTTATCCCAATCTTGATACCTTATCGCTACGTTGAAAACATTTTGGCTGGGTAGCTCAGTTGGTTAGAGCGCGGGACTCATAAGCCCGAGGTCGAGGGTTCGACCCCCTCCCCAGCTACCACAAAATCAATAAATTTGGCGGCTCACTTGCGTTTCAGTCGAAAATGACCTCGCAGTATTATTCATACAACTCGACCATTTTCTCCTTACAACGCTTCGTGTTCCATCCAAATGAATTGATTTAGTACGCGACAATTCTTGTGAAAAACATCATTTTGAATGTTTTATAGGCAACGTAACATGCCGATGTGGCGGAACTGGTATACGCGCACGACTCAAAATCGTTTTGGTAAACTCATGTGGGTTCAAGTCCCACCATCGGCACCACAGAAATTAAAACCGCGGAAAAAACTTTCAA